>CAJXTK010000015.1 GCA_913061115.1 uncultured Haliea sp.
ATCTACACCTCTCTATTCGTCGGCAGCGTCAGATGTGTATAAGAGACAGCGATATCGTCTATAATTGCTGAATGCGCCGCCCTGATTTAGTCAGACACGTTTTTTCATTGTTCAGTCGAGGCCAGAAAATCAATGCCCAGCAAGAAGGAAGTCACAGCAAAGGACAGAGTCGCGGGGCAACCCGGTGAAGACATAAGCTGGCAGGCGCAAAAGAGTGCCATGACCCGGGAACGTATACTGACAGCTTCTATTAATTGCTTTGTAGAACTGGGCTACACCAATGTCACCACCGCTAAGGTCGCAAGCTTAGCCAAGGTTTCTCGCGGCGCGATGTTGCACCACTTCCCGTCGAAAACAGAACTCATTGGCGCCGCAGTCGAGTATCTGCATGACAAGCTGTTAGAGGATTACTCGTATCGCGTAGCCAGCATACCCTCCTCCCTAAAGGGGAAAAAACGTCGCCGCGCAGGTATTGACGCTTATTGGGATCACCTCACCGGCGACTTGTTTGTCGTTTACCACGAATTGTGTGTTGCTAGCCGGACGGATCCGGAGCTAAAGTTCATCCTAGAAAGTTCACAACTGGCATTTGAAAAACATGTACTTGATTCCAATGCCACGTTGTTTTCCGAGTGGAACGACCGCGGAGATCGCTTCCTGCTGGCCATGGATGTCACCAAGTGCATGATGGAAGGCATGGCCGCTGGACAGCTAATGACCAACCGGGAGGAGCGCGTGAAGCAACTTCTTAACTACCTCGCCGACCGCCTAGAAGAAATTTTTGAAGAAGGAGAAGGCTCTGCTATCGGGCGGCACTCCACCAACAAGTAGATTCTCTCAGCCTTCGTAACGCAAGATCTTTGCGTAAAGGTTATGGCGCGCGAGCAGCCGCTAAATCGGTAAACTTTTGCAGATACCAGGCCTCATCGCCGTAAAGCTTTGCTAAAACCATTAAGCGTTTGAAGTGGTGACCTATACTGAGTTCATCTGTCATGCCAATACCACCATGCAACTGCACCGCCTCCTGCGCCACAAACCTTCCCGCTTCGGATACTTTCACCTTCAAGGCCGCACACGCGCTAGCCGACTCAAGGCTATTCTGGTCCAGCTGAATCGCCGCATTTAGCAACAGTGACCGGGTCTCCTCTACTTTCATATACATATCAGCCATGCGGTGCTGTAACACCTGAAATTTGCTGATGGGCTGACCAAACTGCTGACGCGTTTTGGTGTACTCGACGGTAGCATCCAGCAGCGCCTGCATCGCACCCACTGCCTCCCCGCCCAACGCCACGATAGTTGTGTCGATGACTTTCAACATCAGCGCATGGCCCTTACCGACTTCACCCAGCACACGATCGGCACCGAGCACTACACTGTCAAGAGCAACATGTGCACCATGGCTTCCGTCTACAGCGAAAAAGTTGTCACGGCTAACGCCCGAAGACTCCACATCAATAAGAAAAAGAGTAATGCCTGTAACGTCGCCAACGGACCCACTAGTGCGGGCGGATACGATAAGGTGATTGGCGCAATGAGCGTTTAACACCGCAAATTTGCAGCCGTTTAGCACATAACCGTCACCCTGAGGCAGAGCCGTCGTGTGCAGTTGTGCTAGGTCATAGCCGCTGTTCTGTTCGGCGAAGGCAAAGGCCCACTGCGAACTGCCGTCAATAATTGCGGGGATGTACTGTTGTCGCTGCTGTTGACTACCACCGAGGTGTAAAAATCCACCGCAGGTCACCACCGTAGTCAGAAACGGTTCGCGCACCAAACCCTTCCCCAAGGCTTCCGCAATGACCATCATATCGGTTGCCCCACCCGCAAAGCCGCCCAGTTCTTCGCTGAACGGGACCGACAACCAACCCAATTGCGCAAACTGCTGCCATGCGGCGTCATCAAAACCTAACTCTGTCATAGTGACAGCGCGATGCCGCGCGACGCTGCAATGCTGACGGACGTACTTGTCGACGCTATCGCGCAGTAATAGCTGTTCTTCGCTGAGGGAGAAATCCACAATGAGACCTGTCTTTAGTAATCAGTGAAATGTCTAGGGTTAGACACCGGTGCTGCCGCGCTCATGCCATGCTAACAAAGCGACCTAGCCAAAACAATCAGTCCCTACTGTTTTATTCTTATTCAATTTGACCTAGACTCGTTCCCAGAGAATCCTCCCCTCGCGCCACTAACCCTGCAGGAATACGCATGCCAACATTGAACCTGAGCGCTAATGAAGTCCTGACCACCACGCGAGCCGTGCGCAAGCGGCTAGACTTTGATCGGCCGGTTGAAATGTCTGTATTGCGTGAGTGCCTCGATATCGCGCTGCAGGCGCCTTCGGGTTCCAACTCACAGGGATGGCACTTCGTCATCGTAACGGATGCTGCCAAGAAAGCCGCCATTGCCGAACTCTACCTGAAAGCCTTCGACGACTATGAAGCAGGGCCTGCCCAGCCAACAAAACAACATCTGGATGACCCATCGATGGCCCCGACCCAGGAGCGGGTACTCAGTTCTGCACGGTATCTTGCCGACAACATGGCTCATGTCCCTGCCATGTTGATTCCCTGTTGCGCAGGACGTACAGATACCCCGGGCCTGCCACAGGGTGTCCTTGCCAGCATCTACGGCTCCATCCTTCCGGCAGTATGGAGCTTCATGCTCGCTGCAAGAGAGCGCGGCATTGGTACATGCTGGACCACTTTGCATCTTGGTTACGAACAGGAGGTAGCCCACCTTCTAGATATTCCCGACGACTTCACTCAAGTCGCCCTCATCCCCATTGCCTACACCCAAGGTACCGAGTTCAAAACAGCACCACGCAAGGATCTGGACAACGTTTTACATACCAATTGCTGGTAGCTCATCACCTCAGGAGTCGACAATAATGGATCTAGGCATTAAAGGCCGCAAAGCACTTGTCAATGGCGGTAGTGCCGGGTTGGGTAAAGGCAGCGCACAAGCTCTAGCTGCCGAAGGCGTAGACCTGTATATTTCTGCACGTCAAGAAGACAGACTACAAGCCACGGCTGAGCAGATTAGACGTGACACTGGCGCGTCAGTGACAATTACCGTCGCTGATCATTCCAGCAATGAAGGCAGGGAAAAAAGCCTGTCTATCTGTCCCGACCCTGACATCCTTGTAGGCACCTGTTCTCCGGCACCTTTCACACCGGATTTTCGCAAGGTAACCACAGCCGATTGGGAGGAACACCTGTCCGCCGGCCTGATCAGTCCCATCGAATTTATCCGTGCTACAGTCGATGGCATGTGTGACCGCGGCTTTGGCCGCATTGTAAATATTTCCACCGGAGCCTCTAAATTCCCATCAGAGCTAAGAACACTGTCGGGCAGAATATTGTGATCGATGGCGGCATTACTAACTCTACCCTCTAAGGGTGACCACACTTAAAGAATGAACGTTGAAAGAGGGACATCAACATGGCAACCACCGCGACTCCAATTGAATATTCAGCCGGAAACATACTGTGCAAAGGCGTTTATTTCACACCTACACAGGTCAATGGATCATTACCCGTAATCTTGGTTGCTCCTGCATGGGACGGACTGAACCAAGAAGTGCGAGATAAGGCCGCAAAGCTTGCAGACGCCGGCTATATCGCCTTCGCTATTGATTTACTGGGCGAGGGAAAGACGATGACCGACATGGCGGATCTGATGCCGACCCTAACGCCTTTTTTCGAAAATCGTGGCATGCTTTTGGAGCGTATGCTGGCTGCAGTTACTACGGCCAGCAAAATTCCTAGCGCTGATCTGTCGCGCATCGGTGCAATCGGTTATTGTTTTGGCGGCACAGCGGTCCTTGATCTGGCCCGAGCCGGCAGTGACCCTATCAAGGGGGTGGTGTCTTTTCACGGCGGACTAGAAGGCAATATGCTCGATAATCCAACAACACTCAGCACAAAAGTGCTCGTGCTGCATGGGGAAGATGATCCTCTTGTGCCACCAGAGCAGGTCGCGGCCTTCAAGGCTGAGATGACAGAAAAGCAGGTGGACTGGCAGCTGCACGCCTATGGCCACACGATGCATGCCTTTACGCGTCCTGAAGCCAATGACCCAGCGTTTGGTGCTGTCTACAATCTGTCTGCTGACGACCGCTCTTGGCAGGCTATGCTGAATTTTTTTGAAGAAGTCTTATAGCCAGTGGTTGCAAATAGAAAGCCTATTCCAAGTGAAGCAGATATTACACGACTCACGGGGCATAACTTTCCGGGCGGTTTTTACACTGTCGCGCACTGGGAGAACTTTTTACTGACCGAATGTACCGGCGCAGCATTATTACCAGACGGCTTAGTGCACCCGGTCGCTCTGTTCCATATACCTATCGTTGGCGCCGGAACATCAATCGCAGAAATGTTTGCCCTTGGACAGGCAGAGTCAGATCTTTCTATCATGATTGAAAGTTACGACTGGGAAATCTTTGTGGCCCTGCGCGAGGAGACTCGCTATGCAATCAACAGCAGCATCACAAGTGCTAACCGTTGCAGAAATGAGCAAGGTGACCTCTACGATCGCATCCAGTTCTGTTTTGAAATTCATACGCCGGACCATGGTCTAGCGGCGCGCGTCACTATGACCTGGCACTATACAAGGAACATGCTGTGAAGTTGGCAGTAGGCGACAGCATACCCGAGTGGGAAATGGCTAGCGTGAGCCCGGAACGCATGCGCACCATGGCTGCCATATTGCGCGACCCCAACCCTCTACACTGGGACCGCGATGCGGTGGATGCTCTGCCCCTTGGATTGGGAAAGCGAACAATAAATCAGGGACCTTTGGGCCTCTCCTACATCATTAATATGCTACAGGCGTGGGGCGGGCCAGATTGCCTGCGCCGGATTGTCATGCGCTTTCCACAGGTGGTCCTTGATGGCGAGCGAGTCGTCGCACGAGGCGAAATCAGTGTACTGCGCGAGGCGCAAGGTGTATGGCTGGCGGACTGCAGCACTCGCCTGGAGCACGACGACAGGGGCGTACTGCTGGAAGGCACTGCTACCATTGTACTGCCTGAAAACGCTGTATTAATCGACTGACTGCGCTCCGCCGGCGGATCAATGACTATAGCCGTCATTATCAGCGGCCTTGAGTCGGGCTAAACGGACTAACATCTATTCAACAACTGATCTAAGCTAGACTATTCTAACGAGAGGCCCACCCCATGACACTGTGCAGCGCAGGACGCCTGTTAACTATCCTAACGATGATTTTCGTTCCCTCGCTTGCACACAGTGAATCAGCCTCTCCCGCTGCACAGACGGTGATTGAAGAACTTAATCTTACCGAGTCCACTAAGCCGATCGCCGAGCACGCTGGCTGGAACCCTAAGCGGGTAGTGGTCATGCTTATCCCGACTTTAGTGTCCACCTCAGATAATTTTGAGACAGAATTGCAAAAAGCAGCAGGCGATGTGGAGCTGGTTTTTGACCGCTCAGGCAGTTTTGTGCCTGCGCCGGAGTTACTCATTGGCACCGATGGCGTGATCGGTTTCTGTACGCCTCCTATGCTTAAAAATGCTGATGCGCGCTTGCTCTGGGTACATAACTACAGCGTGGGCATGGAATACTGTAAAGGGGCAAGCGATACACAACTTGAGGACATCGTATTTACCAACAACAAGCGTTTGTCCGGACCCGCTATCGCAGAACATACTATTGCGATGCTAATGGCCCTGACGCATAACCTCCCTGCCTACCAAAGGGCGCAGGGTGAAGGAAAATGGCAGCGCGAGCTTTCCGCTGGTGTCACCTTTGGCGAACTGAAAGGCAAGACCCTACTGGTCGTCGGGCTTGGTGGCATCGGCACCGAGATTGCATGGCGTGCACACGGTCTAGGCATGCGTGTGATCGCGATACGCAGATCATCTCATGAGGGGCCAGATTATGTGGACTATGTCGGCTTAACAGATGAACTGCATAGCATGGCGGCAACAGCTGATGTGATTGCCAACGCCCTTCCTCTAACACCTGAAACGACTGGCGTTTTCGACAAGGCGTTCTTTGATGCAGTAAAACCCGGCGCGATCTTTCTGTCGGTCGGACGAGGTAAGAATACAATAACCGGCGACCTTATTGCCGCATTAGAGTCAGGCAAACTGTTTGGCGCAGGACTGGATGTTACCGACCCTGAACCCCTGCCCGCAGGCAACCCACTTTGGCATTTACCGAATGTCATTATCACGCCACATGTCTCTGCCACTGGCGCAGATGCTAATCGTCGACAAAAAATTATTGCAGTGGAAAATCTCCGACGTTATGTCGCAGGTGAACCAATGTTCAACGTTGTTGATATGTCCAGAGGGTATTAATGGCAGGGTGCATCTTAACGGAAAGGCCAGCCCTAGCCAGCAGATTTCCAG
Organism: uncultured Haliea sp.; assembly: GCA_913061115.1. GTDB lineage: Bacteria > Pseudomonadota > Gammaproteobacteria > Pseudomonadales > Halieaceae > Marimicrobium. The sequence continues at coordinate 6,377 of CAJXTK010000015.1, forward strand.
GTGCCATGAAAGCAAACCGGCACTCTATGAGATACCTGCGCCTTGCCAATGGGCCCGGCAGCGATACGCTGCGCATCAAACACACAAAGCGCACTGGTATTACTCAAAATATCATAAACGCAGGTAAGCAGATAACCATCGCCCTCAACAGCCGCTTCATTGCGCGGCACAAACATTGGCTCCGAGACGTAGCCAGTCTCAAACGCGTAGGTGTCAGTCGCGAGCGTCTTTACGTTAAAGTGTACGATAGCGTTATAGACCACGTCGCTGCCCGGGATCTCGGCGGGGATTGTTCGATCCGTTGAGGTATACCAACCGTGGGTGTAGTCGCGCATAGCGTAGCGCGGATCTATCACAGGAAACTCTGCACCGTGATCTGCCAGATATTTCATCTGCACCCGCGGGTTGTCGTGATTGAGATCGATCGTCCATCGTGCGATTGAAGGGTGTATATTGGCCGGTGTCGGTGTGCCATCAGCCATCGGAAACAGTGGTGGCGAGTCGAAATGACAGGCTTCGATGGTGATCACGCCGTCCTTGTCGTGTCCATTCATAAAGTGAAACACGTAACACGCATCACCCTCGATCCATTGCATATCCGCCGGTGTACCGTTGCGCGGCATGATACCGACCCGCGTGCCAACCTCAGGCTCCCAGGCAAAGGGCGGCTTGCCTTCCATTGCCCGATCCATGTCGCCGGTGATAGGCATAACAGGGAATATAATGTAGTTCTCGGTCACCACAAAATCGTGCACCATGGCCGAGTAAGGCGCCTTGAACACATGAGACTCTGTCATGTGTCCCTCTTTGTTCACCCGATACAGCCCCATATCATCACTAAACGGACCCGTCGCCATATAGGCATGAAAAAGCAGTTCTCCGGTAACCGGATCGACTTTTGGGTGCGCCGACATGGTGGTGTTCAACTTGCCATAGAAGCTCCATGATCCGTACGAATCCAGTGTATCCGGATCCATCTCAAACGGCAGATGGCCCTCTTCCAGCAGTAACATCCGGTTACCGTGGCAGACGACCGAGGTGTTCGCGACACCCTCTTTGTCCGTCAGCACAAAATCCAGGTATTCCTCTGGCGTTTCCAGCGGGTTCATGCCACTGAACAGAGACTCACCGGTGCGCTGTTCAATCCTGAAGCGTTCGGTGCGAGCCCAGCGATTCTTGTGGCTGACCCTGCCATTGTTAAACGTAAATGCGTGGATCATGCCGTCGCCGGTGAAAAAGTGGTATTCATTCTTCGGTGGCACTTGGGGGTTCGGACCGTTGCGGTAGAATGTCCCGTTCAGATCTTTGGGTATCTCGCCTTCAATAATCAAATCCGGCGCAGTACATTCGGCCGTGAGCGGCTCATAATAACCCTGTAGAAATGCATTGTCCGGCCATGGCTTCATAGGCCAATACCCCTAGTTTTTAATGGCAAAAATAGCGCTAATTCTGTGAGCCCGCAATCAAGGCATCTTTTTCAGTCGCCCTGACGCCATGAACCATGAAAACCTGCTGGTACGCTATGGGACAAGTGAACCTTGGCCAATGGCCCATCAGCCAACTTAAGGGCGTTGAAGATATACAAGCTACTCGTTCTCGTTTCGAAGCTGGTGACCACTGCCAGCAAGTAACCTTCGCCTTCAGCGGCACCCTCATAGGCGGGCACAAAGATCGCCTCCGATGGCATCGCCTGCCCACAGGAGTAGCGATCTACGGCGCCGGTCTGATGATCAAAGTGGCCGATAGTATTGTAAAAGTAACCACTGTCTTCCAGCGTACTCTTCAACTCACCATCAGGAGACGTATACCATCCGTGTCGATAAGCTCTGCCCGCATAGCGAGGATCACATTGGGGAAACTCCGACACGTACTCATCGATACGCGCGAAGGTGGCGCGCGGATGCTGGGCGTTCATGTCCAATGTCCATCGTGTCAGGTGAGGCTCGGACTTGCCGGACGATCCTCCATCTGGAGTAGGAAACAAGGGAGCTGATTCAAACTGACTGCAGTCGACAGTGATGACGCCGTCCTTGTCAAACCCGTTCATAAAATGAAAGGTGAAACCTAGGTCCATTTCCACCCAGCGGACATCTTCAGTCTTACCGCCATGGCGTGGCAGAACACCAAGGTGAACGCCTTTCTCGGCCTCCCATGCGAACGGAGGGCCTCCTTCCATCGCCCTCTCGAGACTCCCCGTGATGGGCATAACGGGGATAATGATGTAATTTTCCGTGACCACGAAGTCGTGCACCATAGCCGAATACGGTGTGGGAATGAGTATACTTTCCGTCAAAATTCCCTCGGCATTGACTTTGTGCACCATCACGTCGGCTGCGAAAGGACCGGTTGCCATGTAGGCAAAAAACACCATTTCACCTGTTTCAGGATCGATTTTGGGGTGGGCCGTCATCGCCGTATTCAGTTTGCCTCTAAAGTTCCAGCTGCCCAAAGACTCGAGCGTTTCAGGGTCTAGTTCGTAAGGTGGGTGACCTTCTTCCATCACCAGCAAACGCTCTCCGTGCCAAACGGTGGCGGTGTTGGCCGTACCGTCTTTATCGGTAAACACAAAGTCGCTGTAGTCTGGATCGCATTCAAAAGGATTCATTGGATTAATCAACGTTCGGGCTTCCCTATCTTCATGCTTCCACTTTGCAGTGCGCACCCAGCGATTGTTGTAATCCACCTTGCCACCCTTGATATGGAAGGCATGTACCATGCCATCTCCCATAAATAGGTGGTAATCGCCCCGAGGCTTGAAACGCTGATTGGGGCCAGCGCGATAGAGGGAGCCACACAAATCGGCAGGGATTTCACCCTCCACGACGAGGTCATGTGCATCGCATTCCATCTGTATCGGACCGTAGGGGAATTTCAGAAACGGGTTAGTTGCAGGCATCGGAGCGGCCATTGGAATCCTTATTTTTCAAATTTGTTATTGCGAGGGCTTACCGTAGCCCCAAAATTATAAACAGTCAATATTGTTTGTTTTTAATCTGACGATTTGTTAGGCTCACTATTCAGTTATCTCCGCCTGCGTTGCAGGTGCCACGCTCGCCTGAAGTGGCTCATTAACGCGCCTCTGGGTCGAATAAAAATAAGGTTCTACTGCTGACTTATGACTAATCGTCAACTTATGTCCGGTCTTTTACTGCTGCCCTCTCTAGCCCTCACGAGTGTCTATGCCACCGCAGAAGTAGATCCCAATGGACCCGACCCTCTGGCACTTGAGGAGGTCATTGTGACTGCAAATCGCCGGCAACAGAGCATACAAGAGGTCCCCATGTCGGTGACGGCGTTTACCGGACAGTTTTTCAAAGACTCCGGCGTCACTAACCTTGCCGGGCTAGAGCAATATACACCCAGCCTCAAGATAACCGAAGGAACAGACTCGAACTCCACATCTATTCGGATTCGGGGCATCGGTTCGGTCGGCACGAATGTAGGCATTGATCCTAGTGTCGGGCTATTTATCGATGGCGTTTATCAGGGCCGTGCGGGCATGAGCATAGGAGACCTTATCGATATTGAACGCGTGGAGATTCTGCGTGGGCCACAGGGCACGCTGTATGGAAAAAATACAGCGGCAGGCGCTATAAGCATTATCACCAAGGCGCCCTCTCCCGACGCATTGGAGTCCGAGATCCAATTAACCTACAACACGGATCAACGCGCCGAAGTGCACGCCATGGTCAACGTCCCCTTTGGTGATACAGGCAACGCTATGCGCCTGACAGGCTTTGCCGTCAATGGCGATCATCTTTATGAAAGCACTTACACGGGACAAGGCCTGAACGACGCGAATAAGTGGGGTCTCAAAGCGCGCACGTTGTTCGACACAGGCGCAAAATCAGAAGGCGATGGCTTTGGTGAGTTTTTGTTTACCTTTGATTATATGAAGGAAGACACTAATTGCTGCGGTCTCGCTATTATAGACTACGAGGGTCTGTCTACGCTTAACGCCCCAACAACCAATACGCCCTCGGCACAGTTGTCAGAAGAGCTTGGCCTGAACGCGCAGGAAAACCCCATTTTGCAATGGGTCTCTTTTGAAGACTCGGAAGGCTTCTCCCCCCCTGATGCAGACCCCTTCAGTGACGATTACTGGATCGACACTGAAATCTACAACAAAGTGATAGTGGGAGGCGCGGCGCTGGAGTGGAACAAGGAGCTTGCCAGTGAAGATACCTTAACTTTTATCAACGCTTGGCGGCATTACGAATCCGACAGCGCCTATGACGGGGACTTTACTGCATATGAAGCCGTGGGGGGTTCAACCGATATTAATTTTAATCAGTATTCATCGGAGTTCCGGATTACCTCACCGGGTGGCGAAACTATCGACTATCAGGCGGGGCTTTATGCCTTCTACTCACAGATGGAATCGGTCGGCACTTTCACTCAGTCCGTTGCCCTCGTGAGTAACATCGGCATCGTTGCACTATTCCCTGACGGCACACTCAATACCGACGACAACAACTACAAAACCACTAGCTACGCTGCATTCGGCCAGGCAGTCTGGAACATCACAGACGAATTCAGTGCCACACTCGGCCTGCGTTATACCTATGAACGCAAAGACCGAAAAGGCTCACAGATCACTTCGCCAGCGTCAATTCTTGACATTCCGCCTGTCGCTGGCCCTGACGTGTACTCCGATGACAGTCGCAATGACGACAATATATCGCCGACAGTGATAGCGCGCTATTTCTATACCCCAGAGATCATGACCTATGCCAGTATCAGCAGAGGTTTCAAATCTGGGGGGTTTAACCAGCGCCGAGAATTAGAGGGAAAAAATGGCGAATTCGATGAAGAGACGGCAACTAACTATGAGATTGGCTGGAAAGGTTCCACCCAAGACAGACGTCTGCAGCTGAACGGCACGTTCTACTACACCAGTTACGATGACTTCCAGGCACAAGCCTTCGACGGCTCCAGCATTAGTGTGACCAACGCAGGCTCAATGGAAAGTTACGGGATGGAACTGGATCTGGTCTATGCTCCAGCAGCTGATGTAGTGGTTGGCTCAGCGGTAGGCTATAACAAGGCAGAGTATAAAGACTTCGACAATGGACAATGCACCGTCGCGCAGGCATTCAATGAATATTACGTAGTCGATGGCGCACAAACCGGAGCTCCGGGGATATCATCACTGTGTCTTCAAGACCTTGCCGGAAAAGAACTGGATAACGTGCCCGTATGGACTGTGAGTTCTTACGTCCAATATGAGCACAACTTGCCGGCAGAACTGGTCGGCACTGCCCGGTTAGAATACAACTATACGTCCAGTTTTTATCTCGATCAGGATCTTGACCCAAACCTCGAGAATGATGCGGTCAACTTGGTCAATCTGCGCTTCACACTATCGAATGCTGAACAAACCTGGAACGCTGCCATTTGGGGCCGCAACATACTGGATGAAGAGTACTATGTTGCCGGGCTAGACGTTCCCGTGCTTGGCGGCTACGCCGGCGTCACGGCACCCGGCGCAATTTACGGTGTCACTGTGCGCTTTATGTACTAGTACGATGACTAACCAGACTCAAAGTCTTTATACCCGACTTAAGGTCGGCAGAGGCCGAGCCTTTACAAAAAGGGTAAATCGAATGTCTGATGAAAACGTAATCTCCACCGATGGCGGTTCAGGCCGTGTCCCGCCCCCACAGAAAATGGGTTTCTATTATAACTGGGGACCCCAAGCCTGGATCGACATGTGGATGTCCAACTCTATGCTGGTAAAAAAGGCCATGCCTATCATCAGCCATACCTTTGTACCGATTTTGCGACTGTCTGGCGACCAGAAACAGGTGGACCGTGATTACAAGCAGATCAAGTCGCGCAGGGAGGTCATTCATCGCTTCGACTCCCCACGAGAAAAATGGCGCAAGCGCTATGGCAACTTTGTGCGCGAAGTTGAGTGGGCATTGCTGGAACTGCGCAAACACTTCAGCCAGAAACAATATGAAGAAATTGTCATCGGGACGTCGGTTGCGCTATCTCATGAGACCTCTGGCGACTTCCTCAAAATGATGAACAGCATGTCGGATAAAAATAAGAAGACTAAACTATCCAAAGACGGCAGTCCCACCAAACCTAGCCGCTGGAGCACCTTCCTGTTTGAAACCTTTAATCCGGCCCACTGGTTGACGGGTCCGGCAACGATCACTGAATTTGATCCGGCTAACGGCCTTACGGTAATGGAAATTCCCGATTGTGGCTGGCATACCTGCGGCCCCCAAGATCGCCTACCGAATCCAAACGCACTTCCTGAAGAGGGCTGCCTTAATATCTGCAAAGGCCCCTTTGAAGCGCTGTTCAACGGTGCCAGTGGCGGCCTGAAAATGGAATTCGACCCGCACCTGCCCGAGACGTCCTGTACAGTCAGAATGAGCTGGCAGCCAAACTAGCCAACGAGGAGTGTCCCAATGAACCTGTTGGAGATATTCTTCGCACGAACGCGCCTGTGGCAGCATCGGCAGGAAATCGATACGCTGCGCACTGAGCTGGATAAACTGCAGCAACAAAACGATAGCATGCGTGAAGGTATGCGGCGCTGTGTGACCTGTGAATATCGCATCGATGTCAAACAACGGCAGGATGACAGTATCGGTGCATCCGCACAGCACTCCCCTGCCCCGCTAGATCATCAGCAGTAACACCCCACAACACAACCCAGTCCACACTACAATTTGAGGAGAATTTCATGTCCGTTATCCTAGTGACAGGAAGTAGCACCGGCATTGGTCAAGAAACGGCGCTGCATATGGCGCGCAAAGGCCACGATGTCTATGGCGCGGTCCGCAGCCCTGAGACTGCCACAGAATTAAAAGACTTAATTGCAGCAGAGGACTTACCTGTTAGCGTTATCAAGCTGGACCTTGTCGACCCCGACTCTATTGTGACCGCCGTGGCAGAGATTATGGCTCGCAGTGGCCGTATCGATGCGCTGGTCAACAACGCCGGCATCGGCGGTGGCCGCGCCGTGGAAGAGACACCAATGCACGAAGTCCGCGAAATTTTCGAGACCAACTACTTTGGCAACGTCAATGTATTGCGCGCTGTGACGCCCATCATGCGCCAGCAAAAATCTGGCAGGATTGTCACCGTCGGCTCACTTGCCGGTCGTGTTGTTATGGGCTGCCACGCTCACTATTCTGCATCCAAGTGGGCGATGGAAGGTCTCAGCGAGGCACTGGCGCAGGAAATGGCCGAATTCAATGTGAAGGTTGCCATCATCGAGCCAGGCTGCGTCCTAACGCCCATCTGGGGCAAGGGATCATTGCCGACAGAACCTTCACCCTACCTCAAATCTCTGCAACGGCTGGGACGCTTTTTTGAGTTCGGTCTGCGCCGCCCGGCCATGCCCACTGACGTGGCCAGCGCGATCGCCCACGCCATTGAATCGGACAAGCCGCACTTCCGCTACCCGGTTGGACCCGACGCCGTAGAAAGTGTTGCTGCTCGCGCCAAGGTATCAGATGATGAGTGGATAGCAGCCAACTGTTTGCAGGGCGAGGCCTTCAGTGATCGATGGCTGGAGTTGGTCGGCGTGGACTATTATCGGGACTAGCCACTTTTACGCGAACGACGTGCCTTTTTGCGCGAAGGAGGTCTTCTCTCATCTGGGCCGGCGACACAGCCCGACCCAAAAGCTACATCCTGGTTAAAACCTTGCATTGATGACTCGGCGTGCGCAATGCCTCAAAGGCATCGGGCAGCTCATCCAAGGAAACGATGTCCGTCACCATAGGCGAAACGTCAATGCGTCGTTCGCCAAGCATCGCCACACACGTATCAAAATCATCACGTGTGTAGGCGATGGCAAACTGTATACGCAGCTCCTTCACCAAACCAAAGAAAGGAATAATGGCATCTGGCTGCTCACACACCCCCACCGGAATAATCTTACCGTGATGGGGTGCCATCTCGATGCACTGCTGTAGCAAACCCGGGGCACCGACACATTCAAAAATCACATCTGGCGCGCCGCCCGCTATATCCGAGAATTGTTGCAACAGGCCCTCAGCTCCGCTGTCTAAATCAGGGTGAATCACGGCAGTAGCTCCCATCGTCTTCGCCAGCGCAGCGCGGGTTTTAGTGACTTCGCTGACGATCACTTCCCTCGCTCCAAAAAAACGACACCACAACGCCACTGCCAGACCGATGGGGCCGGCGCCGATCACCATCACCCGACTACCGGCCTTGACATCGGCTATCCGCACGGCGTGAATCCCTACCGCCAGAGGTTCGACCAACGCCGCGCTTTGCAGGTCCAGATCATCTGGCAGTAAAATCGTTTCACGTGAACCCGTGGTGACAAATTCGGCAAAGCCCCCCGGGTCATCGACTCCGGACACTTTCTTATTGGCACACTCAAAGAAACGTCCAGCAGCACAGGGCAGGCAGCGCCCACAGCCGATAAAGGGCATCGCGCAAGCGCGGTCCCCTACCTTCCAGTTACCGTCTGCTTCTTTACCCACCTCGACAATCTCGCCGACATATTCATGACCCAGAATCTGGCCACAGCAGGCCGTCGTTAACCCCTCCCGAGTCGCGTGTAAATCAGTACCGCAGATACCACAGAAACTGACTTTCATCACCAGTTCAAAAGGCTCCGGCACGGGGTCGGCTACCGACTCCAGTGCTAGGGGCTGACCGACTTCCTTGAACACTGCCGCTTTCATACGCTATCTCATTGGTTGAGTATTACAGGTGGTATATATGACTGTATCTAGTCTGCTATGCTTCTGACGGGTGCACGCTGGCGGCAACACTGGGACGCTCGGTAACACGCTTGAACCAGGCCTGCAGGTTGGGTAATGACTCAGGAATTCCCTGGCCAATTAGGGCACCGAAATCTGCAAAGGCAAACAGTTGTATATCGGCCAAGGTGAATCGGTCGCCGCACACGAAGGTCTTGCCCGCCATTTGTGGCTCCAGCCAGGCCCAGGAATCCTGTACGGTGGCTTTCAGATCGTCTGCTGCGTGGGGAATGACTCGATATCGATCTTTAAATAGTCCTATTGCCTCTGCACTGCGAAACGCCAGCGTCATGGGCTCAAGGATGCGCGTATCAAATCGTCGATTCCACATCCGCGTTTCTGCACGCTCTTCCGGTGTGGCACCGATCAACGATGGGCCGTCCGTCACTTCATCGAGGTAACTGCATATCACCGTCACTTCCGCTATGACACTGCCGTCATCGAGCTGCAAACAGGGTGACTGGGCTGACGGGTTGAGTTTCCTGAAATCATCGCCAAGATTTTCACCCGCCATGATGTCCACCTCTTGAACTGGCAAATCTATGCCGCGTTCAGCGATAAACATTGCAACGACGCGAGGATTGGGACCTATAGACGTATAGAGTTTCATTATTTTCTCCTTGTGATGTAGCGATGAATCTGGTCGCCAACGAGTTCATCCTTCAGCGAAGAAATGAGCACATTGACAGCGTCTTTTGGCTATCTTGACACACACATTATCGGATACAAAATAAACAGTCAAATCTGATTGTTTTTTATAAATAGGTTTGCTAACGTATCCTTTGAACACTCGTTGCCGACTAGGGGCATTGCCTGTTGAAAGGCACTTCCCCGCGCCTCTCTCGAATAAACAAAAACACAATAATCATCTCAGGAGACACACATGGATCTCGGACTGTCTGGAAAAAAAGCTGTCATCACCGGTTCAACCCGCGGCATTGGTCGTGCCATTGCCAATCTGCTTGCCGATGAAGGTGTTGACCTAGCAGTTTGCGCACGCCAGCAAGCTGACGTTGATACTGCTATCGCCGAGCTCAGCGCTAAAGGCGTCAAAGTCGTAGGCTCTGCTATTGATGTGGCTGACGGCGAAGCCTATAAGCACTGGATTGCAGAGATGGGCACGCAGTTGGGCGGCATTGATATCTTTGTACCCAATGTCAGCGCAGGCGGTGGCAATATGAGTGAAGAGGGTTGGCAGAACAATTTCAACGTTGACCTTCTTGGCACAACTCGCGGCGTCGAGGCGGCCACGCCCTTTCTCGAGAAATCTTCTGCGGCAGCCATCGTCGTTATTTCCAGCACCGCCGGTGTGGAAACATTTATGGGGCCGCAACCCTACAACGCCATTAAGGGCGCACTCATCATCCACGCCAAACAGCTAAGCCAAGCTCTGGCACCTAGCGGAATTCGCGTCAACTGCGTCTCGCCTGGCCCGATCTACATAGAAGGCGGCGCATGGGAATATATTAAGAACAATATGGCCGAACTCTACGACAGCACACTGGCGCAAATCCCTCAGGGCCGCATGGGCTCTGCAGAGGAAATAGCCAACGCCGTGGCCTTTCTGGCCAGTCCAGCTGCGAGCCTAATCACGGGCGTAAACCTGGTAGCAGACGGTGGCTTCACCAAGCGCGTGCAGTTATAAAATGAGCAAGAGCGATCGCGTTGACGTCTACCTTGTTACAGGCGGGAAGTATCATAATATTGACCATGCAAGGCTTGAGATACTGAAGTTGCTCGCGGAGCAACCTCGGATCAAGGTCTTGGTGGGTTCTGACTTCAGTGACATCGAGGCCATCTGCGCCAGTGATGTCCTGATCACCTACACCTGCGACATCATTCCCACGGAAGACGAAACTCGCTGCCTTACAGATTACGTCAACAACGGTAAAAAATGGTTCGCTCTGCACGGCACAAATTCCATTCTGCAGTTCTTGGAGCCTGCTGCTGACGGCACGCCTCGCGTGGACTGTCCAGAAGACAATATGTCCTTCATGGAAGTACTAGGTAGCCAATTCATGTCGCACCCCCCCATCCATGAGTACGAGGTCCACGTCACGGAACCAGATCATCCGTTGGTGAAAGGCATTCCCAGTTTCAAAGTGGACGATGAACTCTATCTGTGCAAATTTCACGGTGAGCACCAGACATTGCTGCATACGCACTGGTCAGATCCCGTTGAGAATTTTATTCGGGACGATTGGATGAAAGACACTGATGTGCAGCCTGTTTTGTATATCCACCCCTACGGAATCGGCCAGGTTCTGTATCTAACATTAGGACACTGCCGCGGAAAATACGACATGCAACCCTATATTGAGGAGTACCCAGTGCCTGAAGAAGGCGCCTGGAAAACTCAGGAATTCTATGAGTTGTTGCGCCGTGGCATCCTGTGGGCGATGGACCCCATACAGTAGTCTTACCGGATTAAAACCATGAACCTAAACTTTAGCGACGAAGAACTGCAGTTCCAACGTGAGGTTCGCCAGTTCCTGGCGGAGAAATTACCAAAGCATATTATCGAAGGCACTGCGAATAATGGCAGTGTATTTGTCGAGAAAGATATCGCCCTTCAATGGCAAGATATTCTGGTAAAAAAGGGCTGGGCCGTTCCGCAGTGGCCGGTGGAACACGGGGGCACTGACTGGACGCCTACCCAGAAATATATTTTCAGTAAAGAATGCTACCACGCCGGGGCACCCATGCTCATTCCCCTGGGACTTCTAATGCTCGCGCCAGTCATCATGGCGTTCGGAACGGACGAACAAAAAACCGAATACCTGCCGAAAATCCTGAGCGGTGAACATTACTGGTGTCAGGGCTACTCAGAGCCTGGTTCTGGCTCCGATCTTGCCAGTCTAAAACTCAAAGCTGAATCCGACGGCGATCACTACATTGTTAATGGCTCAAAAATCTGGACTACCCACGCCCACCTCGCCGACCATATTTTCTGCCTGGTGCGCACCGATAATAGCGGCAAGCCTCAGGCTGGAATCAGCTTCCTCCTTATCGACATGGCAGCACCCGGTGTTGTCGTTGAACCCATCATTACGATGGCGGGGGATCATGAAGTCAACCAGGTGTTCTTTGACAACGTCCGAGTGCCAATGGCGAACCGTATCGGCGAGGAGAATCAGGGCTGGAGCTACGCAAAATATCTGTTGGAGTTTGAACGCGGTGGTGGCTTCAACGCACACCGCATCCGGCACGAACTGGACCATCTGCGTGGCCTCATTGCGAATGCAAAAAATTGCAATGCTGCATTTGACAGGGAAGGAACCATCGCCAGTAAGCTCGCGCGCATAGAAATCGATCTCAAAGCCCTGGAAATCACTGAATTGCGCATCCTTTCCTCGGTCAGTGATGGTGGTAACCCCGGGCCGGAATCCTCCATTATGAAGCTTTCAGCGACCCGACTGGAGCAGGAGATTAACGAATTATCAGTCGATGTCCTCGGCTACAACAGCTTCATCATGGATCCGATCGCAGGCGGCAATCCAGTCAGAGCAGATTACGTTAGTTCAATAGTGCCGCGGTATCTCAATAATCGCGCTGCATCCATCTTTGGCGGCTCTCAGGAGATTCAGCACAACATCATCGCCAAAATGGTGCTAGGACTGTAACAGCACAGCAAAAGTACTCGGGAGATTTTCAATGCAGCGCCAGCAACTGGTTGATGAAATTAAAATCCTGATGGATCTAGTGGCGGATAAAACCACAACGCTGGCCGATAGCGTGATGGAAATCGACGTCAACGAGTACACCGACCCGCAACAGTTTGAGCGCGAAAAAATCGAGTTGTTTCGACACTATCCTCAGTTTGTTGGACCCAGTTGTGTGGTGCCTGATACGGGCGATTATTTCGCCTTTGACGATACCGGCATTCCGATTCTCATCGTGCGACAGCAAGACGGAGGCCTCAAAGCGTTCGTAAATATTTGTTCACACCGCGGGGCACCATTGAACGAGTGCGCACATGGAACGGCTAAAAAAAAGCGGCTATTTTCCTGCCCCTACCACGGCTGGACTTATGACTTGGAAGGTAAATTAGTGGGAGTGCCATTTGGCAATGAAGGCTTTGATAGCATCGACCGCGATACACTAGCGCTCAGACCATTAGACGTTCAGGAAAAATACGGCATGATTTTCGTCATGCCTGACCCAGACAAAAATTTTGACATCGACGAAGTATTGGGAGGTATTCAAGAGCGCCTTTCGGGCTTTGGCTTTGAGGATCACTACTATTTAGGTGCCAAGCAAGTGTTCACCGATTTTAGCTGGAAACTGAACATGGATACCTTCCACGAGTACTACCACTTTGAATTTCTGCATGCAGAGTCCATTGCCACGATGGCCTATAGCAATACTGCAAGCTACCGACAGTATGGGCGCAACCATTCCATGGGATCTCCGGCGCTCAGCATCAATGAACTCAAAAATATTCCGGAGGATGAATGGGAGCCTAGAAACCACAGTTCTTACGTCACCTTTATTTTCCCCAACACTGTGATTTTCATCGTGCAGGATCACTTCCAGACTTGGCGAGTCTACCCCATCACACCAGACCGGTCAGTGGTATATCACAGTATGTTCCTACCCAAAGAACCGGCAACACCCGAGGAACGACAGCACTACGAAGACTATTTCCAGATGATTAATGATGTGGCCGTCGCCGAAGATTACTCACTGGTCAACAAGATCAATCGGGGCCTGAAAGCGGGCATAGAACGTAAGGTCCTGGTGGGACGCAATGAACCCGGCGTTCAAAACATGCATCGCCAAATACATGACATGCTTGGCTAAAATCTTGTCTACACCGCGCCTGAAAATGCTGCTGTGCATAGCATCCCTAGCGGAACGAAAGCAGCAGATCAAAAAGCCATATGAAACCGAGGAAACAAAGATTACGGTCCAGCGGTTCTTCAATCGGGTCTAGCATCACTCTCTCAATGACCATTGGAAAATCAATGTCCAATTATTTATTCGACGCATACGGTGACGAGGCTTTTGATGACGTCTATTCTTACACTTATCAAAAAATGATTGGAGCGCCGATTATAAAGACGTAGTGGCCGACAGGGTGACGTAGTGTACGATAGGCTAAACAGATGACGCAAGTAACCACCACTATGAACCACGGTAACTACGAAGACGAGCCTAACCAAAAAATCAACTGGCATATCATCCGGATAATTTGGCCCTATCTGATGGAATATCGCAACCGAGTGCTGTTGGCCCTCGGCTGCTTAATCCTCGCCAAGCTAGGCAATGTGGTTGGTCCGTTCATCCTCAAGTATATCGTTGACGCCCTAGACTCCGAGAAAACGCAACTCATCGCGGCCCCAATAGCACTCGTATTAGCCTACGGCCTTGCGCGCTTTGCTAACGTCCTGTTTGGGGAGCTTCGCGATACCGTTTTTGGGCACGTTACCGAACGGGCAATGCGGAAAATTGGCATCAAAGTATTCAGGCACCTGCATAATCTTGACCTAGACTTCCACCTCAACCGTCGCACCGGTGGCCTGTCACGTGATATTGAACGCGGCACGACTGGGATCAGCTTTCTCATGCGCTTTTTTGTCTTCAATATTGTGCCAACATTTATCGAAATTTTTATGGTCGTGGGCATCCTGCTCTACAACTATGGCTGGGGATTTGCGCTGATCACGCTCAGTGCAGTGTTAGCATATGTGTGGTTTTCGGTAGCAGCGACGGAATGGCGCACCAAATTTGTGCGTGAAGCCAATATTGCTGACTCTGCTAGCAACAACCGTGCTGTGGACAGCCTGCTCAATTTTGAAACGGTAAAATATTTTACCAACGAAGAATTTGAGGTGCAGCGTTACGACTATGAGCTCGAAAAGTGGGAGTCCGCTAGGCGCAAAAACCGCTTGTCGCTATTCTCCCTCAATGGAGGTCAAGCGCTGATTATTGCAGTCGCTATGACTGCGATGATGTGGCTGGCCACCTCACGTGTTGCAGCCGGCACTATGACACTAGGCGATTTTGTGCTGATTAACGCCTTTATGATCCAGCTTTTCCTGCCGCTGAATTTTTTAGGCTTCGTCTATCGAGAGATCAAGGGCTCGATGGCCAATATTGAAAAAATGTTGCAGCTTCTGGAGATCACGACCAGCGTCGACGACCGCCTCGAAGCAAAAACGTTGGAACCCGCGACCTGGGACATTAAGTTCACTGATGTTTCGTTTTCCTACCGACCTGACAGAAAAATCTTGAACAACGTGTCATTCACTATTGGAGCAGGTCAAAAGGTCGCCGTCGTCGGTGCCAGTGGTGCCGGAAAGTCGACATTGGTGAAACTTTTGTTTCGATTTTATGATCTTGATGAAGGCAGCATTACAATAGGCGGTACGGATATTAGTCATATCACCAAAAATTCACTGCGCCAGGCTATTGGCATCGTTCCCCAGGATACGGTCTTATTCAATGACAGCGTTTTTGAAAACGTCCGCTATGGCTGTCCCGAGGCAAGCGATGCAGAAGTGTCTAATGCCATTTATCTCGCGCATCTCGATAATTTTATCAGCCAGCTGCCGGAGGGGCACCAGACCAGAGTCGGTGAACGAGGCTTGAAGCTGTCAGGCGGTGAAAAACAGCGGGTGGCAATAGCGCGAACAATCCTTAAACGCTCGCCGGTGTTGGTCTTTGATGAAGCGACCTCATCACTCGACAGCAAGTCGGAACAGGCTATTCTAACAGCATTGCGAGAAGTCGCTGAGGGACATACAAGCTTGGTAATCGCACACAGACTGTCTACTATTATTGATGCGGACAAAATCGTTGTACTGGATCATGGCCGCATTGTGGAACAGGGTTCACATGAGGCACTACTCGAACAGCGTGGTTACTATGCCGATTTGTGGTTTGCTCAACAGAAAGAGCAGAGCCACCAAGCAAGCGACAGCTAATGTCGTGCTGCAAATGAGCGCCGCCAGCAGCACCGTCGAATACCTGTACCGATACTTGACAATGAGTTGCATAAATTTGAACATCTCAACAAGTTATCGAAGCACGCTGCGCCCAATGACTAATAATCTATGATACGCCTCAATATAGTTGCCTGGCATAATGGCGGCGGACTCAGCCATGATGTCGATATTATTATTGCTGCTTTGCCGACAGATCGCTTCGAGGTGACTCTTAATGGCTCCCGTTATCATAAGGCAAAGATTCGACGTCATCGAATTTCTCATCGCGCTCACGGCTTTCGACAGCGGTGGCTGCATCCTAAAACTCTCGCTGCTGCGCCGTATGATATAAATTTGTTTCTGGAGGATATTAGTCCCGGGTTTTTCAGGTACGCCAGTATCAATACCTTTATTCCTAATCCGGAATGGTTTAGAAAATCGCAGTATCGGCATCTGGAAAGAATCAATAGCGTTTTTTGCAAAACCCAAAGCGGGCAGAGCGTATTTGAGGCACTAGGGCTCCCAACGCATTTTATCAGTTTCACCAGTGACGACCGCCTCGATACGATATCCTCTGGGGAAAAGCAGGTCGGATTCCTCCATTTAGCGGGCCGCAGTTGGCAAAAAGGTACTAAGCCTCTGACTGACTTGTGGCTGCGACATCCTGAATGGCCGCTTTTAACCGTGGTACAGAACCCAAAAACCTATAGTCAGTCGAGGGTTAAGTTAATTCACGCACCAAACATAAAACATGTGCTTGAGTGTCTGGATAATGACAGCCTGCGGCAGCTCCAAAACACCTACTCTGTCCACCTATGCCCCTCCGAAGCAGAAGGGTTCGGACATTGTATTGCAGAAGCCATGAGCTGCGGTGCTGTTACTCTTACTACGGATGCGCCCCCGATGAACGAATTGATTACACGGGACCGGGGCGTTCTTGTCGCACACAACAAGACACGCCAGCAGCGAGCGGGTATCAACTATTATGTAGACACGGAGGACCTTGAGAGAAAGATAGAAAAAATTATTCAAATGGAGCCATCGTCGATGCAAGCATTGGGTCAAAATGCCAGAACATGGTATGAACAAAATGACCGTGTTTTTCGCACTCAGTTCGTCGAGGCGCTTGAGGCGACGCTGCTCACGAGCTGATTACTGATACGGTGAAGAGATCTTTATTCACCGTGACTGCGCATGCTCCACAGCGGCGCGCCGGGTTCCGCCAGCGCTGCATGCAGGTATGGCAGGCAATTTTCTAACTGCTGCTGCAATATCCAAGGGGGGTTCACAATAAACATGCCACTTCCGCGCATGCCCTCACCTGTCAAAGGCTGCACCGGGAATTCGACCAATAGCGATTTTACCGGCATCATCTTCAATCTTTCTACAAAGGCCGACACATCATCGCGGTCCAGCAACGGGTACCACAGTGCGTAAACGCCTGTCGCAAACTTTTTACAGCCGACCTCCAAGGCAGAAATTGCGGTGTCGTAATCAGTCTTTACCTCATAAGGTGGATCGATCATGACAAGTGCACGCTTTTCCGGAGGCGGAAGTATTGCCTTTAATGCCGAAAATCCATCAGCCTGCTGTACCTTGATACGTCGATCGCGGCCAACCCAGTCGTCCAGTCCCGAAGCATCGTCGGGATGTAACTCAAACAATTGCAGGCGATGAGCCGCACCCAAAATACTCGCTGCGATAGCCGGTGATCCGGGATAATGTAAGAGCTCACTTGAGGGGTTAAAGCTGCGCACCATATTGACATAATGTTCCAATGGCGGCGGCAGGTCACTGCGCCCCCACAGGCGAGCGATGCCCGAGTCAAACTCTCGATTTTTACTGGCAAACGACCTCTGCAGCGCGTAAATACCCGGCCCAGCATGGGTATCAATATACCGTAACGGCTTATCTTTCTTTTGCACCAAATACTGCAGTATCAACACCTCAACCAGGTGTTTCAATACGTCGGCATGGTTACCAGCGTGAAATGCATGGCGATAGCTAAGCATCAATCAACATCCTTTGTGGCAATTGGGATCATGTCACAGCTCGGACAAGCGATATGGCCCCAGCTACCTAACTTACTGGTCGAGGCCGCGCTTTCCGGCATGAAGCAAAATATCCGCATCGACAGAAAAGAAGGGTGGCGGCGCAGCGCCTGTTGTTTCGCCCGCATCGATGACCATCGTGTGTCCTGTCATATAACGAGCGTCTTCACTCAGCAAAAACAGAATGGCATTGGCAATATCCTGTGGCATACAAGCAAACCCCAAGGGTGAGGAATCCGCTATAAACTGGGCTGTCGTTTCAGGGTTATTGTCACCCAGTGCACTGGTCATCGGTGTAACCGTGCCGCCAGGCGCCACCGCATTGACCCTAATACCTAGTCTAGCCAACTCACACGCAGCGGACTTGGTAAGCCCAACGACACCGTGCTTGGCCATCGTATACACATGCGGTCCAAGTCCACCCACGACACCTGCAGTACTTGCCAGAGACACAATCGCACCCCTGCCTTGCGGCTGCATCGCCTTGGCAGCATGCTTGATACCCAAGAACACAGCGCGGGATAGAATTGCCATCGTATGGTCAAAGGCTTCTGCACTGGTATCCATAATCGAGCCAATGGCACCGACAACGCCGGCATTGTTAACCATGCCGGTCAAAGAACCGAATTCATTCTGAGCCATGGCGATGGCGCCTATGATATCGTCCTCTCGCGTCACATCCGTAAAGTGAAAAGCGGCACGCGAACCCAACTCCAACACGAGAGCTCGCCCACGCTCTTCCTGTAAGTCCGCAATCAGCACGCTACCTCCTTCGTTTATAATTGCTCGGACGGTCGCTTCTCCAATACCACTGGCGCCACCGGTAACCACGACACATTGATTCTCAAACTTGCCCATACCTGGCTCCAATGTCTTTAGAAAATGTTTTATAATCTGCTTTGCGTAAGAGACTTTATCAGACGGTAAAGAAGTGAGTTTTCCATTGTCTCTTCACAACGGTAACATTTCCATACTTTCTCGATAAGACCCAACCATGAAAAAATAGCACGATAAAGTTATAGGCAGAGAAAGACTCCGAAAATGAACTATCCTAAATGTCTCAATGGCTTGGGCTGCACCACAGCCGGTAACAAAGGGAGCAACAAATGACTCAGGAAGTAAACGCAAAAGTGCTTATCGATATTCCGCTTTTTGCGGCGTGGGAGAAGCTCAAGGACATATCCGTTGCACACAATTATGTCCCTGGCATTGTCAAAACAGAAATCGTAAGCGAACAATTACAAGGTATTGGCGCCAGTCGTTACGTGTACCGCAACAAGAGTAGCTATATCCAAGAAACAGTGGAGGAATGGCAGGATGGAACAGGATTTTTGATACGCCTGCACAAGGGTGAAAAACCTGCTCCTCCCTTTAAAAATGCATGGTTTCGCTACGCACTAACAGATTCCGGATCAGGACAAACCGAGCTTTCTACCACACTCATTTACGAGATGCCGTGGGGCGCAGTGGGAGACTGGCTGGGAGCGAGAATGGCAAACTTTGTGCAGTCGACTATTGCCGATGTCGCAGTTTCGATGAAGCTCTATTACGAACGCGAAGAACCCACAACCCCTACCACTCTAAAAATATATAAAGCACAGTATAAGCAATAAATAGCCCACTAAGCTTACCCCGTCTTTTATTTATAAAAACCGAGCGGAATTCGACCACTTTGCACTTACGATGGTTATGCGTGGGGATTGGTCAGGCAGTCACTGCTTGGCGTAGCACCGCACCGTAGCCATCAAACTGCGGAACGCCATCCAGTGCATGGCGACTGCGCAGATGCTCTCGCAACTCACGCAATTTGTAGCTGGGCACACTGGCCATAAAGTGGTGTTCTAGGTGGTAGTTAACGCCACAAGGCGCGAAAATCATGCGCTGCCACCAGGGTGCATCAACAGTGCGAGTATTCATACGGGTATCTCGATCGAATAAATCGGGCACAGCGGCATGCTCAGCAACCTGACGTATGCGAATAATCAACATAAATACCGTCATATAGGCCACCGCCCATAGCAAAAAAGTCCAGCCGATACCGCAGGCCGTCAGGATCGCAAACAACACCAGTTGCACTAGCAACTGCTTTACGAAAGGCAGTGCCGATGCGCGCTTTTCCTTGGATAGCGCGCCCGCAGCACCGTGAACGATAGATGACATCAACTTGAAGCCAGTTTGGCCGCTAAGGTCGCGGATAACCTTGCGTTTAAAGCTTGCCCGCGACACCGGGTACGCCTGATAGTTTGACAGGTCTGGGTCAGCGATACTGCCGGACTTAGCATGATGCTCTAGGTGACCTCGCGCATATGAGGGCTGATCGCTCATAACCGGAAGGGCGCAGAGCCACTGACCGACAACAGCGTTGAGGCGCTTAGAACGAAATAGGCTTCGATGACCACAATCATGCATCATCACAGACAAGCCCATTTGCCTGCTAGCCAAAAGGATCACTGCCAATACTATCGTTATGGGGTTGGGCCAGGCCGCGACGACAGCAAAGATGGCAGCGATAAATAACCAATTACCCAGTACCAGACGCCAGCCTTGCCAGTCGCTTCTGGTGGTAAAATACGCCACGTCTTCAGGCGACGCGTAATCACTCACGTTCATAAGACCCCCTATCGTCCTAGTACCGATCACCCCGCATCAGATAGAGGATACTGTGCACTGTAACGAAATTGAAGGATTATAATGCTGTTTTTTTTAAAGCGGGGCCAATATGATAACGGCTGTTGAGGTGCCACATACACCTCAGTCAACAGCGATTTAGGGTCAGCGCAACAGATCGGGAGCAAGGTTCTCGAGCTGGCGGCGAATACCCTCCCGCCAGTCAACCTTGGTTTCTCCGATCAATCCGTGCATTTTTTCTAGGTCTATACACAAGCTGCCAAACGCTTTGGCGTTATCTTGAAAGTTCGGCTCAAAACCTGTTAGCTCAGTGATGTAGGCACACCACTCCTCGATACTGACCTTTTGTGAACCCCCGAAATTAACGGTCGTAACATCTGTACTTGCCGCTCCGAGTAGGTAGGGTATTTTCTCGATGTAGTCATCACTGTGCAGTGGGTTGTAATAATTGGGCTTATCTGGATGTAAGTCGATGGCAATCCCCTGCTGCATCATCAACATATGAAAGTACATCCAACCGCCGTTGTCACCGTAAGGCACACTCAAGCGAGCTATAGTAGTGGGTATTTTTTGTTGATGCGCAACAAAGCGGCACACCGTCTCAGCAGCGATCTTCGAGATACTATAGGTAGGAAACATGACGCGGTGGTTATCGCCTAATGGGGCATTTTCGGCGCGCGGTTCCTGACCGCAATATTCATAGACGGCAGTGGATGAAAAGTGAAGGAAAGCTTTTGCGGTGCGGCATCGGGTCATGAGATTTCCAACGCCCTCGGCATTGGCAGCCAGATCGTACTCAAAGTCGCCGCTTTTCACAACAGCGAAATTTAACACATAGTCAAAGCCCTCGGGAACCACATCAAGACTGCTTGCATCGGCCAGGTCTGCCTGCAATACCTTCGCACCCAGACTCTCTATCTGCGCACGATCCTCTGGTTTGCGAAACCGCGCCAGCGCATAGACATCAGCAATTTTTGCGTAATGCTCGACAACCGGAAGAGCCACCTGTCCAGTGGGGCCAGTGATAAGGATTTTCTTGTTGGTTAAATCGACAGGGGTTACCGGCATGGCATGTTCCTCAAGTATAATTTTTATGTGTCAGGCGCCTGCTCGAGGGTAGCTGCTATAGCCCTCTGCACCGGGCGTATAAAGCGTATGCAGATCGAAGGCTGTTAGCTGCTCACCGGTCTGCCATCGCTCGACCAAATCTGGATTTGCAATAAAATGCCGGCCAAAAGATACCGCGGCGAGCTCTCCTGCCACAACTGCGGCTCCGGCTTCTTCAAAGCTATAGCTCTCATTACCAATCAATCGATCACCGAAATAACGCTGGCCGAGTACAATATTGTCCACACGCCCTTTCGGAAAACGCATGGCATGCAGGTACGCCAGATTCAGAGACTTAGCTTCCTGTAGCAAGTAGTCGAATGTGTGTTGCGGGTCGTCATCCTCAATGTCGTTAAAAGGGTTATCCGGACAGATGCGCATACCCACACGCTGTGCACCGTCAACGCTGGCCATAGCCTCCAGCACCTCGAGCACGAAGCGGCCTCTCTTGGCGGTGCTGCCACCGTAATCATCGGTACGTTTGTTGGTACCACTGCAAAGAAACTGAGCCGGCAGGTAGCCGCTAGTGCAGTGTAATTCGACGCCATCAAAACCAGCGGAAAATGCATTTTCCGTGGCCCTCTGATAATCCGCTATCACCTGCACAATTTCGTTCAATGCTAAGGCACGGGGTTCATCAAAGGGCTGCATACCCTGCAGATCAGTGTACATTTCTCCACGCGCACGAATCGCCGAGGGTGCGACTGTCTCACTACCTGGCTCTTTATTCAGAACATTGGCTACCCGGCCCACATGCATCAGCTGTGCCACCATACAACCGCCCTTTTCATGCACCGCATCGGTGACGCGGGTCCAAGCTTCAACCTGCTCCTCATTATAAATTCCAGGGGTACGACAGTACCCACGCCCGTCCGCACTAGGAGCGATACCTTCAGAAATAATCAGCCCAGCGGTAGCACGCTGGCTGTAATAATCCACCATGATGTCGGTAGGCAGGCCATTCTCACTCGCGCGACTGCGCGTCATGGGTGCCATCACAACACGGTTGCGCAATTCTAACGCACCAAGCTTTAATGGTGTAAACAGATCCATAATGCTCCTCTGACGCGCTCGTGATTCAAATTCAAGGTGTCTGTCGTAAGACTTATCAAGTCCCCTCTACTTCCATTGCACGAAAACCAAGGCTGTCATCCTCCGCCAGCAAACGGCCCAACTTTTCCAGCTGTTGACTGGCATTACCCAAAGAGAAGCTAATCTGCTTTGCCATCAGGTAAAAACGGTGGATAGGGTATTCGACATCCGCGCCAATACCCCCGTGTAAATGTTGTGCCGAGCACACTATCCGATGCGCAGCATCACAGGCCCACCATTTTGCGGCTCGCACTTCAGCGCGTGCATCCAGTCCCTCGCTGAGACGCCACAGCGCCAGCCAATAGGTAGAGCGAATCGCTTCCACGTCGATGTAGCTATCCGCCATACGCATAGCTAAGGCCTGAAACGTGCCCAAAGCAACCCCGAATTGTTTGCGCTCACCCAGGAAGTCCGCCGTGCGCTTCATCGCCTCTTCGGTAACACCAACCTGCAATGCGCAGTGACAGAGATTTGCACGCTGCTCCAGCCACTCAATAATGTCTGCACCCTGTCCGGGCGCGCCCAGTACGGTATCGTCACCGGCGGTGACGTTTTCCAATATCAAATGGGCTGCTCTTTCACCGGACAGGCCAATCTCGACACTCTGAACGGTCACCCCCGGCGCACCAATGTCAACGACAAATACGGTTTGCTGTCCTTTAGCGTCTTCAGCCGGTACAAGAATAAAATCCGCCACCGCACCATCGGGTACTACCGCTTTTTTGCCGTCGAGTATCCAGCCCTGCGCACCCTGCGTGGCTGAGACTTTAGTCGCGATTGCGACATTCATGCCCAACTCGGCGATAGCTGCACTAAATTTTGCTTTGCCGGAAGCGAGCGACGGAAGATAATGTTGCTGCTGTTCCGCCGAACCGAATTCCGCAATAGGTAGCCCACCCAAGACCAACGAAGCGTACAGCGGTACCGGCGCAACGCGTCTCCCTTGTTCTTCCAGCACCATACAAAGTTCAGTGAGACCCAGACCCGTGCCGCCGGCAGATTCGGGGATGGCCACCCCTAATAAACCTTGATCTGCCAGCGTTTGCCATAACGCCTCGTCATACGTCTCGTCTGTGCGCGAGAAACCCAGCAGAAATTCGTCGCTGGCGCGATCAGAAAAAATCTGGCAAGCCAGTTCGCGAATTGAATTCTGGTCGTCACTAAAAGTAAAATTCATAATTGCATGCCTCAGTAGGTCCTGACCATGGCAGTCAGGTTGCGGGTATATTTGAGCTTCTTTTCCTCAGGTTGCTGAAGAAATAGTGCTCGATAAAACATAGTGGACAGTAGCTCTGCGAACTGTTCTACAGACAAATCCGCAGCACGCAGAGTCTTACTCTCATTAATAAAGTATTCGCGTATCAACCCCTCTCCGATGCCGGCTAGGGAGTACACCACCATTAGCGACTGGTTTTTTCTGAAATGCACGTCGGGAAACAGTTTCGGCATGAGATCCACCAGCCACATTAACTGATTACGATAGTTCGCGCGCAACATGCTGGAGAATGCCTCATCCTCGTCCGCTAATTGCAACAGCGACCGCATAACCCCTGGGCGTTTTGCATATGTACGCACCACAACAAGGTTGTGCGCGTAAATCCGCGCGTACCAGTCACCCTTGGATACATGCTTCTCTACTTGCGCTGGGTCATTGCTGGCCATGGAGAAATCCGTGAGAACCTCCAATGTAAGGGTCTTCAGGTCCTTGAAATAGTGGTAAAACAAGCCCTGGGCGACCCCTGCCTGGCCGGTGACATCGGCTATGCGCATCTTGTGGTAGCCCTCACGCTCGAGCACAGCCAGCGCTGCTTCTTTCAAACCGGCACGGGCGCGCTCTCCCCGCGCGCTGAGAGCAGCGATACTCTTGGGTGATTTGGCAGTGATTTCTGACATAGGATGATAAAATAGTTGAATTTGAATTCAAAATCAATATTATATGCTGTCTCTTATACACATCTCCGAGCCCACGAGACTAGGCATGATCT
>CAJXTK010000016.1 GCA_913061115.1 uncultured Haliea sp.
GAGATCATGCCTAGTCTCGTGGGCTCGGAGATGTGTATAAGAGACAGGATTGAAAGCGCAAAAACCGTCTAACGTCTTCAATTTGGCGGGGATAAGTAGACAAAAGTCGCATAAACAGGAAAACTCGTGGACAGTTTCGACAAATTACGCCAGACTTTGTTTTAATTGAGCCCTCACCGGAGAGAGCCATCCAAATGGCGAGCATTCTAGTACTGCATGGCCCCAACCTGAACCTATTGGGAGGTCGTGAACCCGATATCTATGGTACTACCGCCCTGACCGACATCGATCTGCGCCTCGAGCAACTCGCGCACGAGCGCGGCCACCGGCTATTGTCAATGCAAAGCAATGCCGAATACGAACTGGTCGAGCGGGTTCAGGCTGCACGTCAAGAGGGCGTCGACTTTATCCTAATCAACCCTGCCGCCTTCACCCACACTAGCGTTGCACTGCGGGACGCACTGGCAGCAGTGAATATTCCCTTTATTGAGATCCATCTATCCAACACCCATGCCAGGGAGACCTTTCGGCAGCATTCCTACTTTTCCGATATCGCACAAGGTGTTATCTGCGGATTAGGTGCTCAGGGCTATGAACTCGGATTACAAGCCGCTTTAACACAGTTGGAACAACCCTAAATTTTATCGAAGAGATTGCACTATGGACATTCGCAAAGTCAAAAAACTGATCGAATTGCTGGAAGAGTCCAACATCGACGAGATCGAAATTAAAGAAGGCGAGGAGTCAGTGCGCATCAGTCGTAATGGTGCCAAAGCCTTAGCAATGGCAGCACAAGCGGCTCCAGCTTATGCTCCGCCAGTGTATGCCCCGCCAGTTTATTCCGCTCCAGCACCGGCTCCGCAGGCACCCGTCGCGCCAGCAGCACCTGCACCTGCTGCCATCAGTGCCGGCCATATGCTCACATCACCGATGGTAGGCACCTTTTACCGCTCACCCTCACCCACCTCAGCGTCCTTTGTTGAAGTGGGTCAGACAGTGAAGGTCGGTGACATCGTTTGCATTGTTGAGGCAATGAAGATGATGAACCAGATCGAGGCGGACAAAGCGGGTACCGTCGAGACTATTCTGGTTGAAAGCGGCGAACCGGTCGAGTTCGACCAGCCTCTGTTCTGCATCGTGTAAGTCCAGCTAGACCAGCGACAAGCAAAGGAACAAAGCATGCCCATATTGGAAAAAGTACTCATCGCAAACCGTGGTGAGATAGCGCTGCGCATCCTGCGAGCCTGTAAGGAACTGGAAATCCAGACAGTTGCCGTGCATTCCAAGGCGGACCGGGAGCTCAAGCACGTACTGCTGGCAGACGAAGCCGTCTGTATCGGGCCCGCATCGTCTGCCGAGAGCTACCTCCATGTCCCTGCGATTATTAGTGCTGCGGAGGTCACACGAGCAACCGCTATCCACCCCGGATACGGATTCCTAGCAGAAAATGCTGATTTTGCTGATCAAGTAGAGAAAAGTGGTTTCATATTTATTGGCCCTACGGCTGACACAATCAGACTCATGGGAGACAAAGTTTCCGCCATTCAGGCGATGAAACAGGCAGGAGTTCCCACCGTGCCTGGCTCTGATGGGCCACTGACAGAGAACACTGCACACAGTCTTGAGGTTGCGCAGCGCATAGGTTATCCGGTTATTATCAAAGCCGCCGCCGGCGGTGGCGGTCGCGGAATGCGTGTTGTGCACAGTGCAGAGGGGCTACTCAGCGCAATACAGCTCACTCAAACTGAGGCGGCGGCGGCATTCGGCTCTGATGTCGTCTACCTAGAGAAATTTCTGCAAACACCTCGCCATGTGGAGATTCAAGTACTGGCCGATGGCCAGGGTAACGCCATCCATTTGGGTGACCGGGACTGCTCATTGCAGCGTCGGCACCAGAAAGTCATGGAGGAAGCGCCCGCGCCCGCAATCCCGCAGGACGCGCGCGATGCAGTGGCCCAGTCGTGCGTTAAAGCCTGTATTGATATCGGCTACCGCGGTGCCGGCACCTTTGAATTTCTGTATGAGGGGGGGGACTTCTACTTTATTGAAATGAACACGCGGGTTCAGGTTGAGCACCCCGTTACTGAGATGATCACCGGCGTGGATATCGTTCAGGAGCAACTGCGCATCGCCAGTGGCCTGCCGCTATCACTCAAGCAGAGCGAGGTTCAATTTCGTGGGCACGCCTTTGAGTGTCGCATCAATGCAGAAGACGCAAAGACCTTCATGCCATGCCCGGGTATGGTAACGACGTTTCATGCACCCGGCGGCCCCGGCGTGAGAGTGGACTCGCACCTTTACGATGGCTACACCGTACCGCCTTATTATGACTCCCTGATTGCCAAGATAATTTCCTACGGCGAAAACCGAGACATTGCGCTGGCCAGAATGCGCGTAGCACTAGACGAGCTGGTGGTAGAGGGTATCCGCACGAATACGCCATTGCATAGAGACTTAGTGCGCGATGCAGCATTCAAGGCAGGAGGAGTGAGTATTCACTACCTTGAAAGCAAGCTAGCACAGTAGATTATTTCATTTTTATCCTCTTCTTAGCCGCACAATCCTAGTGCTCACTCAGCCCCTCGCTATCGCTCGCGTCGGAATGTCGTTTTGACGTGGCTGCAACTGCGGCTGGACATCGCGCGCGCGGATGTCGCTGAACTGGAAGACCTACTCCTGGAGGCGGGTGCTGTCGCGGTCACCCTGGAAGACAATGCCGATCAGCCCCTGCTGGAACCCGGCGTGGGGGAAACGCCTCTATGGAACCAGACGCGCCTTACAGCACTCTATCCGGCGGACACAAAGATGGACCCTATATTGCAGGCACTCCCTGATAGTTTGCTGCAAGGGGCCAACCCACGGGTGGAAATCCTGGAAGATAAAGACTGGGAACGCGAGTGGATGCAACACTACCGACCTATGCAGTTTGGACAACGTCTTTGGGTATGCCCTAGCTGGCTTGAACCCCCTAATCCGAACGCGGTGAACCTGCTACTGGATCCCGGCCTAGCCTTTGGCACAGGAACTCACCCCACTACTGCCATGTGTCTGCAGCAACTGGACAGCATGCCACTGACAGGACAAACCGTGGTCGATTACGGTTGTGGGTCTGGCATCCTTGCAGTGGCCGCGCTGAAATTAGGTGCCGCTTTGGCACTGGGGGTAGATAACGATCCACAGGCTCTGGCTGCCTGCCAAGATAATGCAGCGCGCAATAACATTGCACCAGAAAATCTGCCGGTGGCATTTCCAAACGACGTAGACCACAAAGCCTGGAAGCAGCGAGCCGAGGTCGTCGTCGCCAATATTCTTGCCGGACCTCTCATCGGCTTATCCGACACCTTGCTGGATTTTCTTCAACCCTCCGGCACGCTTCTACTCTCCGGTCTATTGCAAAACCAAGCCGAGGCATTGTGCGCACACTATGCAGATAGACTGCAATTGCGTATCGTCGGCGAAAAAGATGGCTGGGTCTGTCTGCAAGGAAAGCGCGCCGCTCACGAGTCGATCCGTTAAATCAAAAAGTTAAAATCGCTGCTTTTTTGTGCATAATTTCTTTCCCGCGTCACACCTACCGAGTATCATGTCGAATCATTTTTGACACCCACTTTCAAACACCACTACATGATAGAAATCGGATCGTACAGATTGCCTAATAGCGTCGCGCTAGCACCCATGGCGGGCGTTACCGATTTGCCATTTCGACGTCTGTGTTCTCAGTTCGGTGCGGGTCTGGTTGTGTCGGAAATGATCAGCTCCAATCCCCGTTTGCGTCACTCGCCCAAGACCCAATGGCGCAGCCAACACGACCACGAGATCGCCCCCCGCTCAGTACAGATCGCTGGCAGCGAGCCCCTACAGATGGCGGCAACTGCTCGCTACAACGTTGAACGTGGCGCGCAGATTATTGATATCAATATGGGCTGCCCGGCCAAAAAAGTGTGTCGCAAAGCGGCAGGGTCGGCTCTACTGGCCGATGAAGCACGGGTGAAATCTATTTTACTCGCGGTGATTGATGCCGTAGATGTGCCCGTTACCCTCAAGATTCGCACGGGCTCCGCGCCCGGCGCTAGAAATGGCGTATCCATCGCTCACATTGCCGAAGATGCCGGCATTGCAGCCTTGGCAGTCCATGGTCGAACCCGTGCCTGTGCCTTCACTGGGCACGCAGAGTACGACACAATTGCTGCCATTGTCGCCGCGATAAATATCCCGGTGTTTGCCAATGGCGACATCAACTCCCCGCAGATGGCGGCCAAGGTCATTGCGCATACGGGTGCGGCCGGTGTCATGATTGGCAGGGCTGCCCAAGGTCGGCCATGGCTTTGCGGCCAGATAGCAACCTACCTAGACACCGGGGTGATACCCGCGTCGCCCTCGCCTGCCCAGCAACTGGCGACTCTTCATCAACACGTCACACAACTGCACCAGTTTTACGGTGACTTTATGGGCGTGCGTATCGCTCGCAAACACGTGGGATGGTATTTGAACGCCGACCGCGACATGCGCGAACAACACAGACACTTTAATCGACTGACAGCTCCCGAAGAGCAGCTATATTATATACAGCAGCTGTCGGGATTCGCATTTAATAAGGAAATTGCAGCATGACAAGGGCTGAACACTTACCCGTTCCGGTGGCAAGCACAGTGAGCGCCGCCAATGACAATGACCCGCTGGCAATAGAGGTCCGTAACCTGCGCGATTCAGTGACCGCATCGGTACGTCAATACCTGGCTGAACTGGATGGTCAACTCTCTACTGACGTTTATCAGATGGTATTGGCGGAAGTCGAAGCGCCGCTGCTGACAGAAATCATGGTGTATACCCGCAACAACCAGACCAAGGCCTCGCTGATGCTGGGCCTTAACCGAGGCACACTGCGCAAAAAACTCAAGCAGTACAACCTGATCAGCGACAAAGACTAAGGAAGCGGTATACACATGAGTGATCTCGTCAAAGTCAGACGCGCCTTAATTAGCGTTTCCGACAAATCAGGTATTGGAGAATTTGCCAGCGCCCTGCGCGCACTTGGCGTAGAGCTGCTATCAACAGGTGGTACCTACCGCTTGCTACGGGAGCTGGGACTGGATGTGACTGAAGTCGCAGACTACACGGGTTTCCCTGAAATGATGGATGGGCGGGTCAAAACTCTACACCCCAAAGTACACGGTGGCATTTTGGGCCGTCGGGGGCAGGATGACGACGTGATGGCCGCGCATGGCATCGATCCTATTGACATGGTTGTGGTCAACCTCTACCCATTTTCTGCAACGGTCGCTAACCCTGACTGCACCGTCGAAGACGCCATCGAAAATATCGACATCGGTGGGCCCACCATGGTGCGCGCAGCGGCCAAGAACCACCCGTTTGTCACTATCGTGGTGAATGCCTCCGATTACGGTGAAATCCTCAGCGAGATGCAGTCCAATGGCGGCAGCACCAGCCTGGAGAGTCGTTTTAATCTTGCGATCAAGGCCTATGAACACACCGCCGCTTACGATGGTGCGATTGCCAACCACTTTGGCACCCTGGTGCCAGACGGCTCGCCAAAATTCCCCCGCACCTTCAACGCCCAATTTCACAAAGTGCAGGAAATGCGCTACGGCGAAAACCCACACCAGCAGGCGGCCTTCTATGTTGAGGCCAATCCCGCTGAAGCAGGCATTGCGACCGCGCGCCAAATTCAGGGCAAAGAACTGTCCTACAACAACGTGGCGGATACCGACGCCGCGCTGGAGTGCGTCAAAAACTTCCATCAGCCTGCCTGCGTGATCGTCAAACATGCCAACCCCTGTGGTGTGGCGATCGCTGGAAGTATCAGTGAAGCCTATGACCTGGCCTTCGCGACAGACACCGAATCAGCCTTTGGCGGCATCATCGCCTTCAACCGTGAGCTAGACACAAAGACAGCGGCAAGCATCGTGGAGCGGCAGTTTGTGGAAGTTATCATTGCACCCAGCGTCAGCGAAGAGGCGGCGGCACTGGTGGCGGACAAGAAAAACGTGCGCCTGCTTTCTTGTGGCGAATGGTCTGCACCCGGACCTGCTCTTGACTATAAGCGCGTCAATGGCGGCCTACTGATACAGGATCGCGACCTAGGAATGATTACCCGGGACGATCTGACCGTCGTCAGTAAGTGTCAGCCGACTGAGCAACAATTACAGGATTTAATGTTTGCCTGGATCGTTGCGAAGTTCGTCAAATCCAACGCCATTGTCTATGCCGCGAACGGCCAGACTATTGGCGTCGGCGCTGGGCAAATGAGCCGCATTAACTCTGCGCGCATCGCGGCCATCAAGGCCGAGCATGCGGGACTGTCTGTGCAAGGCTCAGTCATGGCGTCCGACGCATTCTTCCCCTTCCGTGATGGCATCGACAACGCCGGGCAGGCGGGTATTGCGGCCATCATCCAGCCGGGTGGCTCTATTCGTGACGATGAGGTGATTGCCGCCGCCGATGAACACGGTATGGCAATGGTGTTTACCGGAATGCGTCACTTCAGACACTAGGGAACTGGCATGAATATTCTCGTCATAGGCAGCGGTGGTCGTGAGCACGCTCTCGCGTGGAGAGCTGCCCAGTCAGAGGGCGTAGAGACAGTCTATGTCGCTCCCGGCAATGCGGGTACCGGCAAGGAAGCGGGGCTTGAAAACGTCGCCATCGACACGATGGACTTTAGCGCCCTCGCCGATTTCGCCGAGAGCAATAAGGTCGGTCTGACTATCGTAGGGCCCGAAACACCCTTAGTTGAAGGTATCGTAGACTACTTCCAGGCACGTAACCTGCGCTGTTTCGGTCCAAGCAAAGGCGCAGCCCAGCTGGAAGGCTCCAAGGCATTCACCAAAGATTTCCTAGCACGGCACAACATCCCTTCTGGCTCGTACGGCAACTTCACAGAACTGGAACCGGCTCTCGCCTACCTCCGAGAACAGGGGGCCCCAATTGTGGTAAAGGCAGATGGGCTGGCAGCAGGCAAGGGCGTCATTGTCGCAGAAACGCTGGCACAGGCAGAGGAAGCGGTCACCGACATGCTCTCTGGCAACGCGTTTGGTGAGGCTGGCTGCCGCGTGGTGATCGAGGAATTCCTACCCGGCGAGGAGGCCAGCTTTATTGTTATTGTTGACGGCCGCCATGTACTACCCATGGCCACCAGTCAGGACCATAAACGCATCGGCGAGGGCGACACAGGGCCCAATACTGGCGGCATGGGTGCCTACTCACCCGCCCCAGTGGTGGATGCAGTGGTACACCAGCGGATCATGGATCAGGTGATTTTGCCCACGGTTGCAGGCATGGCTGCAGAAGGCAATAACTACACAGGATTCCTCTATGCGGGTCTAATGATTGACGCCGATGGTAACCCCCGGGTCATCGAATACAACTGCCGCTTTGGCGACCCTGAAACCCAGCCCATTATGATGCGCTTGCAATCGGACCTGGTGAAATTATGTGACGCTGCTCTGGACGGCACTCTGGAGAAAACCGACGCTCAGTGGGATGAACGGTGTGCCATAGGAGTCGTCCTCGCCGCCGGCGGCTACCCAGCGGACTATACTCAAGGAGCCCTGATCAATGGGCTCGATACCGTGCACAGTGATGACATTAAAGTGTTTCACGCAGGCACTGCACACAGTGAACAAGGGATTGTTACCAGTGGCGGTCGCGTCCTATGCGTCACGGCACTGGGTGACGATATTGCCAGCGCGCAACGCGCTTGCTATGCGGCGGCGGAAACTATTAGCTGGGACGGCATGACCCTGCGCACGGACATTGGTTGGCGCGCCATAGCGCGCTATAATAGCTAGCATAAATACCCAGACAGAAATCTACCATGCAAGAACGACACCTCTCCTTACTAGACAAACTCATCGGCGAAGCAGACTCGGTAATCAAAACCATCACCAGCCGTGGCAATCAGGCTAGTCGGCCATCACCCTCGCAAGGTCACCTAGAATCAGAACTCTCAGAGCCAGCGCGCAAGCATGTGGCGGGATTGATGCGGGTTAACCACACGGGAGAGGTCTGTGCTCAGGCACTGTATCAGGGGCAGGCACTAACCGCGAAATTGCCCGCGGTACGCGATGAAATGCAGCAGGCTGCACTGGAAGAAGTCGACCATCTAGTGTGGTGCGAAGAACGCTTGCGAGAACTGGATAGCCGCGCCAGTTACCTGAATCCAGCGTGGTACGGCATGTCCTTTGCGCTTGGCGCAATTGCGGGTGCAATCGGCGATAAAGTGAGCCTAGGATTTGTGGCCGCAACGGAAGAGCAAGTCTGTAGTCATCTGCGCGACCATCTCAAACAATTACCCGACGAGGATCGAAAATCCTCGTTGATTCTGCAGCAGATGCTGGAGGATGAACAACGCCATGGTGATAATGCGCTGGAAGCCGGTGGTATGGATTTCCCCCGACCAATAAAACAAGCCATGAGTGCGTTATCGCTGCTGATGACCCGGACAAGCTATCGAATTTAACGGGATTTTTTCGTATCTCCAATATTCTACAAGGGTACTCGTTGACGACGCAGGCATTCTTTGAGACCTGCTCTGAATATAGCCTATACTACCGGAGCAAACTCCACGATCTCATAACTGTGGGTAATTTCTACGCCAGCAGCACCCAGCATGATAGATGCAGAGCAATATTTTTCGGCAGAAAGCTCCACCGCCCGCTTTACGTGACTCTCTTTGAGTCCAACCCCGATAACGACAAAATGCATATTGATCTGCGTAAAGACCGCGGGCACTGCATCAGCCCGCTGCGCGTCCAACTCCACGCGGCAGTCCACCACCTGCTGACGCGACTTCTTCAGCATGGTCAACACATCATAGATCGAACAGCCCCCGGTCCCCAGAAGCAGCATTTCCATTGGGCGAGCCGCAAGATTACGACCGCCGAGGTCTTCCGGCCCATCCATCACTACGGTGTGTCCACTGCCGGACTCACCCACAAACATAGCACCGTCAGCCCACTTTACTGTCGCTTTCATTAAACACATCTTCCTGTATTAAAAACGCGCGGAATCTTAGCATAACAAAGTGGATTTTACTGACCCGCGGTCATTGAAGCGCTGGGGCGTGTGTTCGAAACCCTAAAAATAAAGAGTCAATGCCTAGCCCGACACAAAACACAATTGCCGTAATCCCAAAGCGCTCAGAAAAACAACTCGCGCAATTTCTGACCAGGCTCTTCAGCCCGCATAAACGCCTCCCCCACCAGAAAAGACTGTACACCGGCATCGCGCATCAGAGCCACATCCACAGCCGTGTGAATGCCGCTCTCGGTAATCACCAATCGATCAGCAGGAATATACGGCAACAGGTCTAAGGTTGTTTCCAGATATGTTTCAAAACTATGCAAATCGCGGTTATTAATGCCAATCAGTGGTGTTGCCAACTCAAGGGCTCGCTCCAGCTCCGCGCGATCATGTACCTCTACCAACACATCCAGCCCCATCTCAGCGGCAGCCTGCGCCAATTCACGCATTTGCTCATCCGCGAGCGCAGCCACAATCAGCAACACAGCATCTGCACCAAAGGCTCGGGCCTCTACCACCTGGTAAGGATCCACAGTGAAGTCCTTACGCAATACAGGTAAATCGCAGGCTGATCGCGCCTGCTCGAGATACGTTTCACTACCTTGGAAAAAGTCCCTGTCAGTCAGCACCGAAAGACAACAGGCGCCGCCCTCACGGTAGCTGTTGGCAATCTGTGCGGGATTAAAATCCTCGCGAATCACACCTTTGCTGGGCGAGGCCTTCTTTACTTCGGCGATAACAGCGGGCCCACCCGCGGCTACCCGTTGCTGTAACGCGGCAGAAAATCCACGCAGCGCAGTCTGCTCTTGAATACGTCCTTCCAGACTGGCAAGGGAATGCTTGGATTTGCGTTCGGCTACTTCTTCCACCTTGCGCGCCAGAATCTTACGCAAAATAGTGGGCGCACTCTTCGCCACCACCTCAACCATGTCCGCGCATCAATTGCGTAAAGTCAACAAACTGCTTGAGCTTTTCCGCCGCCAATCCACTGGCCAAGGCGTCTTCAGCCATCGCAACACCGTCCGCCAAGGTAGCGGCAATCCCGCTAACATAAATTGTCGCACCGGCGTTGAGCGCGAGCATAGCGCCAGCCTTTTTCGATGCCTCGTCACTGGCACCCGATAAGGCGCTACGAATCAGGCTCGCAGAGGCCGCCGCACTATTGACAGACAAGCCGTCCAGACTCTGCAGTGGCAGTGAAAAATCCTGTGGGCTAATGTGGTAAGTCTCGATATTACCATCACACAATTCCGTTACAGATGTGCCCGCAGCAATTGAAATCTCGTCCAGACCATCATCCGAGTGCACAATCATCGCGTGTTCGGACCCAAGCAATTTGAGTACTTCTGCCATGGGCTGACATAAATCTGCAGCGAATACACCAATGAGCTGCCGCGTCACGCCGGCAGGGTTGGTCAAAGGCCCCAAAATATTAAAAACGGTGCGTATGCCCAACTCTTTACGCGGGCCAATCGCATGACGCATGGCGGAGTGATGCGCCGGAGCAAACATGAATCCCACCCCAACATCTG
Source organism: uncultured Haliea sp. (assembly GCA_913061115.1). GTDB lineage: Bacteria > Pseudomonadota > Gammaproteobacteria > Pseudomonadales > Halieaceae > Marimicrobium. The sequence continues at coordinate 10,575 of CAJXTK010000016.1, forward strand.
TAATCACTCGCGCTACCTGATTGGGGTCAAGATCCAGAGGCATCCCCAGTTTCTCCAACACATCAGAGCTACCACTGGTACTGGAGACTGAACGATTGCCATGCTTGGCAACTTTCGCTCCAGCAGCTGCGGCAACAAAACTTGCGCCCGTTGAAACGTTGAATAAATTTGCGCCGTCACCACCCGTCCCCACTAGGTCGACCAGATGGGGGTCGCTCACGATGACCGGTGTAGCGAGATCACGCATTACCTGCGCCGCGCCAGCAACCTCTTCGGTTGTCTCTCCTTTCATGCGTAAGGCAACGAGCAGTCCGCCGACCTGCGCATCAGTGGCGTCTCCAGACATTATCTGGCGCATCACAGCCTGCATTTCCTCGCGCTGAAGGCTATTGCCCTCCACTACTTTGGCCAAAGCCTGTTGAATATTCATTCTTAAATCCTCTACTGCTGCAGAAAATTGCGCAACAAATCGTGCCCGTGCGCTGTGAGTATCGATTCCGGATGAAACTGCACACCTTCAACAGCCAACTCCCGATGACGTAACCCCATGATTTCGTCGACCTCACCCGATTCAGTCTCGGTCCACGCGGTAATTTCCAGACAATCTGGCAGGCTCTCGCGCTCCACCACCAGGCTGTGGTAGCGCGTCGCCTCAAACGGTTGACTGAGATCTCGAAATACGCCATCACCGCGATGGCATATCGGCGACGTTTTTCCGTGCATGACCCTGCGTGCACGCACCACTTTACCTCCGAAGACTTGCCCAATACTCTGATGACCTAGACAGATACCAAGCAAAGGCACCACCCCAGCATAGCGGCGAACAACTTCCATGGAGATACCCGCTTCGTTTGGCGTGCATGGCCCGGGAGAAATAACAATTTTCTCGGGTGCCAGTAACGCGACATCATCCACCGTAATCTCATCGTTTCTGACCACTCGCACCTCAGCGCCAAGTTCGCCAAGATACTGCACCACGTTGTAGGTGAACGAATCATAGTTATCAATCATTAACAGCATGGTCACTCTCCCCTGCTAGCACCATGGACGCTGCACGAAACATAGCACGGGCCTTGTCATGGGTCTCCTTCCATTCCATTACCGGAATGGAGTCGGCAACAACACCGCCACCCGCCTGCACATACAATTTGCCATCCTTGATCACTGCTGTACGAATAGCGATTGCGGTATCCATATCTCCTGCCCAGGAAATATAACCCACCGCTCCGCCATAGACCCCGCGCTTGACCGGCTCCAGTTCATCAATAATTTCCATGGCACGAATTTTAGGTGCCCCGCTGAGAGTCCCTGCAGGAAGCGTAGCGCGCAGCACATCAAAGGCCGACTTACCGGACTTCATTGTAGCGCGAACGTTCGACACGATATGCATCACGTGAGAGTAGCGCTCCACCACCATTTTATCCGTCAACTCTACAGAACCTGTCTCCGCGATTCTTCCCACGTCGTTGCGCCCAAGATCGATCAGCATCAGATGCTCTGCGATCTCCTTCGGATCAGCCAACAACTCGGCTTCCATAGAATCGTCTTCATCCTCGGTAAGGCCTCGCCGCCGCGTCCCCGCAATAGGACGCACCGTCACCACCCCTTTCTCCAGTCGGGCCAGAATTTCCGGAGAGGAACCCACAATGTGGAAATCTTCCATGTCCAGATAATACATATACGGCGAAGGGTTAAGATTGCGCAGAGCCCGATAGAGGTTCAACGGCGGCGCACTAAAAGGAATACTCATCCGCTGTGAGGGCACCACCTGCATGACGTCACCGGCCAACACGTATTCCTTGACCTTCTCAACACTGGCTTCGTAGGTCGCCTGGGTAAAGTCAGATTCGGCCTGCTGCTCCAGCGTCGAACTATCCGCCGCCTCTAACACCACCTCTGGCAGGGGTCGCATAGGCTTGCGCAAACGTGCCACCAAGGCTGACAGACGTTCCTGCGCCTTTTCCAGCGCATGATCAGCTGAGGGATCTGCATTGACTATCAGACGAATCGTGCCAGCGAGATTATCGAATACCAGCACTTCCTCAGACACCATCAGCAAAATGTCGGGCGTCCCCAAACGGTCGGGTGGCATTCCGGCCTTCAAGCGCGGCTCAACATAGCGCACTGTATCGTAGCCAAAATATCCCACTAATCCGCCATGAAAAACAGGAAGGTCCATACGTGGAGCAGTGCGATAACGCTGCTGGAAGGCCTCGGCAAAAGCCAAGGGGTCCGTCACTTCTTCTGTTTCGCTAAGGACGCCATCCACCCAGATCTCAACGCGATAGCCAAAGACCTTCAGTAGCGTTCGACACGGTAGCCCTATAATGGAGTAACGACCCCATTTTTCGCCGCCCTGCACAGACTCAAAGAAATAAGAGTAAGGCCCTTCCGCCAGTTTGCGGTAGGCACTGAGTGGCGTTTCAAGATCGGCCAGCGCTTCACGGCTGACAGGGATTCGATTGTAATCTTGAGCTGCAAGCGCAGCAAAGTCTTGCTGTTTCATGGGGTGTCCTCGGAAAATAAAGGTGCGTAATCAGGTCGTCAAGAAACCTTGGCTACCATCGCCAGCAGGTGACCTCACGCATCGACAGCAAGACGACCCTTTTCCGCGTTGCCGTTTTCACAGCGCTCTCCAAGAAAATACGAGGCCTATTGTACCTATAGGCGTGCGGTTGGCAAACGAACTGAATGAGTCAATTTTGTGAAGAAAGTTTCATTTTAGCGGGCTTTGGCGGGCTTCGATAGTGTAACGCACTGTGCCAAGGCACTGCCGAATGCGCTAGTGCCCTTGGGTCCTCTCACTCAACAAGAGAATGCATTCACACAAGCCCCCAATGTTATGCGCAAACACCTGCAGACTAACCAGAGACCTTGCGCAACTCCGCCCGCATCTGCTCAACGACGCCTGCATAGTCAGGCTGACTAAAAATCGCAGAGCCAGCCACAAACGTATCAGCCCCTGCTGCCGCAATTTCAGCGATGTTCTTCGGTGTAACGCCACCGTCAACCTCCAGACGAATATCAAAGCCTGAAGCATCAATCATGTCGCGTGCTTCACGCAGCTTGCACAGCGTCGAAGGGATAAACGATTGACCGCCAAAGCCTGGGTTGACTGACATCAGCAGCACCATATCGACTTTGTCCAACACATAGCGCAGAACATCCAGACCCAGATGCGGGTTGAAGACCAACCCTGACTTGCAGCCTGCATCACGAATAAGCTGCAGTGAACGATCAACATGCGTCGATGCATCCGGGTGAAAGGTGATATAACTGGCGCCCGCCTCAGCAAAGTCCTTGATCAGCTGATCAACAGGGCTCACCATCAAGTGCACATCGATATCGGCGGTGATGCCATACTTGCGCAGGGCGGTACAAACCATCGGTCCGATCGTGAGATTCGGCACATAGTGATTATCCATGACATCGAAATGTACAATATCGGCCCCTGCATCGAGCACCGCGTCAACCTCTTCTCCTAGACGGGCGAAATCAGCAGAGAGAATAGAGGGGGCAATCTTGTAATCGGCCATTTTGGTCTCCAGTCTATATTCAGGTGCCCATTCTAACGACTAAATGATGACGATACACAGGGATATCAGCAGCGTTATGCCAGGCAGATACAACACTCGGCCTAGATGAGCCCTTTCACAATGTTATTCAGTTCCTGCAAACGATCAGGAGTACCCACATCCTGCCACTGTCCCATATATCGCTCGCCACCCAATTGCCCCCTCGTTATCGCCGCATCCAGTAAGGGTCGAAGAGGCATTTTGCCCTCTGGCATTGCGGCAAACAACGCCGTCGTATAAATACCCAGCCCCGCATAGGTCCAACCATATGCGCCCGATTCTAGCGACCTGACCCAGCCCTCATCATCTAGCTGGAAATCACCAAAGGTATGTTGCGGGGGATTTTTTACCATAACCAGGTGAGCCACCTCATCGGCTCGCAGGCAATACGCCGCAAGCTTTTCAAACGGATAGTCGATCCATATATCACCGTTTACGACCAAGAAAGGCTTATCTCCCAGCAGCGGCAGCGCGTTGACAATACCGCCTGCTGTTTCCAATGGTGACCCCTCTGGCGAGTAGACAATAGTGACGCCCCACTGGCTGCCGTCGGCGCAGTAGTCCATTATTTGCTCGCCAAGGTGGGCAACATTGATCACGATCTCACTGAAACCCGCCGCCGCCAACCGCCGGATATGGTGCTCGATCAGAGGGGTATCAGCCACGCGCAACAGTGGCTTGGGGGTGCGCTCCGTCAACGGCCGCATACGTTCGCCAACACCTGCTGCCAATATCATAGCCCTCACCGTATTTTACTCCAGTCCTGCGTCGTAATCAGAGGTGCAAGGCGCTGCGAGAAAAAAGCGCTGAAGTCGGCAAAAACGGGCTCTTCCTCGGCATACTGATCCGCTATTTGGAGCACGTATTGAATCACCAGCGGCAGGTCATCAAGATAGACGGACTTTCCATCGCGAAGGTAAAGACGCGAAAAGGTGCCCAATACTTTTATATGTCGCTGTAGTCCCATCCAATCGAACCAACGCAGGAATAGCGCTTCATCCGTACCCGCTAATAGTCCCTGTGAACACAAACGATCACGATAGCTGCGCACCCAAGCCTGCACTCGCTCCACCGGCCATTGGATATAACAATCGCGCAACAGCGATACGAGATCATAGGTAACAGGTCCCACAACTGCATCCTGAAAATCGATCACTGCCAAACCCTCGGCACCAGCCAGCATCAGATTACGACTGTGAAAATCTCGGTGGACCAGCACGGTTGGTTGCTCTAACGCACTGCTGATCAACCGCTCAAACACTGTGTCCAAGAGGGCCTGCTCCGAGGGATTCGGGCTATATCCCAGTAGCCCCATTACAAACCATTGTTGAAAACGGCCCAGCTCCTCACCTAGTAGAGAGCGGTTGTATGGATCGAGGCCAGTACCGCTAGTCTTTACTGCGGCCATTTTAGACAACACGTCAAAAGCTAGAGTGTAGTAGTTATCCACCGAAACGGTGTTCAGTGCCGGCCATAGCAGCTGATCACCAAGGTCTTCCAGCAACAGAAACCCACGGTCCAAGTCTGCGCCTAGAACAGTGGGAACTTTGACTCCGGCCAGATCCAACAAAGCGTCCACGCGCAAAAATGCTTCGTTCTTCTCGGTAGAAGGAGGAGATTCCGCCAGCACATAGGTCTGTGAAGCAACTTCAAAACGAAAATAGCGCCGATTACTGGCATCCCCGGCCACCACGGCCAGATGCGGCACTAGGTCGCCATCAGACAGTCCCAAGACAGACATGGCCCACGGTAAAAGAGCTTTAGGTACATGGCGCGATGACACAATTCTCTCCTGCTTAAAAATTTGACGGACAACGCGGAGGGGATGCTTTAGACTCCTACGTATCCCCAAAATATACTCTGACCTTGATGACGCCTGTCTGCACTAACCTCTATCGTTCTCTCGCTTTTGCAACTACGTGGTTGGCCGTTATGGCGCTAGGCCCTGGCCTATCACATGCGGCCCCGGCACAGGATAACAATATGGGGGACTGTGCCGCCAATGAAAATGCAAACTCAGAGCGCTGTTCTTTGACTGCACAGTCCACCGCCGAGACTCCGCCCTTTGCGCTGGACTGGGTACCTTTGGAAGCTGTGCCAGAATCTTTACAGGGTCGCCAGTGTTTAAATTGCAAGGGGGCTTACATAGACCCGCTGGCACAGGAAAGCACCAGTACGCCATTAGAAAAAGAAAATATCCGCGCCCTAGCCAATAGCACACAGATGCAGGGCAATGAGATCATAATGACTGGTGAAGCGAACGCAGTGCAAGGCTATCGTCATATGCGCAGCGATGAGGTGTTAATTAATCGCACAGATGAGTCCTCTATTCTCACAGGCAACATCACCCTTCGCGAACCCAATCTATTGCTGCTGGGTGATAGTGCCGAAGTTTATTCGAAAACAGGTGAAGCGGTCGTGCATAACAGCCAATTCGTGTTCCATCGTGAGCATATGCGCGGCTCCGCTAATATCCTTGAGCGCGACTTTGACGGGTTGATCCACGTCCATAACGGCACTCTGACGTATTGCCCGCCAGGCGAAAATGACTGGGTCGTGCTTGCAAAAGACATGGAGTTTAACCTCGAGGAGGGTTTGGCCACGCTCTACCACGCCACGGTCGAGGTGGAGGGGTTGCCAGTTTTTTACAGCCCCTGGCTGCGACTACCCCTTGATGATCGACGCCGCACAGGCGTTTTGTGGCCGGATTTTGGCAATGACAGCAGCGGGGGGCTGGATATCAGTGCGCCCATCTATATTAATCTGGCTCCCAACTACGATGCACTTTACGCACCGCGCTATATCGAAGAGCGTGGCTTGAATAACGAGCTACAGTTACGCTACCTGAACCCGCTTTTCGGTCAATGGTTGGTCGGAGGAGCCTATATAGATAATGATAAAAAATACAGTGACCAGACATCGGCGCAGGGCAGCAGTGACCGCTGGCTCGGCGTGGTAAAACAAAACGGTCTGTTTCAGCAGCGCTGGCAGTCGAGGGTGGATTACAGTAAAGCCAGCGATGTCGATTATATAAAAGACCTAGAAACGAGCAGCATCGACGCCCAACGCAGAACCAGCCTGCTGCAGATGGCCTCTCTGGATTATCTGGGCGACAGCTGGTTGACGGGTCTGCGGACCCAGCAGTTCCAGTCACTGGCAGATGACATCAATAAGGGCTATGAAACGATACCGCAGCTCACCAGCGTTTACCGCGGCCGCGGCACACCTTTTACGGTGGAACCGATACTCCTCGCACAATACTCGAAATTCGACGCCCAGCGAGATGTTGTGACAGGTCAGCGCATCTATGGTGAGGCAGGACTTAGCTATCCCATGTTGTGGTCCTTTGGACACATCAAGCCAACACTAAAATACCGGCAAGTGAACTACGAGTTGAGCGACGCGACGTTATTTAAAAACAACAGCCCATCGGCAGCCGCACCGTTGGCCAACCTAGATGCCGGCTTGATTTTCGACCGCCAGACCCGTTTTGCTGGTAGGAGTCTTTTGCAGACACTAGAACCCCGTATTTACTACCTCTACAGCGAGTACGAGGACCAGACAGACCAGCCAATTTTCGACACGGCTGAGTTGACCTTCAGCTATTACCAACTATTTCGAGAAACACGCTTTGCCGGACATGACCGGCTGGATGATGCCAACCAGATCTCCTTAGGTTTAACCAGCCGGTTGATTGACGATGAGTCCGGTCGCAATTTACTCACAGCCAGCGTCGGTCAGATCTATTATTTCGACGACCGAGAGGTGCGACGAGGCTTAAATGCCGCCCCCCGGGAGGAATCGATGTCGGAAATTGCCGGGGAATTGATTGTCAATCCTACGATGCAGCTGGGCCTGCGCACAAGCCTAGTTTGGGACCCTGAGGAAGATAATTTGAACTCAGGGTTCTTGGAGGGTACCTACAAGCCGGATAACGGTAGCATTTTCAATATTGGCTATTCTTATCGCCGTCTTAGTCCTGCATTCATTAACCAGCAGCTGACCAATGAGGTCAGCGTCTCCAGTTACCTGCCTTTGGATAACAACTGGAGCGTGTTTGCGTCCATGAGCTACTCTCTGGAGGACGATATCAGCGTGGAAGATATGTTCGGCGTCGAATATGATAGCTGCTGCTGGACGGTGCGCCTGCTGCAGTTGCGCTACTATAATAATGACTCGGGAGCGAGACCTGACTTTAGCAATCCCAACTTGGAACGTGAAAGTACGGTACAGTTTCAATTCCTGCTGAAGGGCATGGGTGGCTTCGGCAACAGGATAACCAACATTATGCAAGACATGATTAGAGGCTTTGACGAACGTGAATACTAAGACACTACTGTTATCTGTAGGCATAACCTACGCTGTCCTCACTGGGGCCATGGTGCAGGCTGCCACTGAAGTCATAGATCAGGTGGTAGCGATCGTCGATGACGACATTATCATGGCCAGTGAGTTGCGTGAGAGACTCGCCGCTGTAACCAATAATCTCGAGGCCAGAGGTATCGAACCACCACCGGAGAATGAACTGATTCAGGAAACCCTGGATCGCCTGATTCTCGAAAGCATCCAGTTACAAAAAGGCAGTCGTGCCGGCGTCCGTATCCCCGACGAGCAGCTTAATCAGGCTGTAAGCCGTATTGCGGCCCAAAATAATATGACTCTCGAGCAGTTCCAACAGGCCCTCGAGCAGCGCAACCAATCGTACAGCGCCATGCGGGAGCAGATTCGACGAGAAATGATCATTCAACGTGTGCAGGGTGGAAACGTCAATCAACGCGTCCAAATCACAGATCAGGAAGTGGGCAACTTCATGGGGACGCAGGAAGGTCAATCCCTGACGCAGCCTCAGTACCACGTGCTCCATGCACTACTCGCACTAAAGCCTGACCCCAGTGAGCGTGAAATTGCAGCAGCCCGCAGACAGGTGGACCAAGCGATGCAGCGCATTCGCAGTGGTGATTCCTTTAAGCAGGCCATTAGCGCCAGCAATCTGCCTTACCCCCTCACCGGCGGGGATCTCGGATGGCGCAAACTGGATGACCTGCCATCCATTTTCAGTACTATCGTTCCGCAATTGACGCCCGGTGAAACAGCCGACCCGATTCTCTCAGACAGTGGATTCCATTTGGTCTACTTAGAGGCGGTGCGCGGTGGAGAGCAGGTCGTGACCCAGACCAAAGCCCGACATATCCTGATAAAGCCTTCAGAGATACTGACAGATGAACAAGCGGGTGAGTTAGTGACCGAACTCAGGGCGCGCGCCCTCGCAGGAGAAGACTTCTCAGGGCTCGCCAGAGAGTACTCCGATGATATTGGCTCCGCCCAAGAAGGCGGCGAATTGGGCTGGACTAACCCCGGTCAAATGGTGCCAGAATTTGAGGCCGCCATGGCCGGTACGGCCCCAGGACAGATATCCAAGCCGGTGCGCACACAATTCGGCTGGCATGTCGTGGCGGTAGAAGCACGCAGGCAGCAGGACATTACCGATCAGTCCTCTCGCGCCAAAGCCATGGACTACGTACACCAACGTAAATATGAAGAAGAGCTCGATGCGTGGCTGCAACAAATTCGCGATGAAGCTTTTGTCGACGTAAAGTAGACCTCCAACATGTCACTCCCCAGGATTGCCATCACCACGGGTGAGCCCGCAGGCATTGGGCCCGATGTCGTGTTAATGGCTGCACAGTGCGCTTGGCCAGCGGAATTGGTTGTCATTGCCGACCCAAACATGCTGCAGCAACGGGCACAGGCACTGAAGCTGCCCATTGAACTGCAGACTTGCACGCCAGACTTGCCGCCTCAGGCACAGCAGCCAGGCACGCTGAAGATTCAGCCCATTGCGCTAGCTGTCCCCGCTATCGCAGGGACACTCAATACAGCGAATGCTGCTTATGTTCTAGAGACCCTCCGACACGCGGTACAAGGCTGCGTCAGCGGCCACTATCAGGCGATGGTGACTGGGCCCGTGCAGAAATCTGTCATCAACGACGCCGGCATTCCCTTCACAGGACATACGGAATTCCTGGCACAGGAGACGGGCACCGATAAGGTCGTCATGATGCTAGCAACAAAGGAGCTGCGCGTTGCACTGGCCACTACTCACCTGGCACTAAAAGACGTACCTGGCGCCATCACGCCCGAACTTCTGCACCAGACTTTAAACATTTTATATCACGATCTACGCGATAAATTCGGCATAGACGCGCCGCGCATCGCGGTACTGGGTTTGAACCCTCATGCCGGGGAAGACGGCCACATGGGGCGGGAGGAAGTCGAAATACTCGCTCCGGTACTAGAGAGCTTGCGGGCAGGCGGCATGGATCTGCTTGGACCCCTGCCCGCCGATACGGCATTCAATCCAAAAGTGCTGACCAATTGTGATGCCGTTTTTGCCATGTATCACGATCAAGGTCTGCCAGTACTGAAATACTCAGGTTTTGGCCGTGCGATTAATATCACTCTGGGCCTACCGATTATTCGAACATCGGTAGATCACGGTACGGCATTGGATCAGGCGGAAACGGGCGGGGCGGACTGGCACAGTCTAGAGCAGGCCATCACCATCGCCTGTCAACTGTGTGAGAACAACCGGCAAGCGGGAAATTACTAAGCCTGATGCTCTATGGCAGCCTTGCTCGCCCGTGCAACACTTTCCGTGTAGGCACTCGTGACCTCCTTTGCGTCACCCTCGGCCACAATCTTGCCATGTTCCAGCCATATTACGCGATTACACATTTTCTCAACCTGATCAGCCATATGAGACACAAAAACGACCGTCTGGTCGCCGGTAATACGGCCCTGCATCGCGGCCAGCGCCTTCCCTCGAAAATGGGCATCGCCTACGCTTAGAATCTCATCAATCAACAACACATCCACATGGGTCATCAACGCTGTGGTAAAGGCGAGACGTGAGCGCATACCCGCCGAATAGTTTTTCACCGGCTCATTAAAGGAATCACCCAACTCAGAAAAATCTTTAATGTCATCCAGGAACGATATGGCCTGTTTTTGTGTGGAGCCCTGCAACATGGCTGCAAGAAGCGCATTGTCGCGACCGGAGAGATCGGGCTTGAAACCAAGACCCAGTGTCAGCAATGATGCAGACTTTTCAGGTTCCATCTTCACTCGGCCCTTGGTAGGCGCCAAAATGCCTGCCATCACTCGCAGCAGTGTGGTTTTGCCAACGCCGTTTCTACCAATTATACCGAGGGTTTCACTCTCGTAGAGATTAATCGAAACGTCTTTCAACACGTGATGCATGCCATGATCGAAAGCCTTTCCTCCAGCATGATAGCTGAGGGACACCTCGTTCAACTCCAATACAATAGGCTTATGTTCACTCACGCGGTAAGTGCTCGCAGCGCTAGATATTGGCTGCGGTGACGCATGAACAACACCACCATGCACAGCAGTGCACCAAAACCAGCACCTATAGTCAGCAGATGAAACATATCCGGAGACGTGTTATGCATCATTATTTGACGGTAGGCGTCCAACAAAAAAGCCATTGGATTCACATCCAGAACCATTTTCATTTTCTCGGGGTCTAGCGTGCGGACGTCCCAAAAAATACCCGATGTGAACAGCAGAAAAAGCATTCCCAGAGAAATCAACTGCGCAAAGTCGCGCGCCAGACACACCAGACAGGCGGCGAGACATGCACAGGCTACTATGACCACGTAGTTCACGATCATCAGGGGCACCAAATACCACCAAGTCGCGGTCATGGTATAGCCGTTACTGAGCAAAATAATGCCCAGCGTGACGAACACTGCTGCCTGCCTGTAAACGCCCTCCTGCACAACAGCCATCGGAAATAACGTCTTGGGGACATTAATTTTGCCAACCAAGCCCTTGCCGCCGACGATACTGTTTGAAGCATGCGTAACAGATTTTGAAAACCACACAAACATCAATTTACCCGTCGCCAAAAACATCAGGAAATCAGGTTCGCGCGTACCCATTATTGTCACAAAGACAACATAGAAGACGCCCACCCACAGAAGCGGCTCCAGAATCCACCAGACGTAACCGAGAAAAAATCGACTAGCATCAGCCCGCAAGCTCATTCTCGCCATGATGTCGATCAGGCGTATGTATTGTAATAGTGGCATGAAGTGCTGCTGGTCTGCGATAGCTCGTGAGAGGAAATGATACTGTAGCAAAAACTACAATGAATCAACCAGCCTACGGTATAAATACCCAAGACACGCGTTACAATGCCAACCATGAAACACCAACCTCAACAACACCACCCTCGAAAGCGCTTCGGACAAAACTTCCTACAGGACGCTTCCGTCATCGATCGTATAACAGCATCGGTTTACCCAAAGCCTGGAGAGCATCTCGTAGAAATAGGTCCGGGACAGGGCGCGCTTACGGCATCCCTCATCGACAGCGGTTGTACCCTGGATGTGGTGGAGTTGGATCGAGATCTGATACCCGGCTTATTAGCGTCGTTCAACCTCAAGCCCGGCTTCACGTTACACAGCGCCGATGCGCTCAACTTTGATTTTTCTACCTTGACCAACGGCAAACCAGCAGAGCCAGGCGCTCAGGGTCAGCAACTGCGCGTGGTAGGCAACCTGCCTTACAACATCTCCACCCCCCTTATTTTTAAATTGCTGGACAATAGTGCCATCATCCAGGACATGCACTTTATGCTCCAACTGGAAGTGGTAGAACGCCTTGCTGCATCCCCGGGGAGCAAGAACTGGGGCCGTTTGGGGATCATGGCACAGTACCAATGTCAGGTGGAGCACCTGTTTGATGTGCCTCCCCATGCTTTCAATCCGCAGCCCAAAGTACAGTCCGCGATCGTGAGGCTAACCCCCTGGACCCATTCGCCATGGCCCAATTGCAGCGAACCTCTATTGCGAAAACTGGTGAAGGCCGCTTTTGCTCATCGCCGTAAAACCTTGCGTAACAACCTGAAAGAGATTATAGATAGCACGCAATTGGAAGCGCTGGGAGTCGATCCCGGCGCCCGTGCTGAAACGCTGGAACTTAGCCAGTTTATTGAGATTACCAACGCCATCCATGTCTAGAACTGAGTTCAATCCGTCTCTGGTGAGGGTCAATGTGGCCGCTGTGTATTTACCCAGTCACTCCAGCCCAGACCGGGATCAATACACCTTCGCCTATACTATTACCATCAATAATGGGGCAACCCTGCCAGTGCAATTATTGTCGCGACACTGGATCATCACCGACGCCAACGATGACGCACAGGAAGTCCGGGGTGAAGGCGTAGTGGGAGAACAACCCGTCATACAACCGCAGGCTTCTTTTCGCTACACCAGCGGTGCTACGCTAACCACACCGATAGGGTATATGGAAGGCAGCTATTCCATGGTTGTGCATGAAGCTATAGAGATAGACCCCGCCGATTTGCCGACCTTTGAGGTGCCTGTCAGGGCCTTTTCTCTGCACACTCCCACCGCGCTAAACTAGGGCGTTATTATGAGCATCTATGTTGTGGGCGATATTCAGGGTTGTCTGCAGCCCCTCACGTGCCTGCTGGAAAATGTGCACTTCAACCCCGACAAGGATGTGCTGTGGTCAGTGGGTGACATCGTCAACCGCGGCCCTGAATCGTTAGAGTCCCTTCGCTTTCTCTACCAGTTGCGAGACAACCTGGTCATGGTATTGGGCAATCACGATCTACATCTACTGGCAATCGCGGCTGGCGTGCGCCGACCCAGCCGCTCAGATACCTTCGACGAGATTCTCAATGCGCCGGACCGGCAGGAATTACTCGAATGGCTAGTGCAACAGCCGTTGATACATCACCAACACAACCATACTCTGGTGCATGCTGGCATCCCGCCCCAGTGGACCCTAACCCAAGCCATTGGTTACGCCGGCGAGGTTGAGGCGGCACTGCGTGGCGCCCACTCTGCAGAGTTTTTAGGCGCGATGTACGGCAACGAACCGGCCCTATGGGCGGAGGATCTTTCCGGCATGACACGCCTGCGCGTCATTACTAACTACCTCACACGGATGCGCTACTGCACCAGCGCAGGCAGACTCGATCTACAGAGCAAGGGCTCTAATCCTGCATTCGACACCGTCAACTCGGACAATCAGAAAGTGGACGCCTGGTTCAACCACCCTGAGCGCAAGACCGCCACAGACCGCATTCTGTTTGGCCACTGGGCCAGCATCGCGGGACAAACCAACAACCCGAACGCCATCGGGCTTGATACAGGGTGCGTCTGGAATGGGACTATGTCGCTCTACCATCTGGAAAGCGGCGAGGTCACATGCTGCGCGTGCCAAGACGGGATGTGCCAGGATCAGCCCGTTACCGCAGAGTCATGACGCGGCATCGTCGGCCCTGTACACTCAATTAATGGACATCTATTTAGTTGGCGGCGCGGTCCGCGATACACTGTTGAACTACCCCGTGGTGGAGCGCGACTGGGTCGTCGTTGGCGCGCAACCCGATGAGCTGTTGCGGCAGGGTTATCTGCAGGTAGGTAAAGACTTTCCCGTTTTTCTGCACCCGCAAACTAAAGACGAGTACGCCCTGGCGCGCACCGAGCGTAAGCAGGGGCATGGCTATACTGGCTTTGCCGTAGATTGCGATCCATCGATTACCCTCGAAGAAGACCTACTGCGCCGGGATCTCACTATTAATGCTATGGCTCTGCACACCGATGGCAACATCATCGATCCGTATGGCGGTCAGGACGATCTGAAACATCGGGTGTTACGCCATGTCTCTGATGCCTATGCAGAGGATCCTCTAAGAGTGCTGCGTACCGCTCGGTTTGCCGCCCGTTATGCGCATCTGCAATTTACTGTCGCGCCAGAGACCATCAATCTGATGGCCGACATCGTCAAGCAGGGTGAACTCGCCCACCTGCCCGCTGAACGCGTGTGGGTAGAACTGGAAAAAGCGCTAGGAGAACGCAATCCAGAGGTGTTTATCAAGGTACTGCGCGACTGTGGTGCACTGAAAAAACTACTTCCTGAAGTGGAGGCCCTGTTCGGTGTACCCCAGTCCGCAGAACATCACCCAGAGGTTGATACTGGCCTACACATTCTCATGGCAATACAACAGGCAGTCGCACTGTCCGCCGACACCGATGTCCGCTTTGCCGTGCTCCTACACGATCTGGGCAAGGGCACCACACCGCAGACTGAGTGGCCCCGACATATCGCCCATGAGGAACGCGGTGGTAAGTTGGTCGAGCAGGTCTGCAACCGGCTGCGAGCTCCGCGCCGTCACACTGAACTGGCGCGCGCAACTTGCCAATACCACACCCTCTGTCACAGGGCGCTGGAACTGCGCGGCAAAACGGTGCTGACATTACTCAATGCCACTGATGCCCTGCGCCGCCCGGACCGATTCGAGGCCTTTTTGCTTGCATGTGAAGCCGATGCGCGCGGCAGACTTGGGTTGGAAGACCGCGACTACCCCCAAGCGAACTACTTGCGTCAAGCGCTAGCGGCGGCCCAGGATGTCAGCGCAAAACAGTTCAAAAAGTCGGGGCTGACCGGCAAGGCCATGGGAGATGCCATCGCCGCAGAACGCATCAGGGTGCTGGAGCAGTTGCGCCCGAGCTAAGATTGAGGGGCGAGCGTTTATTCTGCGCGGGAAATCACCTGATCACGCCACATAAAATCCACTTTTGACAATGCTTGGCTGGATTGATCATAGGCCTGCCACAGAGACAGGTAGCTGAGTTTCGTTACCGGGTGCAGTGTGTCAGGAGAGAGCTCTGCCAATGGACACAGCACAAAAGCATTGTCCAAAATTTCATCCCGCGGCAGTTGCACACCCTGCACGATACCCACTTCATTGTCGAAGGTCAGGATGTCGATATCGAGATGCCTGGCACTGAAGCGTGTGGCGTTAGCGGGGCGCCCATGCTCCACCTCAATGTGGCGTAGTATTGCCGCCAGCTCTGCCACCGACAATTCAGTGCTTACCGCTGCCACCAGATTTAAAAAAGGCTGCCCCTCAAAGCCAACGGCGTCACTGTCGTAAACTGAAGACAGAGCCAACTCATCAAAGAGTCCACGGAGCGCATCCAGCCCAGCCGTAATGCAGCGCTCACGCTCTATATTGCTACCCATCCCCAGAAAAACCTGCGCCATTGTCAGGGCCGCTCGCCAACTTCGATAATAACACCCACGTCCTCAGCCGCAGCCACTGCGCCCGGCTTACTCAACCGCAGCCGCAGCCAGGACACACCAAAATCCTTCAAAACCATTTGGGCCACCTCTTCGGCCAATGATTCGATTAACTGGTACTCACTGCCCTCGACCAAACTAATCACCTGACTGGAAATAGCCGCGTAATCCAGTGCGTCGGCAATCTGGTCGCTGGCGGCGGCGCGCGCTGTGTCGCTGGCCATCTCCAGATCCAGCACCAATGTCTGGCGAATTTCCCGCTCCCACGCATAAACGCCGATGACCGATTGCGCCTGGAGACCCTTGATATACACAATATTCACTCAGACAACCTCCACGCCAGGTAATGGCGGCAGTTCTTCCATAGGCCAACGCGGGCGCACGCGGGTATTCGCATCGTCCACCAGTCCAGCCTGCATGCGCTGCGCGCCCGCATAGGCAATCATCGCCCCATTGTCAGTGCAAAACATGGGCGCCGGGTAAAAGACTCGAGCGCCCTCCTTCGCCAAGGCTTGTTCAAGTGCAGATCTCAGGCGGGTATTAGCGCTCACTCCCCCAGCGATCACTAGGGTTTTAAGCACCTCCTGACGCAGCGCCCTACGACATTTAATCACCAGCGTAGCCACCACTGCCTCCTCAAAAGCACAGGCTATATCACAACGGTCCTGCTCGCTGAGCTCTGCGTTGAGGCGGCAGTCGGCGATAGTATTGAGAGTATAGGTTTTGAGACCGCTGAAACTGAAATCTAACCCTGGTCGATTCACCATCGGACGGGGAAAATCAAAACGCTGAGCATTGCCATTTTGCGCCATGCGCGCAATATGGGGTCCTCCGGGGTAGGGTAACCCGAGCATTTTCGCTACTTTGTCGAATGCCTCGCCCGCCGCATCATCAAGAGACTCACCCAGCAGCCGATAGCGGCCAATGCCATCCACACGCACCAGCTGGGTATGACCACCGGACACTAAAAGTGCGACAAAGGGGAACTGCGGGACATCTGCCTCCAGCATGGGCGCCAGCAGATGACCTTCCATGTGATGAATACCCAGCGCCGGCACACCCCAACCCCAGGCCAGTGATCGGGCCAGCGTAGCGCCGACCATCAGCGCGCCGGCCAGTCCCGGGCCTGCCGTATAGGCCACACCGTCGATGTCTTGGGCAATAATACCCGCCTCTTCCAGCACCTGGTCTACCAATGGCAAGGTCTTTCGCACATGATCTCGAGAAGCCAGTTCCGGCACCACACCACCGTATTCCACGTGGATATCGACTTGGCTAAACAGGGCATGTGATAGCAGGCCAAGCTCGGTGTCGTAAAGCGCGACACCCGTCTCGTCGCACGAGGTTTCAAGACCCAAAATTAACATAAAAAGTACTCTATCGAAGCAGTGCCGCATAATACGGGCTGAATGTGCGCCAAACCAGCGCATGGCCCCAAATTACCACTTTGAGAAGCTTTGCAAAACACCTAGGTTCGGGATAGAATGCGCGCCCTTTAGTGATGCTGGACGTGGTTCACGAGCCCGGCACCCAAATACAGCCCTAATGAGGTCAGAAATTAATGCCCCATATCAAAATCAAAGAAAACGAACCTTTTGACGTGGCTCTGCGTCGCTTCAAGCGTTCCTGCGAAAAAGCCGGTGTCCTTGCTGAAGTTCGCAAACGTGAACATTATGAGAAGCCCACTACCGTGCGCAAGCGCGCCGGAGCTGCTGCTGTTAAGCGCCACCTAAAGAAGCTTTCTCGCGAAAACCGCAAACACGTCCGCCTGTACTAAGACCCCCCCCAGAATGAGCGAAGAAACTCTCGCGCAATCTATCAGGGCGGCCATGAAGGTCGCCATGAGAGCAAAAGACAAAAATCGTCTGTCCACCATTCGCCTGATCCTAGCAGAATTCAAACGCATAGAAGTCGATGAGCGCATAGAGGTCGATAACGATCGCGCCCTCGTCGTGTTAGATAAAATGGTCAAACAACGCCGCGATTCCGCCGAGCAGTACACCAATGCAAGTCGTCAGGAACTCGCCGATCAAGAAAACGCCGAAATCAAGGTTATTCAAGCGTTTTTGCCCGCACAGCTTAGCGCAGAAGAGCTCAGCGCTATGGTTGATGCTGCAATTGCCGCAAGCGACGCTACGGGGATGTCTGCTATGGGCGCGGTAATGGGGCAGCTCAAACCCCAGCTGCAGGGCCGGGCAGATATAGGTGCGGTCAGTAGCATGGTCAAGCAACGCCTGACTGCCTGAGCCCTATCGGGTGATTCACTGAGTTAACACACTAAACTTTTTCCCGCTGGCGTGGTTCAATAGTCAGCTGTTTTATTGGCTCGACACCCCACATGGCTGGACGGATACCCCAAGCTTTCCTCGATGACTTGCTGGACCGCGTCGACATCGTCGAGGTGATAGACCGGCGTGTCAAACTCAAAAAGTCGGGCAAGAATTACTCGGCCCGCTGCCCGTTCCACGAGGAAAGAAGCCCTTCTTTCAGCGTCAATCCCGACAAACAATTCTATTATTGCTTTGGTTGCGGCGCCGGCGGCAACGCCCTCACCTTCCTCATGGAATATGAAAATCTGGAGTTCCCCCAAGCGGTAGAAAATCTCGCCAGCAATGCCGGCATGACTATTCCGCGTGAACCGAGCCGCAGCGGCCACGACGCCGCACAGCAGGAAGTGAGTAATAAACCGCTCTATGCCCTAATGGAGCGGGTATCCACTTTTTACCAACAACAATTGCGTAACCATCCACAGTCCCATCGGGCAGTGGACTACCTAAAGGCGCGCGGACTCTCGGGTGAAATCGCCAAGCAATTCGGCCTAGGGTTCGCTCCGCCCGGCTGGGATAGCCTGCACAGCGGCTTGGGCGGCGGCGATGAATTGCGCGAATTGCTGATAAAGACCGGCATGCTGGTTAAAAACGAAAGCGGCAGAGTCTACGATCGCTTCAGAGATCGGGTGGTATTTCCCATTCACGACCGGCGCGGCCGGGTCATTGCCTTTGGTGGGCGTGTACTTGGAGACGACAAGCCCAAGTATCTCAACTCACCGGAAACGGAGATTTTTCATAAGGGCCGTGAGCTCTATGGACTCTATCAAGCGCGGCAAAATACGCGCAAGCTGGATCGCGTACTGGTGGTGGAAGGCTATATGGACGTGATTGCCCTGGCGCAGCACGGTATCTCCTACGCCACGGCGACACTGGGCACTGCTACCAGCAACACCCATCTAGAACGCGTCTATCGCCTGTGCCCGGAAGTTGTATTTTGCTTCGACGGTGATGAGGCCGGACGCAAAGCGGCCTTTCGGGCGCTGGAGGCCGCACTACCGTGTATGGAAGACGGTCGCCAAGCCAAATTTTTGTTTCTGCCCGAAGGGCAGGATCCCGATGATGCGGTGCGCGGTGGTGGTCAGGCGCATTTCGAAGCACTGCTGGGCAAAGCGGTGCCACTGGAAACATTCCTATTTGATGCTGTAGCGCAGGGGCTTGACCTTGCTAGCCTGGATGGCCGTGCGCGCATGAGCAAACTGGCTCTGCCCTATGTCCGCCAGCTACCGGAAGGGGTCTACCGCCAGTTGATGTTCCAGGCACTGGCGCAGCGCACCGGGCTAGAACTAAGCAGCCTGATGCTGCTGGAGGCGCCATCGCCAGCACCCACAGACGCGCTGCCAGATTATGGCCCCCAACCCGACTATGAACCGCCAGCCGATTACGATGGGCCTCCTAGGCCAGATCATGCGCAGTCCGAACCCCCGCAACCCGCGCGCTTCACACATCAGGCCCCAGCAAAGGGCTACTCCAACCTAGCGCAGGCCGCCATTGCCCTAGTGTTGCACCAGCCGGATATCGCCCAGCTGGTTAGCCCCGATCTACAATACGGGACAGACGAGGTAGGCGGGGACGATGGGCAGTTACTACGGGAATTACTGCAGTTATTGCACCGCCGGCCTGGGTCCAGCACCGCGATGCTACTGGGTCACTGGTATGGAACTGACGAGGGCAAACTGCTAAGCCTGTCTCTTATACACATCTCCGAGCCCACGAGACTAGGCATGATCTCG
>CAJXTK010000017.1 GCA_913061115.1 uncultured Haliea sp.
GCCACTGCTGGCTAGCCCACCTTCAGGCAGATATACGCCAGCCAATGCTTTGTCTTTTTCAACCGGGTGCCGAATGCCTATCGGCCAACCTGAAACCCCACTAGCGTTGCCTTGAGGCGCACCAAGCGCAACCATATCACCTGCCAGATCGACCAGGGCAGACGCAACCCCGTGGCGTCGCAATTGCATGGCAGCACTATCGGCGGCGTACTCTTTCACACAGCCACCAAAGTCCAGCTCCATTCCCGCCCTGGGGAGATACACGTTGTCCTGCTCCCGCTGCACCAAATCCCACCCCACCAAGGGCAGCAGAGCATCAATTTCCAGCTGATCAGGGCAACGACCGGATTTAAAATCCCAGGCCAAGCGCAGTACACCGGATGTTAAATCAAACAGCCCATCGCTTTCCTGCCATACAGTATTTGCATAGCTGAGCAGAGCTGATGTTTCTTGATCGATAGGTACGGGTATTCCGGCGCCGGCGGCGCGATTGATTTGACTGGTTAGGGATTCATCAAGGTAGCGACTGTATTTTTTCTCAAGGCGGGTCACCTCTGCGACAGCGGCTGCGATGGCAACCCCCGCAACGGCATCATCATCCGCATCCAGACGCAGGCAGCAAGGACCACCCATAGCTTTAAAGTTGTGCTCGATGCGTACCATCAACAACCAGCACCTATTTAAAAGCGTAGCTCAGCCCAACGCCATAACGCCAAGTATCAACAAGGGCCGGCGCTTCCTCGCCGCTGTATAGACCCCAGCTCTCGTCGGTTTGATAACGCTCTGCATCAGCGTTAATAGACCAGTTACCAATCTCGTAGTTCACTCGCAAGCCGTAAGAAAAAGCCCCGAACGATGACAACCGGTAGTCATCCGAAAAATAATCACTATCGTTGTCGTCATTTATCACTACAGAAAAGAACTTCGCCTTATCCTGCGTGTAATATCGAATGAACGGTGCCACTGTTATATCCTGTCCAACGTTTTGGATCCATGCGACGTCAAGAGTCTGTGATGCGATGTCCCAGTCATCATCAAAATACCGATAATCGACATGCAGTGCAGCATTTTGCTCAGCGAAAAAATGACGGTACCCTGCACTAGCGGTCCACTCCTTGCGTTCATCCGGACGGCTATCCTTATACTTGTAGGGGTCCGTAAGATACCCGTCGCGGTAGGTATAGCTAAGCCCAAAACGCACCAGTGCGCGTTTACTGATAATACGCGATACGCCTATCCACGCCGAGCGTATGTCCTTAGTGGCTGACAATGTATTGGTCGGATAGCTCCCCTGAGTCGGAGTGATATCATCATCAGATGCACTCAATGAGGCACTGTAGGTGGTTAACCCATCTTCACTGTTAAGCGAACCATCTAGGCTTATCGATTTAGATTCATAATCGTCCTCATCGGAATAGGTAAAGTTAACACCGGCGGTGCCGCTGTCAAAATAGTAGCGGGTAGTAACGCTCACTTCAGTCCGCGTATCCTCGATACTGGCTCCACTCATAACAACCTTTGGATCGCCAGCCTCGATACTCTCGCCAACAAACCAAGGTGAGGCGCCGCTCATGTCCTCCCATCCCACATCTAAGGCAACAGACCAGTCATCTGAGACGGGGGCCAATAGATGAAACTGGGCCACATCAATGTCCATTCTCTGGCTGCGCCCCCCGAAGACCTTTTTAGCAGATAGATCGTCTTCCTTATATTTACTGTAGCGCATGCCTATTTCAGTAAATTCCGGCGGCGCATCGGCCATAGCGCTCTGATAAGCAGGCAGCAAAAAAGCGCTCGAAGTGAGTGCGGCCAGTGTCTTATTGAGATCGTCCTTACGAGACGCCATCAGTTACACCCACAGCCGCCGCCAGCGGCTCCCGTGCCGCCCGACGAGGCTTCCTTACTTGCGTAAACCTGATTACGCAGCCGCGATTCCATCACATTAGGCTGCCACTGCATTTCATCTTTGGAAAGGATCCCACGCTCCCAGGGCTGCACCGTTTCGCAACCGCAAATCACGATAACCAATAAAATTCCTGTCATAAATTTTAAAATTATTATTCTCCCAACAGCTTAACAATTTCGGCCCGCAATTGATCACCATCACTTTTTCGAAAGCCCTGATGTATTTCGCGAACCACGCCCTCTCGGTCGATAAGATAGCCAGTAGGCATTCCCAGAATTCCGTAAGCTTGTGGCGAGACGCCCTCCGCATCACGCACCACAAGGTAACTCACTGGAACATCAGATAGGAATTCCTGCGCATCCGATTTCACTTCATCCACATTAATCGCCAGCACCTCAAAACCGTCGGGGCCCAACTCGCTCGCCAATGCTTCCAGAATAGGGAAGGAGACTCGACAGGGACCGCACCAAGAAGCCCAGAAATCCAGATACACTACTTTACCGCGCAAGGACTCTAGGGTCACGTCCCCGCCACCCGATAATTCAGGCAAGCGCACAGCAGGCGCTTCCTGCCCCACGACCGCGCCGCCAGCATGCACCCAGAGGGGCAGACAAAAAAACACCCCCAATATTATTTTCCTAAAAGCAATCGACCTTCGACGTATAACAAGAGACAGTAATACATATTTAACAAAAGGTTTCGGCTGCATATTCGGTTTCACAGATGATTTATTATTAAACGAATGACGTTACCATAATTCAGTATGGAGGTCAGCTATCTCCCACATACTATCGAGATACATACTTTTTTGCCTAGTGTTCCTAGGATAACAACTCGTCTACCCTCACCAGAGTGGCCACTAATTCGCTGCTAAAAAGGCCGGTTCCGCGAAAGTATTCTTCTGCCATCGGCGCAATCCCGCAGCCCTGAGGCAGATCTTGCGACTCCTCCAGCATTGCGTAAAGGGTGGGTAAAAAAACAAACTGCAACCACTGTGGTAGCCGCAATGTATCCACACAAAAAGGCTGCTCTGAGGCCAGAGCGTCGGCCTCAGGAGGTACTTTATCCCACTGCCCTAGCTGGCGTAGCTGCGCCTCGATATCGATCAGCAATTCAGCTATTTGGCTACCCATACTCACCTCGGATTGACAGAAAAATGTCGTGATCAGCCATTATTTTGGACTCCATTTGAATGCTTAGCGGCCGCAAGATATACCACCTGCCATGTGCAGCGTCAGATCACAACGATCACTGGACTCTGCGTCGCCATAGACACGTCTATCGCATTTAAACTGCAGTAGAACCTGAACTAGCGCTGCCGCTCGATGGCAGCGCCGGTCGGCGGGATTTTACGATATCGACGATAATACCTGACAAATGAGACATTCCAGACAACTCTTCAATATTGTCGCGGCCATCGCCTGCAAGCAAATTTGAGTTTACGCCCGGATGTTGCTGCGCATGCCGTAAGCCATCAGCATCTTCGTGCCCCCAGCATTGCGGAATTGCTACGGTACCAGGCATCATCTCATCAGTGATTTTTGCAGGAATAGTTATTTTCCCAAACTTCGAGGTAACATCGACTAGCTCCAAGGTATTTATACCGATGCGGTCGGCGTCTTGAGGGCTGAGATAGGCGTAGTTGGTGCCGTCCTTCACCAGTCGAGGGGAGTTTGCAGACGAGCTGTTCATGCGTTTCACCTCACGCTTGCCAATCAGTTTCATTCTACCCAAGCTGTTTAACTCTTCCTGATAGAGATCCTCGATAGCGCTGTTAAATCGATCCACATAGGGTTGAGGTGCAAGGTCAACCAGACCGTCCTCGGTCAGCACCCTGTCAGTACCGAGAAAATTATCACCCTCATTATCAGGCAGGCGAATGCCATGGGGGTGGTTTTTCAGCATACGCTTAAGGCTTGGTTGGCCGGCTTTTTTCAGCATCCCATTGATTATCAGCTCTGGCACCTTGATAAACTCAAAGCGCGTATAGGCAAATTTTGCCGCCAGTTTGAGAAATCCGCTCATAAATTTATTATTGAAAAGCGTGACACCCAGCTTGTCTGCTAGGCGCACATAGATCCACCATTCGTGGCGCACTTCGGGAGGCGGCTCCAGCGCGGGCCCTGAGGCATACAAATACGGAGTTGCCGTGCAGCCGACAAAAGACTGCAAAGCATAAGGCATGCCGCTTCGCTCCATCCATGTGGTTGCGGGCAATATGTAGTGCGCCAGGTTACCTGTTTCATTACGAAATAGGTCTACGCTCACCAGCAGGTCCAATTCGTTCATCGCCCGCTGCAGGCGTCCATCCGGATTGCCACACGCTAACAAAGGATTCGAGGCCTCAACGATCATACCTCGCACGTGCCCATTGAGAATATCATCGGCGACCATACCCGCAGCCTGCTGCCCACTCACAGTAGGAAGATCATCTTCACGGTGAAACCCCAGCTTCATTTGTGGGTCGTCTTTTGCTTGGCTTGCGAAATCAATAATACCCTCACCGATCAAATTGCCGCCTTTGCGGTCGAAGTTGCCGGAGATGGCACTGATCGATTCCAGCAGCCAATAGCACAGTGTGCCGCTGCGACCCTGATTAACACCGGTCGCCATATTCAGTGCCGCGGCGCCCGCGCTCACATAACTGTCTACCAGATCGATGAGAGCAGATGCAGAGATGCCGGTAACCTTTGCTTGTCGCTCCGGTGTCCATGGCGATACGGTTTGTTTCAGCGCATCGAAGTTCTTCATAGTTCTTTCAATGCGCTCATGTGCCACTGCATCGCGCTGAATGATCTCATTGCAGAAGGCGGCTAAGAAATACACATCGGTATCGGGGCGAATAAATAGGTGCTCGGCGTTACCCGCACTTTCGATTCGTCGGGGGTTAATAAATACAACCCGACCGCCGCGCTGAATAATACCTCCAAAACGTTCACGCGAGCGGGGCAAGTGATAAAGGGTATTGCCAGAGATAAGCGGGTTGGCTCCGAGAATCATCATAAATTGGGTATGGTCGACATCCGGATAAGCCAGCCGCATCGGTGAGCCATACATATCGCCGTTGACACGAAATTTATTCATGGTGTCGCAGGTGCCCGTACCATACATGCGATTTGAGCCCAGCCCTTTGTACAGCTCACCCCTAAATATGGGTGCTAGTAAATTTGCACCACCGGGCGCTCCCACAAAGTGGCTTACAGATTGCGCTCCATGCTCTCGCTTAAGCCGTGCCATTTTATCGGCAATTTCTGTTAAGGCCTGGTCCCAGCCAATGGACTGCCATTCATTGCCTACGCGCTTCTGTGGTTCTGTTATGCGATCTGGACTGTGTTGCACCGAATCAAATTTGGTGCCCTTAACACACGCATAACCTTGGGTGACAACATGGTCGTTGTCTGGCCGAATGTCGACAATCTTGTTGTTTTCTATGTCTACTTCAAGGCCACAGAAAGATTCGCAGAGGGAGCAAAACGTGCGTTTTGTGGTGACCATTTTTTGCATCCTTGATATAGGGCCGACGACGCTAGGGTCATTTGACAGCGACATTTCGATACATTAACGTATGCTATACGCTAAATCAAACAGTAGTGATATCAGTGCAAAATGAGAGGTGGGGCATGGGCAGTACCGCAGCGCCTGTAAAGCGGGGTAGGCCAGCGCGGTTGTCTCGTGAGCAGGTGCTTTTAGCAGCCTTAAGCTTACTGGAAAGCGGCATCTCGGAAGTGTCCGTAAACGGTGTTGCCCGCCAATTGAATGTCGCGCCAATGTCCTTGTATACCCATATTCAAAACCGCGACGATCTGTTGTTGGGCATATCCGAGTTGGTTCTAGCCAGGCTGACATTGCAATTGACGGCTCCTGATTGGCAAGGCAAAGTCAGGCAATGGGTGTCGCAAGTACAGACTCACTTCAGCTTATACCCGCAAATAGCCAAGTTGGTAGGTGAACGCCGACAGGTTTCCAGCCAATGGTTACGCATACAGGCACAACTGGTAGGAGTGCTCGAACAGGCCGGTCTTGAAGACGAGGAATTAAGCAGCACGTCTTCAATATTGAGCCAAGCCATTGTTATGGATTGCATTTTAGCCGAAGCATATGGCGACAATATTGCTGTCTTGGTTGCCCCTGAATTACAGTACTTAAGCCGCGAAGACACGCGCCGCATTGAGCTAGTGCTGCGAAACTCCCCACCCGGCGGACAGAGTCTATTACCCTTTGTTCTGGAGCAACTACTGTTGCGCGCTGCCACCGCTAGTAATATAAAAAGGATTAAAGATGTCTGACAACATTGAAACGCTGCGAAGAATTTGTCCTACCTGCGAAGCCTGCTGTGGCCTGATTATGCAAGTGGACCGCGATCAAAAAAAAATCGTGTCCATAAAGGGCGACCCTGACGATCATCGCTCAAAAGGTTATGTGTGCGCAAAGTCACAGGCTTTCAACTATATCTATGAAGATACCGAGCGCTTACGCCACCCGGTAAAAAAAACCACCGATGGCTGGCAAGAAATCTCCTGGGATGAAGCGCTTGATACCATTGCGGCGAAGTTCTCCCACATCCGCGATACACATGGAAAAGATGCGCTGTCGATATACGTTGGCAATCCACTCGGGCATGACTTTGCCGCAGGTGTCTACTTGCAAGCACTGATGACTGCAATTGGCACCGAACGTTTTTTCTCTGCCGGCACAGTCGATCAGATGCCGCAGCAGCGGGTTTGCTGGGGCTTAATTGGTCACGAGTGGTTGTTCCCCGTCCCAGATTTATCACGCACAGAACTGTTTATATGCATGGGGGCAAATCCTCTTGTGTCGCAGGGCAGTATTCTAGGCACACCGGATGTGAGGCGTGCCATGATGGATATTCAGCAGCGCGGTGGTAAGTGTGTGGTGATTGATCCGCGGCGCACGGAGACGGCAGAAGCAGCCGATCAGCATCTATTTATTCAGCCGGGCACTGATGCTTACTTCTTGATGGCCTTTGCGAATACCCTGTTTGAAAGAAATGACATACAGCTAGGACATTTGTCAGAGCACATTGATAACGTGGACGAGCTGCGCCGAGCGGTGGCCAACTACACGCCAGAAAGCACGGCTTCTTTGACCGGTGTCCCCGCCGAGACATTACGTCAGTTAGTCACGGATTACTGTGCAGCAAAAAAAGCGGCGCTTTACGGTCGCATCGGACTGTGTACGCAAGAATTTGGACTTGCATCACACTGGATGCTAATGGTGATCAGCCTACTGACTGGTAATTTTGACAGCGAGGGTGGCATGATGCTGGCCACGGCACCCACAGGTGGCTTCGGGCCCGGCGGCGCGGGCGACATTAAACCCTACGGGCGCTGGCATTCTAAGGTGCGGGGAGTACCTGAAACCTGCGGTGAGCTTCCAGCATCGTTGATGGCCGAAGAAATCACCGCACCCGGCAATGAGGTACGTGGCTTATTAACGATTTGTGGCAACCCGGTACTGTCTGTTCCGCGCGGCGATAAGATCCACAAGGCTCTCGACACGCTCGATTTTATGGTGGCACTGGATATCTATATCAATGAAACCACCAGTCAGGCCGACATCATTTTACCCAGCACGGTTCACCCTGAGCACAGTAATATTGATGTTACCTTCCAGAACTTCACTACCAGAAACTACTTGTCCTTTTCGCCCAGGACATTCGAACCCGCGCCTGGCCTAAAAGACCTTGGCGAAATTATCTTAGAGTTGGCCGCGCGCATGTCGGGGCTGAGTCGCGATGAGATGGATGGCTTCGTCTATCAGGGTATGGTCGACATGGTGATAAAGCGGGCCGAGGACGATAGCTACCCACTGAGCGCCGACATTATCAATGATCAGATTAGCGGTGATTCGTCTCCCGAGCGCTTTGCCGACTTAATGATCCGAAGTGGGCCTTATGGAGATCAATTTGGACACCGTGAGGGTATATCGTTACAGGCGATCAAGGATCACCCCCAAGCGTCAATGGATCTTGGGCCACTGCAGCAACGCCTTCCCGGTATATTACGCACGCCGGGCAAGCGCATAGATCTGATGCATGAAGTCTTTGCAAATGATTTGACGCGCCTGCAGCAACGATTTGAAGACCGATCAGACCAAGATGCCCAGAGCCACAATGGCAATGACATGTTACTCATCGGTCGCCGCCATGTCCGTGACATGAACTCCTGGCTGCACAACTTGAAACCGTATATACGTGGCAGTAATCGTTGCACCGCAAAAATCAATCCTGCCGATGCGGAACGTCTTGGGCTCAAACATGAGGCCGATGTAAAGGTAGTATCGAACGTAGGCGAGGCGGTAATACCGGTAGAAATATCCGACGAAATGATGCCCGGCGTGGTCAGTATTCCGCACGGTTTTGGTCATGTTTATGAAGCCTCAAAACAAAGCAACGCAGGGACTATTCTGCCCGGTATAAGTTGCAACGACCTCATAGACGAATCGTTAGATAAGGCCTCAAGCACCTGTATTGTCAACGGCGTGCCGGTTCAGCTATTTGCCGTATAAGGAGATCTCGGTTTATCCCAGCTCACGCGTAAATGGCGGCAGCGAATCGAGAATATCGCGGCCGTAACGTCGAGTCAGAATACGCCGATCCATCAACGTGACTCGACCACTGTCCTGTTCTGTGCGCAGCAGCCGACCGCTGGCCTGAACCAAACGCAGGGCTGCGTCCGGCACACTAATTTCCATGAACGCGTTGCGGCCTTGCGCTTCCACCCACTCAGCCAACGCCGCCTCTAATGGGCTGTCTGGCACTGCAAAGGGGATTTTGGCTATCACCACGTGACGGCAGTAATCTCCGGGTAGATCTACTCCCTCAGCAAAACTAGCCAGACCGAAGATGACGCTACCGCGCCCGCCATCGACCGCCTCCTTATGCCGACGTAAAATTTCCTGCTTACTGTAGTCCCCCTGCATCAATATTCGACCACTGAACTCTCCGCTGACCCCTTGATAGACGTCCTGCATTTGCCGGCGCGAGGAAAACAGGACCAGACTGCCCTCATTCTGGTCCAAAATATGGGGGAAGCGCTCAATAAGGGCTTCCGTGTGAGCCTGTGCGTCGCCGGGGTCGCAGTCCATGGCAGGCACAATAAACGTGGCATTGGCATAATTAAAGGGGCTGGCCACCGCTTTGTAATTGGCGTCTGATGGCGCACCGGAATGGAGTTTGAAGCGATCAAATGAATTGAGTGCGGTAATTGTGGCCGAGGTCACAATCACGCCGGCAGCCTTTGACCATAAACAGTCTTGCAGGATCTCCGCTGCCAGGACTGGACTACAGCGCAGCTCAAAGCCCGACTGTCCCGCGTTATTCATTTGCGTGATCCAGCGCGCCTTCGGCGGCAACTCGCCTTCGCCGCTCACCGCATACTCCAGCCACAAGGTGAGGGCAGCATCCACGCGGCCCAACATGCCGCCAACGTTGATGTGCCAGGTGTCTATTTCCGATTTGTCCAAGCCGGCAAAATCATCATCCAGCGCCTCTTCAAGCATCGTCTCCAGGCGTGAAAGGACACTACTCAACTTCTGGAATTGACCTACGAGTTCTTCCGCTATGGGGATCAATGTAGCGGGCACCAGTCCGTGCTCTAGCCGCAATTGTTGCTCATCCCGCCTGTCATCGAATTCAGCTTCTTCAAACAAGACGGCTACAGTCTGCTCAGCCACATGCAGTGCAGCAACAGTCTGCTCCATTTCTGCGGGCAAGGTCTGCAGCAGCTTCTGTACACCGTCAATGGCAACCAGCGCAGGTGCTGAATGCGCCAGCGACTTGGCACTGTCCTGCAACCACACTATGGTGGTATGCAGCCGGCAGAAGCTCGCAAAGTGCGACAGCGCTTTATCGGGAAGATGGTGGCCCTCGTCAAACACATAGATGCTTTCTTCCGGTGGTGACAATATCGCACCACCGCCGAGGGCGAGATCCGCAAGGACAAGATCATGGTTGGTGACGATAATGTCTGCATTTTGCAACTCGTCTCGGGCATGAAAGAAGCTGCACTGACTAATATTGGGGCAGCGCCGACCACTGCATTGACTGTGATCTGTGGTCACGCCAAACCAGACTTGCTCGCCGATACTATCGGGCCAGTTGTCCCTGTCGCCGTCCCACTCCCCTCGACCCAGAGCATCGAGCATAGCGTCGTAAGTGGGCAAGGCCTCTGCCAAAAGCGGCGCACCAAATCCGTCGGGGTACAACGGTATCAGGGATGATTCTCCCTGACTGTCCGCCATCATTCGATCGAGCTTTGATAGACAGACATAACGTCGTCGCCCCTTTGCCAGAGCAAAAGTGAAGTCCATGCCGCTGCTTTGACGGATGTCCGGCAAGTCCTTGTTAACGAACTGTTCCTGCAAAGCAATTGTCGCGGTGGCAACCACCAGACGTTTGCCGAGAGCCCGAGCCATGGTGATCGCCGCGACCGCGTATGCAATCGTTTTGCCGGTCCCGGTACCCGCTTCGATGACACAAACGGCAGGCAGGTCGCTATGATTTTCTCCCGGGGGAGGAATGCGAGACAACGTATTGGCGATCTCCGCAATCATCTGCCGCTGTCCCCAGCGCGGAGTGAGAGATTTGCTCTCCACAATCGCGTTATAGGCCTCGCGGATGCGGTCTTTTAGATCCTCGTTCAGCAAGGCGTCGGCGAGCGGTCGGCCAGCGCCAGTTTACTGACCACCGCATTGGCATAGATACCCAGCGCGAAGGGACGATGCGCTTCCGGCATAGCCGCGATGCGAGCATCAAAAGCCGCCTCACTGTAATCCCCCTCCTCCACATAGAACTTTGTGGACATTAGGGCATTGCCTCCGTATAGCCGACGGTAGGCATAAAGATTGGTAGGGTGCAGGCAATACTCAGTGATAATTTGTCTATCAACCTCGGTTGCAACCGCATCTGGCGTACTCAGGTTGCCGCCCAAAGGGGTGCCAAAAGAGACGTGGACGCGGCCTTTCTCACCAGCGATACCCTTAGCAATCGAGGCGACGTCCTCCTGTTCGGCTTTTTCATAACTGCCCTTGGTCGCTTTTTCAAATAATTCTTTGGCCTTCATAGCATCACAGGGATCAAGTTCATAGGATACGGCGACGGGCACAATACCTAGACCCTCGATATGCTCACCAAAGCCACGCTGACTCTTGTCACGACTCATGGATAACATCTTTATAATGACCGGTTCTGTGCGGTCAATGCCGTCCTTTGCTCGCCCTTCTCGCTGGGCGATCCAAACCGGCGATTTCTCCAGCAGCAGCGAGTGTTGAATATAGTTGGCCAGCGTTTTGGATGCGGCCAATAATTCTCGCGGGCCATTGACTGAACGCCTGACAATGAAGCTTTTGTTTAACCTCATTAAGTCTGAGACCCAGGGCTTGGTAAGCAGATTGTCGCCGATGGCAATCCGCGCGGTCTCATAACCGCCACGGTGCAGCGCATAGTTGGTAAAAGCAGGGTCCATCGCAATGTCACGGTGATTGCTCATATAAAGGTAGGGGCGCACAGGCTTAAGCTGCTCTAAGCCTGATACGCTGAATCCGCCCGTGGCGCCTTCAATCATCCGCGTCATATAGCGTTCGATAATAACTTGTATCGACCGTACGTCCGACACGCCACGCACTTCACGAGCGAGCCGATAACGCACAAACGAGCGCACCAGCCCGGGCATAAGGGAGGCCAATCGACCCAGTCGATACGTTGCTAGAGCACCCAAAAACTCCGGATTATCAAGCAAGCGCGACAGGACGGTCGCCACCTCTCCATCTCTGTAGGGCCGGATATCTACAAAAGGATCGGTCAAGCCAGTCTTCTCAATTCACCAAAGATCCACAGCATACTCAAGACCACCAAAATTCGTCACAAGGTTCACGGCTCCTAGGTTGATGGCCAGTGCCATTCAAAGAGACAAAACATCACGCCTAGCACCCTCCAACCCGCCGTGGCGGCGAGTATACTACAGCTGCAGCGTGTTGCGCCCAGTCAGGTGCAATATCTGGCCTCAATACAGATCAGAGCAATTAACCAAACCAATGCAGCCCAGTGCAAAGTGATGTGGGCGGATATCTGGCATATCGCGGGGAACCTGTCATTGCGTTTAGTTAGAGGCCACGCAAAAGGCTTTGCCGCTGGATCTTATTGCACGTTAAAGACACCCTCTAACCTCACTGCGTTACCAATAGAGACATTAAAGATCATTAATGTGGCCAAAAAAAATATCGCCAAAAATCTATATACTTGTTATTATTCAAACAGTTGTAAACATAATGACAACTCAAACAAAAAGACAATGTTACGATAATACCCAAATAGTTACTAAATCGTAACTGATCTAACATCAGCCATAGACCGTACAATGTAACTTCAGGGCCCGCTCTTCGACCACAGTTGCAGATCGAGCCGATCACCCTCAGCGAGTAGACAAGGATTTGTAATGAACATATTGAAATTTGCAGCGACGGCGGCTTTGGTAATCTTTTCCGCCCACAGCTTTGCTGCCAAGCCTACCAGTATCGTATTTGAGTCAAATGCCGCAACCACTGATGGCATTGCCTATGCGAACTACACCGTGAAGTGTTCCAATGGTAAACGCGCTGACCTAACGGCCTGGAACAACCGGGGCAAATGGTGTGTTGGTGATGCAAGCAGCACAGCCTGCGAGAAGAAGCAGATCAAAGCCGCCAAAACCGCGTGCAAGGCGTCTTAATCTTAGCCTTGATGCCGTAAAGTCGCCACAACTGTGGTGGCGGCTTTGCCTTTTTCAAGCGCTAATCTAGATAACGTGCTCGCAAATGAGCGACTTCTGTAGACCCCATACCCAGCGCCTCCTCCAGATAAACCTCTATTGACGGATAGTTTTGTGCAATCGCCATTAGGGCGCGAGACAAGTAATCCTCATGCACCTCCAGCATTGGCAAAATGGATTCAGTCTCCATCTGCTGCATCTGGTACTTTTGCCGCAAGCGGTCGATCTCCTGGTGAGGGCTAAAGAACCGCTTGGTAAGCATGTAATCTTGCATCACGACTTCTTGCGAGACCCCCAGCGCCAAGAGAATGATCGCTGCGGCAAAGCCGGTACGATCCTTGCCCGCGGCACAGTGCACCAAAAATCGCGCGTCCTCCACATCCAATATCTCGCGGAACATTTGGGCGTATGTCTCGCTCTGGGCCTCGGCAAAATCTCTATTGATCTCCACCATGAAATCGAACATGGCCTGCCTATCACCGAATTGACCTCCCAGTTGCTCGAAAAATTGCGCGTTACTGCCGGGACTAATCGGTAGGCTCGCTATTCGCGGGGGATTGCTTACGGGCAACCTGCTGGGGTCAGCTTCCTGCTCCTCTAGGCGCCTAAAATCACAGACCAGATCAAGCTCCAGAGTAGCCAACAATGCCACATCCTGGTCACTCAAATTCGACAGCTGGCCGGAGCGGAACAAAAAACCCCACCTCACCAAACGCCCGTCGACAGAGCGGTATCCGCCAAAATCTCTGAAGTTTGGCGTTCCTTGCATCCCCAATTTACGCTCTGCCGCTAACACTTCAGTGCCGTGCTGGTCACGCACACGAAAAAAATGGCGGTTCGCGGGCGTGAGACCCGACACGCGAGCCCGTTCGGTATCGGCATCGTAATGCGCTTGTGCTGCGCTACTGGCTATAACCGGTTCAACCGTGACTTGGGTATCGGGATGACTGGCTCGCCACTCTATATGATAATCACCGTCTGACTCGCGCCAGATGTGTACTGCATTTGAAACCAACATGATCTAGAACAGACCTCTTAGATAATTTATTGCGTGCTACATGCTAACGTAAGTGGAAAAAACCTACTCCCCTTTATACTCAAAAACCGCTCGTAGCAGGGTTTTGACCAGATTAAGCTGATTCTCCAAGGCTTTGTCGCTGAACGGATCCTCCCCGAGTAGGTCCCGGTACATCGGCGCCATCGTGACGTAAGACATGACCAGATTATTAAAAGCCATTACCGCCCAGGGCTGTAACCCCGAGTTTTCGAATAAACTAATGTCCGCACCCTCTATTTTTGCTCCCGACTGAAACATGGGGCGAAACAATCGATCAATCAATTGATTGGTATGAGGCCCGCCAGAAAGGGCTGCATGTTGCAGTAATCGAGCAAGGTTGGGGTTGGCATGGTGTAGACGAACGATGGTCTCCAGCCATTGGAAGACCCTCTCATTGGTCACGGGCCCACTGTCTAGTTCTGCCAGAGGTGCCGAGAAATCCGTAAGCAAACGCTCAAGTACCGCCTCATACAGCGCTTCCTTGTTCTTGAAATGGTTATACAGGCTGGGGGAGCGAATACCTACCCGGTCTGCAACATCACCCAGCGAAGTTGCGCTATAGCCTTTTTCGGCAAAGATGTCTTCCGCCGCATCGAGAATACGATCCGAAGTGCCGCGGGGAGGGGCGGTCGCCACCACTGAATTATCCATTCGTAAACACGTCAGCCTCAACAATCGACAAATAATGACTAATAGGCGTTAGTATACCTCAGCTCGTAGTGGGCAAACCAGTGTCACAGCAGTTGACAAGCGGATAGCGAATGTGAATAATCGCGCCTCTCAATTTTTTGACTCTCAATCGAGGTAATACACCGTGGCGAATTCACCACAAGCAAAAAAACGTGCCCGCCAGTCAGAAAAGCGTCGCACACATAACTCTAGTTTGCGGTCGCTTGTTCGCACCGTGATTAAAAAGGTCAACGCCGCCATAGGTAGCGGTGATCCTGCAGCGGCAAAATCAGCCTATGACAATGCCGTACCGGTCATCGACCGCTTAGCAGACAAGGGCATCATCCACAAAAACAAGGCAGCACGTCATAAAAGTCGTCTTAACGCGCAGGTTAAGGCGTTAACTGTATAGCGCTGCACACCTGCCAGATACAAAAAAGCCGGCTACTATGCCGGCTTTTTTACACCTCGATTATTTAACACCCACTGTCCTGCGGCTCAGCAGGGCGGATGCAACCACTCAGGCAGCGGAATCAACCCTCGCCTCTTCCTCCTCATGCTTCTTAGCGAACGCAGCCATCATACTCTGCTCATAGGATTGGGCTTCCTGCATATCGAGTGGACGCTCCAGTACTGACCAATCGATATCGCCATCAGTGGCTAAATTTTCGTAATCCAGGACGCCTAAAGACTCGAATTTTGGGCGTATTTTCTCCGTCAGCAAGCCGATACGAGCGAGATTAGGAATCACACGCTGAAATAACAGATTACGGAAGGTGGACATCACAAACCCTTCCAGCACTTTTTTGCGAGCCTCTTCGACATCCCAGCCAAAGTGCCTAAATACGTCTGTAGCCACTAGGCGCTCGCGGCTAATAGCACAAGCCTCGTAAGCGAACTGGGCTCGTTCTTCGCGCTCCTCGTCGGTCAACGTCTTAACAAACTCTTCCAGATAGTTGACCCCAAACGTCACGTGCCGCGCTTCGTCCCGAGTGACCAGATATAGCACATCCTTAAGTACCTCATCAGGCGTAGTTTCGCGGGCTGTAGCAAAAGCGGATAGTGCAAGACCTTCGATTACTATTTGCATGCCAATGAACTTCATATCCCAACGTTCATCGGTGAGGATTTTGTCAACAATACTTTTTAGGTGCGTATTGATCGGATACATCATCCCTACCCGCTGTTGCAGATATTTATTGAAAACCTCAACATGCCGCGCCTCATCAAAGGTTTGCGAGGCCGCGTAAAGCTTGGCGTTCAACGTGGGCGCACAGGAGCAAAGCTGGGAGGCTACCAACAGCGCGCCCTGCTCACCGTGCAGAAATTGGGACAGGCTCCAGGCATTCATATGCAACCAGAACTCATCCTTGGTTTTTTCGTCCATAGCCAGATAGGGCTCATAGTCATGGAGATTCATCATCTCCGGAGCCCGCTCTTCAGCCGGCCACGGACGGTCCCAGTCGATGTCCATCTCAGGGTCCCAATTAAGCTGTTTGCCAAGATCATAGAGCTTTTTAATCCGATCATCCTGTATCGTGTAATCCCAGTTATAAGAGCCACTCAGCGGGGTTTGGAAAATCTCAGCCACGTAGTCAACATCGGCACTGGTCAGCACATCCTCCAAAACGGGATTATCATGGGGGTAATCTGCTCCAGCATAGCGCTGGATTTTTCGGGGCGCTTCTTCGGTCCATTCAATTTGCATAGTCATCGCTCGGCTAGTTAATCATTTCAGGGTATCACTATGGGCCATCGCCAAAACCGCGACAAGGTAAAGTCTTGTCAAATAGCAGTCTTTTGTGGCCAAATAGGGTATGTCTAATACCACCACCCCCGCACAGTACATTCTGATTCTCATCGACATGGTGGAGAGTCAGGATTGCACGCGTAAAAGCTTACTCGCTGGCACCACGCTTGCAAAGAGTGGTATTTCCGGAATCGGCGCTCGCATCAATGATGAGGATTTCAATAAGCTTGTGGCCAATGCCCAAGCACTGACCGGTGACCCCGCGCTGGGCCTCAAACTCGGAATGCGCCTGCATCTGAGCGCTCACGCCATACTGGGCCAGGCGTTTATGACCTGTCGCGATCTGGCACAGGTTATGGATTTGCTGCTCAAGTATCACCATCTGTTGGCGTCAAGACTCCAGCTCGAACTCGAGACCATCGGCGAGCAATGTGTCCTAACACTGGTCAGCACGCCGAGCGATGTGTCAGTCGAGTTTGGGTATGAGCTTTTATACGGCGCCTTCATCAATACGCTGCGTGGTTTATTAAATGCACCTGACTTGTGTCTGCGCATGGAGCTGCCTTATCCAGAGCCGGCTCACTCCAGCTTCTACTACGAGACCCTCGGAAAGGAGGTCTACTTCAACTGTGTGAGAGGCCGAATTTTATTTCATCGCGACCAGCTCGACACACCCGTTCCCTCCTCTAATCCGGTATTACGTAATCTCTATGAGGCGGAATGTGCCCGCTTGCTGGCAGATCTGGAAGAAGAAAGTTCAGTAGCCGAGCAGACTCTGCGATTACTGCGCAAACTAGAAGGCCAGTATCCGCAGATGCCTCAGATCGCGAATATGCTCAATTTAAGCCCACGCACATACCGACGGCGCCTGGATGAAGAACAGCAGTCTTTTCAGCAATTGCTGGATCAGGTGCGCGTCGAACACGCCACTCGCTACCTGCAAAATACACGTCTGTCGTTATCCAGTATCGCCTATAAAATAGGCTTCAGTGATCCCTCGAACTTCCGCCGGGCCTATCTTAAATGGACAGGAATGACACCCGGAGAGATTCGCAGAGGCTAGCGTTACTAAAACCGTCCCCCGGCCACAGAATAAGACAGACCGCAGCACTCCTGCGTCATCATGGCCTCGATCATGGCAGGATCCTCACTATACGCCACCGTGCGTTGGCCATCGGGCAAATCGAATACGGCCACAGCGCGCCAAGGATCCGATCCCTGATGCAGTACCGTATAGCCGGCAACGGAGCCCTTCCCACTATAATTCGAAACCACCTCACACACATCACTCTGCTCACGCACCTGATCAGTAACATCTGCACAGCTCCATTCCCTAATGCCCGGATTGGCCGACCACAGCGCACACGCCTGCTTGGTCAGCAAGCCACTTACCGTGGTCACTAGCCCGGTCTCTGCAGAGTTTTTACGCAACAACTGAGCCATTTTCACCGTAGCCTGCAAGGCAAAATTATTCAAAGGACCTCCACCGAAGGTCATCCCTCCGGTGACACTCACATCACAATTTAAATTCAGGCCAAATTCTTCTAACTGCACACGAACCGCATAGGGAAAACAGGAATAGAGCTCGCAAAAGCGAATATCATTAAAATCCACCCCCGCCAAGGCCATGGCGACCTGTCCCGCAACACGAAATCCAGGGCTGGCGCCGAGGTCCTTGCGACTGGCGACCACCGACATGTCATTCGATTCCGTAAACGCCTGTGGAAACACCCACTTGCTGCGCTCGATACCTAATGTCTCGGCGACGCCCGCAGAACACAATATAAGACCGGCCGCCTGATCGACATTCCACTGACTGTTATGCAATTTGGTGTAAGGAAAAGCCAGCATACGATTGGCAGCAGAAGGCTCCCGAATATGGGACGCCGACACGACTTGGTCGGACCAGGCATCCGGATTATCTGCCGCTAGTTCACTCAATCTGGCATACATACTGGCCATCTGATCCCTGTGCTGGTCTACACTCAAACCTTGCTTGTAGCGTAACGCGCTATCGAGGATAGCGTAGTAACCGACAGGCATACCCAAACCGCTGTCTGACTCCACAGCTGACCACATCTCATCCTGGGGTCGCAAAGTGATGTCCGGCTCAACACCGTTTTGTGGGGTTTCGAAAGCCTCGGCACCGGCCTTGCCTGCACACAGAGAGCGGAACCTCGCCTCTCCACCGGCAACCAGCATCACTTCAGCGTCTCCATCCTTTATGCGCTGGCAAGCCCGGGTCAACAGGCTTTGTTGTAATATTCCAAATTCGGCCAGCAGCGTAGTGGCCGAGTGTGCGCCCAAAGAAGCGGCCAACAAACGTCCTGGATCTGTGTAGCTCCAGAGACTTTTCGGCACCAAAATTTCATTTGCCAAACTCAGGAGCTGCATACTGCCTGCGTCGACGGCGGCATTGCGCAAAGCCTGCTCCATCAGGGCTACCGGTTCCAGCGCGCGCTCATAATCCTCAATGTGCTGCTGAACAGCACCCACACCGACCAGGACCGGAGTATTGACCCCGTACTCAGCCATGAATAAACTCGCCCGCGTACCAGTTCAGCATGCCGATTTTTTCTTCCAAAGGCTTATCGGCTTCCATTGCATACACATTGCGAAAACCGATAATGACGTCAGACACCCCAATGCTTTCGAGCTTTTCAATACCCTCAGGAGTGAAGGCATTCTGTCCGGTGGTATATACCCTAAAAGGCTTATCCGCCGTCCCGTATTCCTGACGCAGCTGATTAATGCGGCCGATATACGCCTCCAGCTCCTCAATATTCGCACCTGCACACATCCAGCCATCACCCACCCGCGCAGCGCGCTTCAAGGCTAGCTCTGTGTGTCCGCCAATCAGCAGCGGGGTTGGCTTGGTGGGCACTGGGTTCATCTTGTTGGCCGGCATATTGTGGATTTCGCCCACATAGCCGAAATACTCGCCAGTCTCTAGTCCGCGCAAAATATCGATCTGTTCATCTAATCGCTTCCCACGCTTTTCCCAGGGCACGCCACAGATCGCAAAATCCTCCTCCCACGGGCTAATCCCAATACCAAAATCAAAACGATTGCCGGACAACGACTGAATGCCCTGTACCTGTTTGGCCACAACAGGCGCCTGGCGCACGGCCAGTTTATAGACGAATGTCGCGAGTCGAATTTTCTCGGTAACTGCCGCCATTGCTGCAATCGCAATAAGACTTTCAATGAACGGCACGCTTTCCAGAAACTCCCTGCTGCCATCATTGTTATAGGGGTATTTAGAACTGGCCTCCTGGGGATAACAAATGCTATCGGGAATCGTAATACCATCGAAACCCGCCTGTTCTGCCGCTCTGGCCAAAGGCAGATAATGGTCGGCCTCACACATGCCAATCTGATAACTGAATCTCATTGCCTAAATCCTCAAACAGTAAAAGGGAAGCCTATTGCTTGGCTCAAAAAACATACTGTAGCCGCTAATAGGGTCAAGGTCTCAGAGAGGGTGAAATTATTCATAGCTGGCCTCAAATACTAAACCCTGCATCCAGTTGCTGGCGGGGCGAGAGTCGCAAAGTCTGCTCTAGGCGCAAGAGTAGGACATGATGAGAGCATCAAAAATGAATACTGCGGGGGCTTAATGCCGTTGCTCCAGCTAATTTTGGGGATACTCGGTCACAGTGCAAACAGGCTGCCCAATAGGTGTTCCTTGAGTTGGGAAACAGATCGAACAGGGCTAAACGGAGGACGCATGTGATGTAAACATCTTCCCAAAACGGTCTTCGCTCTGGCATCCAGAGTGCTTTGGGTATTTACTTAGCCGCTTTGCGGGAGCGACAGCATGCCTGAAACCCTTGATTCCACCGAAATACCGCCGAGCAGTGATGAAACACGGCGCTTCCTATTTGAGGATGCGGATATCCGTGGCGAAATCGTCCACCTCGACTCGGCGTATCGCGAAATAATCGCCATCCACCAGTATCCCTTAGCCGTGAGTCGTCTACTGGGCGAATTTCTGGCCGCCGCAGTGCTGTTGAGCACCAATCTCAAGTTCGAGGGGACATTGATTTTGCAGGTGCGATCAGAAGGCGAGATACCGCTGCTGATGGTAGAATGTGACCACCGCTTGCGTGTGCGCGGTATTGCCCGGGGAGCGGGCCAGGCTACTTCCGATAGCAATGATCAGCTGCTTAAGGACGGCCAACTAGCAATCACCATCGATCCGACCCATGGCCAGCGTTATCAGGGTATCGTCCCGCTCGAGCAAGGTTCGCTGTCCAACAGTCTGGATGGCTACTTTAAACGGTCCGAGCAATTGAACACCCGCGTCTGGCTGACAGCCGACGGGCACCGGGCAGCAGGCCTGCTATTACAGCAGCTGCCTGCACTCATCACCACTGACGATGACCAGCGAGCGCACCAGTGGGAGCACGTCTATTCACTGGCGTCCACTGTGACGGACTGTGAGCTACGCCAAGTTGAGAGTGAACAGTTGCTTTATCAACTCTACCATGAAGACCGTGTGCGCCTATTTGAACCTTCTGATGTCAGTTTTCACTGCAGCTGCTCCCGCGACCGCACCCACAAGGCCTTACTCACTTTAAATCCCGCCGACATTGAAGAGTTATTAGAAGAACTGGGCAGCATCACCATGGACTGTGAATTTTGCAACCAGCACTACCAGTATAGCCGCAGTGACCTCGCCAATATTTTAGAAGACGATGAGGCGAAAATCTTACACTGAGCGCCTGCTAGGCGGAATTCGCTGAAATTATGCCCGATATATTTCGCATAACGCGGCGATTCTGACATAATCGGGCCCCAGCTAGGGCCCGATAATTAGCGCAAAGGCTCGACCCGGCTAGCGCTGCATACTGACAGGACGAACAATGACTGTAGATACCCACACCGCCCAGGAGTACACCAACCTGGCACCTTCCAAACTGATTGAAGCATCACTAAAGCGCGGAGAGGGAATATTGACCAATACTGGCGCTTTGCTGGTGACAACAGGAAGACGCACAGGCCGCTCACCTGCTGACCGATTTGTGGTCAAAGAACCCAGCACCGCAGACAGCATCGACTGGGGCAGCGTAAATCGGCCCTTCGACAGCGACAAGTTTGACGCTCTGTGGGATCGTGTGCAGTCACATTTGGAGATTCGTGAGAGATTCATTACCCACCTTCATGTGGGCGAGCACAGCGATCACTACCTGCCCGTGAAAGTCACAACAGAAACCGCTTGGCAGTCTCTGTTTGGGCGCAATATGTTTATCCGCCCCAAGACTTATAATGCCGGCCGAAAGCCCGAATGGAATGTTCTCAACGTCGCTAGTTTCGAGTGTGACCCTGAGCGCGATGGCACCAACTCCGATGGCGTTGTTATCATTAATTTTGCCCAGCGAAAGGTACTGCTTGCTGGCATGCGCTATGCCGGCGAAATGAAAAAATCCATGTTCTCAGTGCAAAATTTCTTATTACCTGAAAAAGATGTTATGCCCATGCACTGCAGTGCCAATGTGGGCGAAGATGGCGACACCACCCTATTCTTTGGTCTATCTGGAACGGGCAAAACCACACTCTCCGCCGACTCCGATCGCTACCTGATCGGTGATGACGAACACGGCTGGGCCAAGGGCTCAGTTTTCAACCTTGAAGGGGGTTGTTACGCCAAAACCATTGACTTGAGTCAAAAAAATGAGCCAGTGATTTGGGACGCTATTAGGTTTGGCGCCATTGTCGAAAATGTCGTCGTAGATGACAGCCGTCTTGCCGACTATTGCGACACAAGCCTCACGGAGAACGGCCGCTGCTGTTACCCGCTGGAGCATGTCGAAAAACGCACTGACACCAACAGTGGTGGCGAGCCAAAGTGCGTGATCTTCCTGACATGTGATGTCTCCGGAGTGTTACCCCCAGTCTCAATATTGTCCAAGGAAGCCGCGGCATTCCACTTCCTCAGTGGCTATACCGCCAGAGTGGGCTCCACTGAACTGGGCGCTGAAGCGGGCATACACCCGACTTTTTCCACCT
Organism: uncultured Haliea sp.; assembly: GCA_913061115.1. GTDB lineage: Bacteria > Pseudomonadota > Gammaproteobacteria > Pseudomonadales > Halieaceae > Marimicrobium. The sequence goes on from CAJXTK010000017.1 coordinate 22,161, forward strand.
GCTTCGGTGCTCCATTCATGCCGCGACCGGCCAGTGACTACGCCGAATTACTGATGAAGCGCATCGACGATTTCGACAGCCATGTCTATCTGGTTAATACCGGCTGGGCAGGTGGGTCAGGTGCTCCTGGCGGAACAGGGTCACGATTTCCCATCCCAGTTACCCGCGCAGTCGTCCAGGCTTGCCAGAGAGGTGTGTTGTTAAATGCCCCTACCGATCATTTGGACATTATCAACCTACATTTCCCAACGGAAATCCCGGGCGTCGACGCCAAATACGTCGACCCACGCAAAGGCTGGGGTAGTGCAGCCGTCTATGACGAACAGGCGAGCAAATTGGCCGCCCTGTTTGAGGAAAACATTAAGAAGTTTCAGGTGTCGCAGGACATCACCGCAGCAGGGCCCAAGTCCCGCCTATAATTCAGAAAATTGCAAAAGGCTCACTGCTCGGTGACCCTTTATGCAAGGCACTGTTGTTTAGCCGCCTAGAGAGCCGACGACGCTAAACGTAAAAAAATGACTTTCATTAGTATGTTTATTCTAATTTTCTTCCGTATTCTGCTTTCCAACGGCTGGCAACGGCCATTAAATTTTTTTATCCCTCCCAAGGAGCTGAATCATGGCCGAAGCAAAGAAAACAGCAACTAAAGCCACTCGTAAGCCCGCTGCCAAGCGTAAGCCTGTTGCAAAGAGCAAGCCTGTCGTAAAACGTAAGTCTGTCGCCACAAAAAAACCGGCCGCCAAGCGCGCCACCGCAAAAAAATCTACACCGGATTTTGTTGCTAATGCCCAGGAAGCTGGCCGCAATGTTTTTCTGGCTAGCCTTGGCTTCTATGGTAAGGCGTACGACCAAGCACAGGAACAGTTTGGCAGCTTGCAAAAAGAGCTGAAAGTGCGCCGTAAGAAAGCTGATAGAGCCTACATGGAGCTGGTCACGCGTGGCGCTAAGCTAGAGAAGGTTGCTAAAGTCGCTATTGACGACATTGATCTACCTAAACTGGAGCTGGAAAATCTAACTGACCGCAAAGCTCTGCAAACTCAACTGAAAAAAGCCAAAGCACGCTTTGAAGAATTGAAGGGATCTGTACGCTTCAAATCTGCTGCCTAAGCAGCACTCCATCCAGAACTGATTACCTCTCTCTATGAGGATTTTTTGGGGCCACTCTGTGGCCCCTTTTTTTTGTCTGTTAATCTGTTTTAATGGGTCGATTGAATACATTAACCTAGTAGCCCACCGTCAGTAGCTAAAAAGGCATATGGCATGGATGATGAAAAAAGTAAGGTCACAGACAAAGCCAGTGAAATCGCCAAAAATATATGGCTCGCGGGTTTAGGTGCCTACGGCAAAGCCGTGGAGGACGCACAGGGAAGATTAGAAAAAGCACTCGAGCCACCAAAATTATTTCGTGATCTGGTGAAAGCCGGCACTGCCCTGGAAGAGGATGCCAAGGGTAGCACCGTCGCAGCTCGGCATTCGGTGGAAGAGCGAATCAACCGAGTCCGCGAAAATTTTCATAATCAGCGGCCAGCCCGCATCGAAGACTTGGCAGCCCTACACAAAAAAGTCGACCAGCTCACCAGGAAAGTAGACCGACTCAGCAAGGCGCTTGCAGAGCAGCGCAGCAATAGCACCTCCACAGGCAAGGCCGCTATTCGGCCCAAAAAACCCGTCGCCACGGCATCTCCCGCTCGGGGAGGGGCCAGCAAAAAAAGCGCGCCTCGGGCCAAAGCCGCCGCAAAAAAACGTAAAGTCTGATGCCTACCTAGCATGAAAACAAGGGACCGTATTCTCCACACTAGCCTCGCGCTGTTTAATGAGGAGGGCGAGGCCGGCACTACGACTATAGACATTGCCAATGAAATGGATATCAGCCCCGGCAATCTCTATTACCATTTCAAAGGTAAAGATCAGATCATTGCCGAGCTATTCCAGCAATACGAGCTGGGCATGAGTCATACTCTAACGGCTCCAATAGAACGCCCCCTAAGCACTGGGCGTGGGAGCGCGGAAGACAATTGGTACTATCTTTATGTCGTTATGGAGGAGATGTATCAATACCGTTTTTTGTACCACAATCTCGACAACATCCTGCAACGCTATTCCGGCATCAAGCGTGGTTTCAAGCGACTGATTCAATTGAAACGTGCTGCTCTTTATGCGATTTGTCAGGCACTCCTGCAACAGGACGTCATTGATGCTAGAGATCAGCAGTTGCTCGGACTGGTCGACAACATGACGTTGAATCTGACATTCTGGTTCAACTACGAAGCCCTGCTGCATGACAATCGCTCACCACAGGTCACTATTCACCAGGGCGTATTACAGCTGCTAACCATGGTCGCGCCCTATCTTGGTGATGATGAGCTCAGTTTTTACCGCGAGTGCGAAGACACTTATATCGAGATGCTGACCGGGGACAATTAGGACGCTCTCTGGAGCAAGATGACGTCTGCCCCAATGATTTCCAAACTGGCATCATGATTCCGTGCCCACCAACGCCACGTGTCCACACTAAAAAAGCACACATGCGTGGGGTCATTTTTATAGTGCCAGCGGGCAAACGCAGCGCGATCAAGGACTAACTTGGTCATAACGCCCATCCAGCCACCCGGACGCAGCAAAGACCATAAACGTTCCAGCTCCTGTGCGGGACGATGCAGGTGTTCGACCACCTCAGTGGCGCAAATAAAATCATACTCCGCATCCAGTGGGCCCTCATCGGGCACGAAGAAACTGTCGTAGAGAGACACCTCAAATCCAATTTCCCGCAACATATGCGCCAGAGCCGGCCCCGGGCCGCAACCGAAGTCCAGGCCATGGGCGCCGGGGGATAGCCGCTCGACGAGGGGAGACATCAATCGCGACAGGAACTTTCGGTAACCGAGGTCGTCAATGTCATTTTGATGTAATTCATACTCAGCTTTCTCGGCACACCGGGACACATACTCGGCGGGCGGCACGAACACCAGCCCGCAGGTACTGCAACACAAATAGGAGCGGTTCCTGTCCCTAAAGTAAGACATTATTTCGACTCCCTTGCACAGGAGACAGTGTATTTCACCCAACATCTGGTACTATTCCTGCTCACTTTGGACACTATATTTTTACTGGAGCGTAACATGACTATTAAGACCGGAGACAAAATTCCCGCCTGCACAATGAAGACCATGGGCGAAAAAGGTCCAACAGACATCACCACTGACGAGATTTTCGCCGGCAAAAAAGTGCTGTTGTTCGCCGTGCCGGGAGCGTTCACGCCAGGCTGTAGTATCACTCACTTACCCGGGTACGTGGTAAACGCTGACAACATCAAAGCCAAAGGCGTAGACACTATCGTCTGTATGTCGGTAAATGATGGCTTCGTAATGGGCGCCTGGGGTAAAGCCCAAAATGCAGAAGCACTGTTAATGCTGGCGGACGGCAACGGAGACTTTGCGGCAGCACTTGGCTTGGAATTGGATGGCAATGGATTTGGCATGGGCATGCGCAGCCAGCGCTTTGCCATGATTGTTGAGGACGGCGCCGTTAGCCATCTGAATGTAGAAGAGGGTGCGGGCGTAGACGTGAGCTCTGCCGAAACTATGATGGCGCTGCTCTAGCGTCTCTTCTAGCGGTGCCTCGGCTCACGTGAGCAACAGGTAGCATACGCTGCTGATAACCACTGCCCCTAGAAGGTTGATAATAAAACCCTCTCGCGCCATTCGGGCAATGGTGATCTGTCCGGTGCCAAACACGACTGTGTTAGGCCCCGTAGCAACAGGCAACATGAAGGCACAACTGGCACTCATCGCTGCCGGCACCATGATTAATTCCGGCGAGATTCCCGCCGCCAGCGCCGCTGCTGCCAGTATCGGCATTAGCAGTGCGGTGCTGGCCGTATTGGACGTCCCTTCGGTCATAAAAGTCACCAATAGGCAAACAAGCGCCATCAGTAGGTACATAGGCATACTGATCATTTCCGTCAGCCACAGCCCGATCAAATCACTCATCCCCGAACTCACAAACCCCTTTGCAAGACAAATACCGCCCGCAAACAACAACAATACGCCCCACGGAATGGTACTGGCGCGCTCCCAGCTCAACAGACGCTGGCCCTTACCGTCGGGCACAAGAAACAGAGCCACCACCGCGAGCAAAGCCACAGACGCATCGTTAGCCTGCGGCAAGTCCAACCATGCCTTCCAGCCACCAAAGGGTTCACTGCGCGTAATCCAGGCAAGAGCGGTTAAGCCAAACACCACCATTACGCGGCGCTCATGTGAACGCCAAGGCCCCACCTCAGGTAATTGTAACTCCAACGCACCCCTCAAATTGCGCGTCAATATCAGGGCCATGGCTGGCACCATCAATACAACGACCGGTAGCGCCCAACCCATCCACTGGGTAAAACTAATCACCTGCCCAGTCGTTTCCTGGTAGACCTGCATAAAGATCAGATTCGGGGGCGTACCTATGGGTGTTCCTAGGCCCCCAATATTCGCGGCATAAGCAATGCCGAGTAGCAGAGGAGGCGCGAGGCGCGACTTGTCGTCAACAGCGTCAAGCACTGCCAACGCAACAGGCAAGAGCATTAGCGCTGTGGCCGTGTTGGATATCCACATACTCAGCACGGCCGCCGCTGCCATAAAACCCATCACGAGCCGACGACCACTGCTAACCCCGAACAACGCCACCATACCCAGCGCTATGCGGCGATGCGCGCCCGAGTGTTCCATCGCCTTCGACAGTAAAAAGCCACCGAGCAGCAGCAAGATCAAGGGTGAGCCATAGGCCTCGCCGACTTCACTGGGACTCAGCACACCCAATAAAGGCAATATCGCTAGCGGCAATAGCGAGGTAACAGGTATCGGGACCGGCTCAAATATCCACCAGATGACACACAACACCGCGACAAATCCGACGATAGCCATATCCGAACCGTAACCGGCGGACATACTGGCGGCCGCAGCCACTGTTCCCAACACAGGTCCCACCCAAAGAGCCCACTGACCTATCGACAACAAATTCATCCCCTTGGTATCAAAATTCCAACCATCCTGTCCCAGTCACCGGTTGGTGTAAACCCCGCGCTGGAGCAGTGCCTCCCAAAGCGCTACACTACGTAACATTATGAATGAATTCCCCAAGGTACTGATCGACCGATTTCAACGTAGGGTCGATTATGTTCGTCTTTCTGTCACCGATCGCTGCGACTTTCGCTGCGTCTACTGCATGGCGGAGGATATGACGTTCGTGCCAAAACAGCACGTTCTGACTTTGGAGGAAATACAGGAGATAGCCCGCGCCTTTGTTGAGCTCGGTGTTGGCAAGATACGTCTCACTGGAGGCGAACCCCTGATCCGCAACGATATTTTGGCGTTGATCGAACCCCTCGGGCAACTGCCCGGTCTTGACCAATTGGCGATAACAACCAATGGCTCGCAGCTGCATCGTATGGCTTCAGATTTGCACCAACTTGGCGTGACTCGCATCAATATTAGTCTAGATAGTCTGCAACCCCGCAGATTTCGCCAACTCACACGGCATGGCAACCTGAATCAGGTCATCGCGGGCATCGACGCGGCTATTGAAGCGGGCTTCGAGCAGATAAGGCTCAATGCAGTCATTCTCAAGGGTCGCAACGAGGATGAAGTACTTGATCTGGTAAATTTCGCCTATCAACGCAATATTGATATCGCTTTTATCGAAGAGATGCCATTGGGGCTAATTGATGAGCACGACCGCGCCTTGAGCTTCTGCAGCAGCGAGGCATTGCGCGACATTATTTCGAGACAGCACACACTGGAACCATTGGGTGACCCAAAAGACACCGCTGGCCCCGCTCGCTACTTCCGCACCACAGGCGGGCCAACGCGGATCGGCTTTATTTCCCCTCATAGTCATAACTTTTGCCATTTGTGTAATCGGGTGCGCGTGACCGCTGAAGGGCAGCTGCTGCTGTGCCTAGGCAATGAACACTCGGTCGACCTGCGCGGAGTAATCCGCGCGAAAGATTACACACTGGACACACTCAAGAGAACCATCATCAATGCTATGTCCATAAAGCCCGAAAGCCATCACTTCGACCTAGACGAAACACCCGACATCGTTCGCTTTATGAATACAACCGGCGGATAAGCATGTTTTCTCTCAGCGAGTATCGCGTACAATAGCTGCTTGAGAATCGAGGTATTCCGTTGCACACACAACATTTTCCGCAGCTTGAGTCTGTTGAGATCATTGAGCAGGGTTTTGAATCTTTTGGGTATATCTGTAGCCGTAAGATTGCGACAGCTGTCTTTTTGGCTTTTCAGTTACGTAAACCTATTCTGATTGAGGGCCCCCCGGGTGTAGGCAAGACAGAGCTGGCTAAAACGATTGCCCTGTTACTCGATACACCGCTAATTCGCCTGCAATGTTATGAAGGTTTAGATGAGGCCAAGGCACTCTACGAGTGGAAGTACGGGAAACAGTTACTGTACACACAGGTGCTGAAGGAAAAGCTCGGAGATTTATTGCAAGGGGCAACCGGCCTTGCTGAGTCCGTCGCGAAGTTGCATCAGTTTGGTGACATATTCTACTCTGAGGAATTCTTGGAGCCACGCCCTTTACTCAAAGCCATGCAGCAGGAAAAAGGCGCTATTTTACTGATAGATGAAGTCGACAAATCTGATTATGAGTTCGAATCATTATTGCTGGAAATTTTGTCTGATTATCAGATATCTATTCCTGAAATTGGCACAGTAAAAGCTCGCACGACTCCCATGGTATTTCTAACCAGCAATAACACACGGGATATTTCCGATGCACTCAAACGGAGGTGCCTCCACTTGTATATTCCGTTCCCGACAGTGGAACTCGAGGAGCGAATCATTCGCAGCCGTGTCCCGGACGTGAATGAGCATTTGCGCCACCAACTCGTGGGGTTTGTGCACTCTTTGCGACAGCTGGACCTAAAGAAAGCGCCGGCTATTTCAGAAACCATCGATTGGGCGCGCAGCCTAATGCTGTTACATGCCAATCAGTTAGAAGAAGAGCTGGTCCGCAGCACGCTCAATGTCCTGTTGAAATATGAGGAAGATATCGAAGCCACGGATAGCGAATTGCGCAGCCTTTTGAGTACTAGCTCATCAGACACAGGCACAGGATAATCACCAGCCGCTGAAAAAATCTTGGCAGACAATAACAGCACGGGGGATCAGGGACCATGCAGTCCAATCTTGTCGATTTTATTCAGGTCTTGCGCAGCCACGACATAAGAGTTTCTCCAGCAGAGACATTAGACGCCGTGGCGGTAACCGCTACGCTGGGTTACTCCGATCGCAATCTGTTGCGCGACGGCCTGGCGATGACACTGGCGAAGACGCCCGCAGAAGAAGTGATCTTTCTGGACTGCTTCGATCGGTTTTTTCAACAGTACCTCTGTCTCTTATACACATCTCCGAGCCCACGAGACTAGGCATGATCTCG
>CAJXTK010000018.1 GCA_913061115.1 uncultured Haliea sp.
ACGAGATCATGCCTAGTCTCGTGGGCTCGGAGATGTGTATAAGAGACAGAATAATCGCAGAGTTACAGTATGCGGTACCCATCGGCTCAACAGCCGTTAGCTATCAAGTTGATTAACCGTTTGGGGCGTGGGCTGCGAGCGATTGGCATCGCTGTGCCGTCATTATCGCCTCAATCTCTATTGTCTAAGGCTAAAAATCAGACCGGGCTCAATGATTTTGGCGACGAGAGCTTTCTGCCTGCCCTGAATAGGCTCTGCCAATCATTGGATAGGGAGGCTAAGTTATCCCAGATAGGGCGCATAGCGGCGCAAGGCATGTTGATTGATAATTTGAAGATCCGCCTGCAGTTAACAGATTATAGAAAACAGAGACCAGAAGTCGCGCAAAAAAACATTCAACGTCCTTTATTTGTGTTAGGCCTGCCCCGAACAGGAACCACCATCCTTTACGAATTGCTTGCACAGGATCCTGCACATCGATCGCCGGTGAGTTGGGAAGTCTCGCAGCCCATGCCGCCAGCTCATCAAGATACTTTCTCATCGGACCCACGTATTGCTGAAGTAGAGAAGGTCTTGCAGAAGACAGAAATACTGGCGCCTGGCTTTAAGGCTATCCATGAAATTGGCTCACAATTGCCGCAGGAGTGCGTAGCCATTCTTGCATCGCACTTTATATCAGATCAATACGGCGCCACTTTTTTTATTCCCCAATACCGTGAATGGACATCCCATCAGGATATGGCGAAGGCCTATGCTTGGCACTATCAGTTTCTTCAGCACTTACAAGTGGATTACAGCAAACAGCGCTGGGTATTAAAGACTCCACCGCATCTGGCCTATCTCGATGCTATTGTTAAGCAGTATCCCGATGCTGCGATTATTCAAACTCATCGCGACCCAATGGATGTAATGGGCTCGATTTCCAGTTTGTCTTGTACCTTGCATAGCGCCTTTAGCGATGACATTGACCCTATGGAAATAGCAGCTAATGAGGTGACTTTTTTCTCTGGAATGTTAAAGGCGGGCATGGCACAACGAGACGCTATGCCCGATAAAGACAGTCGGTTTTTCGATGTTCAGTTTAGCGATATTATTACTGATCCCATCGCAATTATTGACAATCTCTATCAACACTTTGGTTTTGACTTTAGTACAGAAGCACGGCAGGCCATGCAGCATTATCTTGATCATAGACCTCGAGATAAACACGGTACGCATCAGTATACCCTAGAGGACTTTGGCTTGAGTCGAAAAGCACACAATCCCCTGTTCCAAGAGTACAATCAGCGCTATGGATTTTAGGGGTGCTCTGCAAGACACTCCTTCCATTACTGGCGCGACATGGGCGTAGGGTATGTATGAATTCCTGCCTGTGCGGAAATGTTGTTTTTCAGACTTTCCCTAATGACTTTAACTCACCGAATTGAGAATGACGATGACAAGCACGGCAGAATTTCCGGAATTGAGCTGTTATTTACTACCAGGCCATACCACTACGCCGGCCGATGCAATTGCAGAAGCTAAGCAGGCAGAAGCTTTAGGGTTGGGTAAAGTCTGGGTGTCGGAGCGGTTCGATGTTAAAGATGCTGGCGTGATTTGCTCGGCGGCGTTGGCGGTGACGGACTCTATTCATGTCGCCACAGGGGGCACCAATCTTCATACTCGCCACCCTATGGTGCTCGCAACGATGTGCAGCACTCTGCATTATATGTCGGGTGGGCGTTTTGAGCTAGGTTTGGCACGGGGGGTCGCTATTCGCAATCAACTAATGGGTCTGAACTCCGTCAGTAATGCTCAAATGGCAGAGGGTATACAGCTATTGCGTAGCCTTTGGCGGGGTGAAAAAATCATGGGGCACGAGGGTAAAATGGGTAACTTGCCCTATCTGAGTATGGGCGATTGGATGAGCGCAGATATCCCTCTACATTTTGTCGGATTTGGGCCCAAGAGTTTACGCTTTGCCGGACAGCACTTTGATGGCGTGCATTTACATACCTTTGTCACTGATCATGGCTTGCGTCGCGCCAAGTCATTTATTGAGGAGGGTGCCGAACTTGCCGGTCGGGACCCCAAAGACGTCAAGTTGCACTCCGTATTGGCAACTGGCATTGGTCTTGACCATGAAGGCTATTTGCGTAAATTAGTCGCACGTATGGCGACCTATATGCAAGCGCCGGGTTATGCAGAGATGCTGATTGCCCTCAATGAGTGGGACCCGGAAGTGCTCGTGGCCTTTAGAGCAAATGAAGTCGTTTCTTCGATGGCGGGTGGCATTGATAGCGTCGCCACTTTAGAGCAGCTAGAACAGATCAGCGAATTAATTCCCCGAGAGTGGTTACCTGCGGCCACGGGCAATGCGGATGAATGTGCTCAAGCTTGGCGAAATCAATTACGTGTAGGTTCCGATGGCGTGGTGATTCATGGTTCCACCCCCGAAGAATTCGCGCCAATAGTGGCTGCTTATCGCCAGCTAGAAGATTGAGATGCCTTGCAGCCCTGTAGGTCGTAGGCCATGGAGCCAATGGTACAGTGAATCGGCCCCAATTCGCTAGACACGTTTGAGTCATACGAAATGGCTATGCCACCCTCTTTGATAAGTCTCGGAGACCTTTAATTCGTTACTTGACTCTCTGTATGTCGCACTATTCAATGGTCATGATTCAGACAGTTGCCTTCAGAAAATAGCACCACAGCTAAGCTGACACGGCATCAGAGTGAGGAACAGACTGTGAGTTTATTTGGAGAAAAATGCGCTCGGTGCGGGACACGCACCAGGAACAAAGAGGATGACAGGGCTATTTGCGAGATCTGTGCTCAGGAAATGCACCTCCTGATCGAAGCGGGAAAGGAAGCGTTGCGAGCCTGCCCTATCGACGGCACCACCATGCGCAAGGAAATAGCACACGTGGTCGTCATTGATCGCTGTCCTACCTGTTCCGGCGTCTGGCTGGATGGTGGCGAACTTGATCAAATGCGAAATGGGGCAGAGAGTGAGGCCCTGATGCTAATGGCAACGGGGCTCGCCTATCCGATGTAGGTGATGCGCCTGAGTCGCGGAGAACTTCGACGCTATCCGCGAATGACGATCGAGAAGAATAAAAATTTACCGCCCTATCTCGGTATTCCGGTGCGCCTGCATTGTCTGGCAAAGGATTCTACAGCGCGTTTTTCACAGCTTGTTGATGCGATGGCAGAACGTTTTTTCGCTTCTGCTATTGACGTTGAGGCATGGAAAGCGCTCGACTAATCTAAAAAACTGAAGCCTATGGAACAAAAACAATTAGATCACTTTCGGCTGTCGTTGATATCTAGCAAGGACGAGATCGAGCAAATGAGCAAGACGAATACAGAGGCCGCTGGTACGGTTACACTTGACCAGTCCATGATGGGCCGTCTATCTCGCATGGACGCGCTACAAGGCCAGCAGATGGCACAAGAAACGACACGCCGGAGAAAGATACAGTTACAGAAAATCGACAGCGCGTTGCGTCGCATGGATGCAGGCAAATATGGGTATTGCCTACTATGTGGCGATGAAATCGAGAGCGCCAGGCTAGACTTTGATTCAGCTAGCACCCGCTGCATAGGATGCATGGATAACTAACCGCTCTTCTGTACCGCGCATCTGTTCACAGCATCCCCTAATGGGTCACGGACATGCAGTGTAACGCGCTCAAGAGGGCCATTAGATTATTCTGACGGCTCATCGAATCGATTTTCACCTTCATGGCTGGGCTGTACTAACCAGTACAGAAAAATCAGGTAACCAATAATTGGTATCAGCAGAATCAGTATCCACCAACCGCTTCTGTCCGTGTCACGGAGACGTCTTACAGCGACAGCGAGATTCGGCAGTAATAGCGCTAGCGCTGCCACCATTGCCAGCGGACCCCCTGTCTGGCCATCAAAGGCCTCTACTCCGAAGACAGCAGCATCAATAACCCGTAAAAAGAGATTGAACAACAACATGGCGAGAAACCACCACCAGTATTCCGAACGGGGTGCTCTGCCGGTAAACGTCGCGTACTTGCCAAGAACTGTTCGAACTGCAGTTTGTATGTCCATCGCTATATCCTCTTCCGCGTTGTTCGCTACTATGCCACCAATAGTGCGAGCTTGACAGTATTCGGGATGGAACTGACTAAAAGCTGTCGTTACCTTGGATATGGCTATGGACGCTGAACTCGAAATCGTTAGCGTCGCACCAACTGATTCAACTACACTAAAAAGACTGGGGACGAAGGTTGGAGCCTAGGTCACTGGTTCAACATTTGGCCTACACTGGGTCCACAGCGTTTTCGGAGCAGAGCAAACCAGACATTCATGGATAAAAATACTTCATTATCAACAGGTTATGGGGATACAGCCTTTTTATGCGCCTGATGCTTGCCCCCATGGAAGGTGTCATTGACCATACCATGCGTCAGCTACTCACCTCGCTGGGCGGCGTAGACCGCTGTGTCACGGAGTTCGTGCGCGTCACGGATCGCCTGCTGCCGCCACGAGTTTTTCACCGCCTCTGCCCAGAGCTGCTGGCGGGCGGCACGACTGCTTGCGGAGTTCCGGTGTATCTGCAACTGCTGGGAGGCCAGCCGACTGTGGTGGCGGACAACGCTGCACGTGCAGCGGAACTGGGTGCTCTAGGTATTGACCTGAATTTTGGTTGCCCTGCTAAAACAGTGAATCGCTCTAATGGGGGCGCCATTCTTTTACGTGAGCCTCAGCGTGTTCACGATATTGCTGCAGCAGCAAGAGCCGCTGTGCCTGCGCATATTCCCGTCACAGTGAAAACGCGACTGGGGTATGAGGATAAAGCGCTATTTTTGGATATCGTGGCGGGCATAGAAGCCGCCGGCGCGAACGAACTTACGGTGCATGCCCGAACCAAAAGCCAAGGCTATCGCCCGCCTGTCTGCTGGGACGCCATCGCCGAAGCTCGAGAATTGGTGTCACTGCCAATCATTGCCAATGGCGATATTTGGAATGTCGACGATGCGTTTCGCTGCCTCGCCGTCACCGGCTGTGATGCATTGATGCTGGGGCGAGGTGTCTTATGCCGGCCAGATCTACCGAGACTGATTGCGGCAGCGGCGATCTGCGGGGAACCTGGAGAGTCTCTGCACTGGCCAGACATCACGCCGCTATTGGCGAACTTCTTCGAGCTCAATCTCCTGCACTACGACGCCCGAAACGCAGGTAACCCTCTCAAACAGTGGCTGGTTTACCTGCGCGGCTACTTTCCTCAGGCCGCACTCCTATTTGAACAGATCAAACGGCTACGCGCACCTGAAGACATTCGATCTATCTTACAACAGGCCCTGCCCCCTATTGCCGCAAAACGCTGCGCAGCCTAACGAATTAACAGGATCACGATTGTACAAGCGCGGCCAATCAAGACATACTTCTAAGCTAGTATGAGGTCATGCATGCAGTGGCCACAGTTTTTGACGGAAACCGTATGAGCAAGACACAACGACATATCCAGCTGATGGACACCACGCTGCGCGACGGGGAGCAAACCCAAGGCGTCTCCTTTTCCCCTGAGGAAAAAGTGAATCTCGCTAGCGCACTGTTAAAACAGCTCAAAGTCGATCGCATTGAAGTTGCATCGGCACGGGTGTCTCAAGGGGAAATGGAAGCGGTTTCCAGTATCAATCAATGGGCGCAGGAACAAGGGCTAGGTGACCGAATTGAAGTGCTGGGTTTTGTCGATCACACCAAGAGTGTTGACTGGATTCTGCAAACCGGTGGTCAGGTAATCAATCTACTGACCAAAGGCAGTGAAAAGCATTGCAGGGAGCAGTTAGGGAAGACACTCGATCAGCACGTAACTGAAATCTTGCAAACCGTAAACTACGCGCTGGAAAAAGGTTTGCAGGTCAATGCGTACCTCGAGGACTGGTCGAACGGCTACCTGAACAGCCGTGATTACGTTTACACAATGATGGATCAGCTAAAAGATTGCGGGATACGTCACTTCATGCTGCCCGATACCCTGGGCGTTATGGCGCCCCAAGAGGTCTTCGACAGTCTCAGCGATATGACAGCACGCTATCGGGAACAACAGTTCGATTTTCACCCCCACAACGATTACGGCCTAGCAACTGCCAATGTTATGGCTGCGGTTCGAGCCGGAGTGAACTCCATACACTGCACCGTCAATTGCCTGGGAGAACGAGCCGGCAATGCATCAATGGCTGAGATCAGTGTTGTTTTGCGCGACAAGATGGACATCGACCTGTCAATCGATGAAAGCTACATCGTACAACTTAGTACTATGGTTGAATCTTTCTCTGGCAAAAGAGTACCCGCAAATGCACCCATTGTCGGGGCCGACGTATTCACGCAGACGGCAGGCATTCACGCAGATGGAGACAGCAAAGGTGGTCTTTACAAGACCCGACTCAGCCCAGAGCGCTTCTCCCGCACCCGCAGTTACGCATTGGGCAAGATGAGCGGCAAAGCATCGCTGACCAAAAATCTCGAAGCACTGGGGCTGAAGCTGTCCGAAGAAAACCAACGAAGGGTATTGGCGAGAATTGTCAAACTGGGTGATTCCAAGGAACTGATCACGACCGAAGACCTCCCCTTTATCATCGCCGAGGTACTTGAAAGCAAAAATTATCATCACATCAAATTATTGCACTGCTCTGTCACCAGCGAACTAAACCTGAACTCGACTGTGAGTATACGTGTCGATATTGATGGAGACATACAGCAGGCTACCGGCTCGGGGAACGGCGGCTTTGATGCCTTTATCTACGCGATGAATGAAGTCATGGCGTCAAAAAACTATGTATTACCGAAACTGGCGGACTACGAGGTGCGTATCCCCAGGGGCGGCCACACCAATGCATTAACAGAGTGTGTTATTACCTGGGACTGCGATGGGCAGGAAACGAAAACCCGAGGAGTGCACTCTAACCAGGTGTTTGCCAGCATATTGGCTGCGCTACGGATCATCAATTTACAGTTGCACGAACGCTCATCAGCCCAGTAGTCACTTATTTTTGATGAGCACTGGGGCACACTAGACCACTGCTGGCATTGCCCTCAGCGCCGCAACCACTTTATCGCCGAACTCGGCGGTTTTAATCATTTTCACACCGCTGCCTGGCTTAGATAGATCCGGCGTCGAGTAGCCATCAGCAAACACACTCTGCATCGCTGTCCAGACATTTTTCGACTCCTCCACCATGCCAAAGCTATCCTCCAACATCATGGCAACAGAACCAATCATGGAATATGGATTGGCAATATTCTGCCCGGCGATATCAGGTGCAGAGCCATGCGAGGGCTCGTAGTAACTTTTTTCAGGCCCCTTACACGCAGAAGGCATCAAGCCCAGAGAACCCAGAATACCGCCGCCCTGATCACTCAATATGTCGCCAAACATATTTTCCATTACCATGACATCAAACTGTCCCGGGTTGAGGCACAACTGTGTGGCAGCCGCATCGACTAGGATGTGTTTGATCTCTACCTCCGGATATTCCACAGCAACCTCCTCCAACACCTCATTCCATAGAACGCTGGACTTTAAAACATTGCTTTTATGAATATTGTGCAGTACTTTTTTGCGGCGCATCGATAGCCGCAGTGCTTCATGCATGATGCGGCAAATCTGCTCCTCGTCGTACTCCAAGGTCTCCTTAACATAGCGCAAGCCCTTTTCATTTACCCCAACTTCCTTGTCACCGAAGTACAAGCCACCGACCAGTTCACGCACCATGACTAAATCGATGCCCTCACCAATGATCTCAGGCTTTAACGGAGAAAAATGTGCGAGAGCCTTCGGCAGCGACACAGGACGGAAATTAGCGAAAGTATTGTAGCGCCGACGCAAAGGTAATAGTGCACCCCGCTCCGGCTGCATATCGACTGGGATTTTTTTCGACTCTTCATGACTCAGGCCGATCGGGCCCTTGATAATTGCATCGGCTTCATCACAAATCGCCTTGGTCTCGTCGGGAAAAGGATGGCCGCACTTGAAATACGCCGCGGCACCAAAATCTGCTTCAATCAAGGTGAATGTGACATCGTTACGCTCTTCGATCAGGCGAAATATTTTCACTGCCTCGTGCATGATTTCGGGGCCAATCCCGTCTCCCGCCAACAGGGCGATTTTGTAGTTCTTCATACTGTAGTTCTCTGGGTTAGTCTCTATAGGATGCAGCTGATACAGCTACCCAATCACGAAAGGGGGCTATTCTACTTTAGATCAGTGGAAGTTTCATCGGTTTGACCCCATCGCACCCAACAGATTCCCTGGCGCTAGCCAATATCACCGCCAGACAATCGCAGGCTCACCCCAATCCGCCACATAGCAAGGGCACCATGGCATCGTCCAGACTACCGATATTCATCTCGTTACTCCCTGATACTGTCTGCTGACCACGCTGCATCAACCCGTGGCACTGACGCTAACAGAGCCCGAGTATAGGGGTGTTGCGGGCGCGTCAGAATCTCCTCAGCCGTACCTTGCTCTACCAACCTGCCCGACTGCATCACACCCACCCGATGTGCCAGGCCGGGAACAATAGACAGGTCATGCGTAATGAAAAGGTAGGAGACGCCGAACTCGCTCTGTAATTCCTGCAGCAACTCCAATACCTCTGCACGGATTGAAACATCCAACGCACTGGTAGGCTCATCACAAATAATCAATTCAGGCTCCACCGCCAACGCCCTTGCTATGGCGACGCGCTGCAATTGACCGCCGGACAGTTCGTGCGGATAACGTTGGCTAAACTCAGCACCCAGTTGTACGCGCTCCAATAACGCGCTTATACGTTGTTCGCGTTCTGCAACTGGCAGGCCCATAAGGCTATCCACACCTTCACGAATAATTTCTCTTACCGTAAGACGCGGATTCATAGAAGAAAAGGGGTTCTGAAATATCACCTGAATTTTCTTACGGTATGGTAGTAAGGCTCGTCGATTTAGTGACTGTATCGGGACGCCTTGGAAGGTGATTTTACCTGTTGAAACTCGGTCAAGATTCAGGATGGCACGGCCGAGAGTCGACTTGCCACTCCCGGACTCACCCACCAGTGCATAGGTCTCTCCCCGACCAATGCTGAGCGACACGCCATCGACAGCTCGAACGTAATCTGAGACTCGCTGTAAAATACCCTTGCGAATCGGAAAGTGTACTTTGACATCATCCAGTTGCAACAACGCCTCACCTTCAAAGGTACTGTGGAAATCTGTAAGGTCTGGCAAAGCTTCAATCAGTCTGCGGCTGTAGGCCTCTTTGGGATTGCAAAAAAAAGCATCCACTGGCGCTCGCTCGATAATTTCGCCGCGATACATAACAGCGACCTCATCGGCCGTATTTCTGACCACGCCCATATCGTGCGTGATCAGAAACACCGCCAACTGGCGCGAGCGGGTCAAGCCTCTGATCAGCGCCAACACCTGCTGTTGAATAGTCACATCAAGTGCAGTCGTAGGCTCGTCAGCGATGAGAATATCGGGCTCGCAGGCTAGCGCCATCGCAATCATCACGCGCTGCTGTTGCCCCCCCGATAACTGGTGTGGGTAGAAGCCATAGCGTTCATCTGGGCTCTGGATACCTACCTCTGCAAATAATTGCGTAACTCGCTGCCGAAGAGCGCCGCCCCTTAGGGATGTGTGCAAACGTAGGGTCTCAGCGACCTGCTCACCGACCGTCTGTACTGGATTCAAGGCAGACATGGCATTTTGAAAAATCATCGCCACACGCTCACCGCGCACTGTCTGCATATCCGCCTCTGGCAGCTCCAACAGATCCAAGCCGGCAACCCGAACCTCGCCGCCGGTTATCCCCAGAGCAGTCGGCAACAGACGCATTGCCGCAAGAGAGGTCACCGATTTACCACTACCCGACTCACCGACCAGCGCGAATATCTCGCCAGCCTTTAACTCGAAGCTGACGCCATTAAGTATGGTGTCACCCGTCTCCAGCGCTTTCACTCTGAGATTCTGTACCTGCATAACAACAGTAGACCGCCCCGTCATGCGGGAGTCACCCCTGATCCGGTACGCGGATCAAAAGCATCACGCACCAAGTCCGCAAACAGATTGGCTGCCAGCACTAGTACAAACATAAAGAAGAACGCACCACTGAGTGTCCACCATACGACAGGCTCACGAGACAATTCAGATCGAGCGCTGTTAATCATATTGCCCCAACTGCCCATCGCAGGATCAATGCCCACCCCAATATAGGACAGCACCGCCTCTGCTAATACCAGCGAACTGAAATCAAGTACAAAGGTAATCAAAATAATGTGAACGATATTGGGCAATATGTGACGCGTCACGATACGGCTGTGGCTCACGCCGAAAGCGTGCGCGGCCTGGACGAATTCCAGCTGACTGATCTTAAGTGTTTCTCCGCGGATCAAACGACAAAGAGACGACCAACTGGTGACACCCAAAATGAAACACAGAGCAATAAATCGCGCATCGGCTTTTTCCATACCGGTAGAAAAGAAGTCCGGATGCAAGTCGATATACACCTGAAACAACAACACAGAAGCGGCGATCAGTAAAATACCGGGAATGGAACTCATGGTGGTGTAAAGATACTGTACGACATCATCCACCCAGCCCTTGAAATACCCTGCCATCACACCAAGAGTAACCGCAATGGGCAGCATAATCAGCGTAGCCAACGTACCCAATAGCACGGCTGTGCGTACACCCTTGATGCTCTGATAGGCCACATCGACTCCACCACGATCGGTGCCCAATACATGGTAGTAACGACTGATAAGCACCAGCCACACCGCCAAACAGATGACAGCCGTCTGTGTCCCCCATGAGGCATACCAGGGCAGTGAACTACGGCGCAAAAAAGCCCATTGCACGCCGACCAATACAGCCGAGATCAATAGGCCACAGACGAGGGCCCAGAGAGTCCTCGCAACAACATCTGCCCAGCGCTCCGCGGGTTTTGAAAGATGACGTCCTGCATGGTCGAGTAGGGGAAAATCTCTGTATAACAGGCCATTTTCATCCTTCATGTTCTCTTTCGCAAAGGACTTAAGTGCAAAGGGCGCAGAGTAGGTGCGCTCAAAGCGCTCACCCATCCCCACCAGCATCACATCCAGAGCGCTGGTGACCTGATTATTGTAAAAGACCTCACTACTTTGCGCTCCTTCAACCGGCTCCAGCGCTCGACGGAAGTGCAGCGAATCGAGCAGTGCTATACCGACATAGACTAAAATCAGCGTGAAGGTCACCATACCCAGGCGTGTGCTAAATACCCGCCGCCAGTGCTCTCGTGTCTGGGGATCGCGCCGCAATCGCAGGAAAAACAGGCACAGCGCCAGTACCAATAAATAAATCAATACGTCGGACCAGAGCAGCAAGGGCTTCATCTGCTAATCCAACCGCAACCTAGGATCAGCCCAGGTATAGGAAATGTCAGTAAGGATAAGTCCGATGATGTACAGGATGGAGCCTATAAACACCATACTGCGAACGATGGCAAAGTCCTGCGACTTGATGGCATCAAGCATATAGCTGCCTAGGCCCGGGATGCCGAAAAACGATTCCACCAACAGTCCACCCATAAACAGCGACGGTATCAACACTACAATGCCGGTAAGGATGGGGATCAGTGCGTTAGGCAATATATGCCTAAAAAGGATGCGGATCTCGCTGGCGCCCTTCGCTCTCGCAGTGCGCACATAGTCTTGGTTTGCTTCCTCCAAAAATAGCGTGCGATACCAGCGTGCTCCAGACCCAATACCCGCCACAACACCGACTAGCACGGGCAAGATTAAAAACTTCCAGAACTGTCCATGGGCATGAAAACCGGAAATAGGTACCAGCCGCCACGTTTTGGCCACGAGATATTGTCCCCCGATAATATAAAACAAATAAGAAATCGACATCATCGCCACGAATACAAACACGATCCAGCGATCCAGTCGCGTGGCGTGGAACATCACAACCAGTAGCGCGACACAAATATTCACCCAGATACCCACTACAAAGCTCGGCACCGCCACCGCCAAGCTTGGCCACATGCGCGTGGATATATCAGTGGTGATATCGCGCCCGCTCTCAGATCGACCAAAATCAAACGCAAACAATCGGAGTGACTTGGCAAAGAAAATGGTTTCCGTCACAGCACCACTGCCGGCAGCGTCAGGATTATAAAACAGCGGCCTGTCATAGCCATTTTTTTTCTTCCATGACTGGATAGCTTCGGGTGTCACATATTTCGCTCCCAGCTGGGAGACCGCCATATCGTCCGGGGAATTCACCACAAAAAATAGCGTAAACGTCAGCAGATTAACACCCAGCAAAATAGGGATGGCGTAAAACAGTCGTCGAATAATATAGGTCAGCATAACTATTCCTGTGCGTGCCGTGCAGTCGCTTTCTGACGACGGCGATAGGCAATGACTCCGGGCAACGCCAATGCGACTAAAATGAGAGCCGCCGCGTAAAGGGGTCTCGTAATCGGTTGGTTCCAACGATTCTGCATTTTGGCTCGCTCGTCAGGCTCGACTCGAACATACTTTAATGTGGCTCTAGAAATACCGTGGCGCTTATTGTTATGCACCCAGCTGTTATTCAAGAATATTTCCGTGGGGTAATAGGCAAATAGCCACACCGCGTCATAACGGAACAGCTCGACCATTCGAGCGACGAGTGAATCGCGCTCAGGTCCCTGTGGTAAAATGCGCATCTGACGGAATAAACTATCATATTCCTCGTTAGCGTAGTTGCCATTATTAGCACCATCGCACGCGCATTCCAGAGGGCCCTCTGGTCCATAGAGCAAAAACAAAAAGTTCTCCGGGTCAGGATAATCAGCCGACCAACCGAATGAGAATATCTGCGTATTCCCGGTCAGCATTTTCTCTCGTGTTCGGTTGAAATCAGCAGGACGAAATTCCACCTGCACACCAATCTGTGAAAACACACGGACAATCCAAGTCATCAGAGTGTTGTTGATCGCCTGACTCTGAACATCTAGAAAAATCTTTAACGGTTCACCGGTAATCTCATCACGGCCATTGGGGTAGCCCGCCTCCGCTAGCAGTTGCCGGGCGTATTCGATCGATTTTCGCTGCGCCACGCCATCCACCCAATCGTAGACATAAGGGTTCATTCCGGCCTCACCCTCCAAATGACCAGGAATGCCCGGAGGAATAGGGTTTTCGGCTACGATACCATTGCCCATGTAAAAAATGTTGAGGTAATCCTCCGTTTGGAAGGCAATCTGTAAAGCCCGTCGCAACTTCCGTTTTTTCTCGGTGTAGCCACCTACAACCGGATCACGCATATTAAATCCGTAATAATAAACGGCCGGCTGCACATCCGGCGACATGGTGATGTTGTGTTCTTTCAATTCAGGCGCAAGCTCCACCCCATTGGCACCGATCTGGAAGGCTCGATCGAATAGCCCAGCGGGTTGGCTGTGGACCTCTCCTGAGCGATCATAGTAACCCTGTAGAAACTTGGTCCACTGCGACAACGACTCTTTTTCAATTCGAAAAACCGCACGGTCCACAAAAGGAATAGGCTTACCAGCATCCGCCAAAAACCCTGCCTCTAAATCCCCCGACTCTCCCTCTGATGGAAAAAAATCGTCCCGGTAGTTAGGATTGCGTTCCAGTATAATTTCGCTGTTGGGATCATTGCTGGCCATAAGAAATGGCCCGGAACCGACCGGCCACCAGTCCAGGGTGAGATTGCGATCGACGAAGCCTGGGTTGTGATAAAATCGATCGACTTCCGGCCCGACAGGTGAAAAAAAAGGCATCGCTAACCAGAATAAAAATTGTGGATAACGACCAATAATCGTAATAGTCAACGTACGCTCATCCACCACCTCGAGGCCTTCCATAGCGTAGTTGTCTAGGTCAAGCCACTGATCACGCGGCAGAGAAGCCACTTGCTCGGAAAACGCCTTCATGCCGACAATATACTGGGACATGAAACCCAGCATGGGAGACCCAATGACCGGGTCGGCTAGCCGCTTAATGGCATAGACGTAGTCGTTGGCATGTACCGGACGATCACCCGTATGAGGAAAATCCGGAATTTGGTGATAGCGCTCACCGGCCGCCGCAGTCTCAAACAAATATTCAGGCCGCCCGGATGCGTCGAGTGCAAAAGCCGGATGAGGCTGATAGTGCAGATCATCGCGCAAATGCAGAGTGTACCGGGTAAAGGCTACTGACTCATCGTCCTCATTCACCACCTTGCTTGAAGAATCAAGATAGCTTACCTCTGGCAAGGAGACCAATGCGCCTGGAATCAGCTCGTAGGGACGTTTGAGAAAATGGTAAGTCAGAGGTGGCTCATAAATCTGCATCGTAAACAATGATTCGTCTGAGGCATAGGAGATCGCCGGATCAAGGTGCTTGGGCGGAGTAGAGATAATCATTGACTGGTAAGTGGCCAGCCCGTCGGAGGATGGCAGCTGCGGATCATTCCAGGGCCGCTCATCACAGGCCACCAGAAACATCACCACCGCAACCAGCAACAACCAAGTGAAGTGGCGCTGGGTCTTGGTACTAGGGATCATTTGATCGGCTTTCATTGGCTATAAGGGCAGCGGCATCTTTGCAAGCGAGCAAGCATAACCTGTCGCTACAGGATTCGCACCCGCAAAAAAGATGCGACACCGGCGCTCTAGTGCCTATAATGGTGAAAACCGACCCAGCCTCGACCTCATCGGAAGCAGAATAATAATGACCAACGCCAACGCGGCATCACCCTTGCCCGTAACAGACAACGCCTTTTTCGGTCACCCCCTTGGGCTATTTGTCTGCTTTGCCACTGAAATGTGGGAACGTTTTTCTTTCTATGGCATGAAATTCCTTCTGCTGCTTTACCTAACGAAATATCACCTGTTCAGTGATAGCAATGGGCTCGAAGTACTCGGTAGCTATGCCGCACTGGTATACGCCATGCCTGTTATTGGTGGCCTGCTGGCAGACCGCTATCTCGGTATGCGCAAGGCCGTGATCTTCGGTGGGGTATTACTGGTATTAGGCCATCTGGGCATGGCGATGGAGGGAGAGCAGGCTCGTGTGGTCGGGGATCAGGTCATTCGCGATGAGGGCAGCCTGCAAGTCTTTTATTTGTCGCTGGCACTGATCGTCATCGGAGTGGGTTTTCTTAAGCCAAACATCTCTACGATTGTGGGTAAGCTCTACGCTCAGGACGATCCAAGGCGTGATGCAGGCTTTACCATTTTTTATATGGGCATCAACATGGGCGCTTTTGCTGCGACTTTACTGTGCGGCTACCTTGGCGAAACTTTTGGCTGGCGCTACGGTTTCGGTGTGGCAGGAATTGGAATGGCCATAGGACTGGCCACTTTTCTGCTCGGACAAAAATACCTACACGGTCTTGCCGAACCCCACAATAGCGCCACTCTTAAACAAAAATCTCCAATCGGCCTGAATAAGGAATGGACAATCTATCTGTGCGGCTTGCTGGGTGTTATTGCGGTCTGGAAAATGCTGCAATTCCACAGCGCGGTTGGGTACACCCTTAACCTACTCTCACTGACAGTACTGCTAGGGCTGGGCTGGTTCATCATGGTCAAATGCAATCCGATTGAACGCAGCCGCATGCTGGCGCTGATCATTCTAACCATGTCTAGCGTGGTATTCTGGGCGCTATTTGAGCAAGCCTCCGCCTCTATGACTCTGTACGCTGACCGTGTACTGGATCGTAATATTCTCGGCTTGGAGATGACGGCATCCCAGTTTGGCTCACTCAACGCTTTCTTTATTTTTGTGTTTGCCCCGCTTTTTGCCTGGCTCTGGATCTTTTTAGGTCGACGGGGGCTCGAGCCTAATACTCCCGTTAAGTTCGCGCTGGGTATCGCTCAGGCAGGACTCGGATTTGGGGCTCTTGTCATCGGCGCAGCCACACCGAACGAGGCAGGCATGGTGGCTGGGTATTGGATGGTGCTGGCCTACTTATTACACACCACTGGCGAGCTATGTCTCTCCCCTGTAGGGCTATCGGCCGTCACCAAGCTCTCCGTTCCAAGCGTGGTCGGGGTCATGATGGGAGCCTGGTTTCTGGCAACTGCTTACTCTGAGTTTGTTGCCGTACAATTGGCTAAGCTGGCAGCGGTTGAAACCGTTAACGGCGCAGTGACCGATATCGGCGCCGCACTGGCAAGCTATACGGCGTTATTTACCAATTTACTGTACGTGGGCCTGGCAATGGCAGCACTATTGTTATTACTGTCCCCACTGTTGAAAAAAATGATGCACGGCATTCACTAGGAGATTCCAATGTCCAAGCGCGAATTCGATATCATTGTCTGGGGAGCAACCGGCTTTACAGGTCAATTAGTCGTGGAGTACCTAGCGGAAACCTATGGCGTGGACGGTGAACTCCGCTGGGCCATCGCCGGGCGTAATCGTAACAAACTTGAGTCTGTGCGACAGTCCTGTCTCGCCGATGGACAGCATGACCAGCTTCCCATCCTCATCGCCGACAGCAACGACCCCGACAGCCTTGCGACACTAGTGCAGAAGGCGCGCGTAATATGCACGACTGTTGGACCCTACGCGAAATATGGCACAACGCTGGTTGAGTCCTGCGTCGAGGCGGGCACACATTACTGCGATCTAACGGGTGAAGTGCAATGGATGGCGAGGGTAATTCCTCAGTATCAGAAAGCCGCCGAGGCGAGTGGAGCCCGCATTGTGCATACCTGCGGCTTCGATTCAGTACCCTTTGATATGGGAAACTGGTATCTACAGCAGGTGATGCTCGAACGTCATGGCGTCTATGCCCAGCAGGTCAAAGCGCGGGTCGGCCGCAATCGGGGCGCCGCCAGTGGCGGCACGATCGCCAGTGTCCTCAATATGATGGAAGAGGCTCAGAACGACCCTTCCGTGCGACGCGAAGTGGCTAACCCCTATGCGCTCTACCCTGCAGGCACCCCCGCGGGCCGGGATGGCCCCGATCAGGCAGGCGCAAAGTTTGATGCAGATTTTAATCAGTGGACCTCGCCTTTCATCATGGCTGCCATTAACACTCGCGTAGTACGTCGCAGTAACGCGCTGCTGGGCTTTCCGTGGGGCGAGAGTTTTCGCTATGACGAAGCCACCCTCAATACCTCCCGCTACCAGGCCACTCGCAACACTATAGCAGGCGGTATAGGCATGGTTGCGTTAGCCTTGGGCCCAACACGAAAACTGGCACAACGCTTTTTGCCCAAGCCGGGTGAAGGGCCAACGCGTGATCAGCGAGAGGCCGGCTACTATGAAGTTTTTTTCCGCGGCATTGACTCTCAGAACCCTCAAAAAGAGATCACGATCAGCGTCAGTGGTGACTTGGACCCCGGATACGGCTCAACCGCTAGAATGCTAGGCGAAGCTGCCGTATGTCTGGCAAAAGACGAGCTGACCGTGGGCGGAGGATTCTGGACGCCTGCTTCAGCTTTAGCCGGAAAATACCTGGACCGCTTAACCTCAAGCGCAGGCCTGACCTTCAAGGTTGTTGATTCGTTGACACGATAGGCCTTGCAATACCAGCTGCATCCAGCGCTGAAAATAACGATAAATAAGTTGTAGCGCTGGCAAAGAAGCTTAAATCCTCGTACATTCACTGCAAATAACGATAAAAATGAAAGGAGACATTGGGCGCGAGGTGAACACATTTAACCTCACGTTTAGCGGCGAGATACTGGCTGGAAAAGATCCAGCAGCAGTAAAGCTGGGCTTTGGAAAAATGTTTACCATCGACGATCCGGTCCGGCTGGAGCATTGTTTTTCAGGAGAAACCGTTGTCATGCGCCGCAATCTCGAGCGCAAAGAAGCAGCCCAATATTATCATGAAATGCAGGTTCTGGGTGCCGGAGGCGCACTGGTAAAGGTCACAGCCGGCGCGCGCGTAGATACTGTGAGAGTGGACCCACAACTGGATGCACAGGAGGCATCTAAAGTAAAAGCAGTGCTCGCCGAGCCACTGCGAACGGCCACTGACGCCGCTGCACTGAACCCGCGCCAACATCAATCGGGCAAACCCAATCTGTACAGGCTTCGGCCCTTCCGTAATTCGGGCGAGGTGCGCAACCGAAGTGTGCGGGCTCAGCAGCACATGCGCCAAAGTTACACACTGGGAGCCATTGCCCTAATCGGATTTCTTTTAGCGGGCTGGGGGTTTTTAGAGCAACCGACGGAACCGATCATCACTGGCGCTGATGCCGTCGCCATCGATCAGCGATCTAGGCCCGTATTGCTGGCGGGAGATTTCCTGCTGTTGCACGATCGTTCTGGCATTAGCACAGGTGAAGTGCTGCTAGACACAATCGGAGTAAACACGCTAAAACCGCCCATGGCCTTTGACAATACCGGTACATTGTTCGCTCTTGGCAGCCTTACAATCGATGACACAGAGCGACCAGACGATACGAACTTGCAATTGCTTCGCTGTGAGCTTCTCACGTCTCACTGTCAGCGTTTTTTACCTGACCTCAAAGAAATCAGTGTCGACGCGTTCGTAATAAACCCCGTAGATGGCAACTTCTTACTCATAGACACTTCAGCAGGATTGCTGCTAAAAGCGAATCGGGACGGCAAGATATTAGCTCGCGCTGCCATCGAGATCCCCGCGCACCCAGTATTGCGACTGCACGCTGGATTATTATTGATCAATAGCCCACAGGGTACTGGGGTCGGTGTATTTCGCTATGAAACAAGCGCTTTTGGTCAACAACTGGATGAGATCGCATTGCTGCCACCAGCCGCACTAGAGGCCGGACAATCCGGTGTTAGCGATTTCGTCTGGTCGGCGGGCTTCTGGTGGGCAATCCTAAAAAATCCGGAGTCAGGGAGTATGGGGCTGTATCGTTTCGACGAAGATTGGAATTACATTCAGCACGTTCTACTGCCGATGGCCAACGGCACCCTGCAACTGACAAGTTGGGGCGAGAAAACCCTGGTCAATAATTCGCATAGCATCGCAATTCAGAGATTGAGTGCTCAGGGTGCCATTGAGGCACCACTGGTATCTACTCAGTTAAAAACACTGATCAGACGACAGCAGCGGCGTGCCAGTGTTGCCACCGCGGTTTGGTTAGCCGTCCTGCTCATCTGTGGACTGGGCGCTGTGGTAAGCGCATGTGCCGGGTACCTGCAGGGATTGCGCAGGCTCGTCTATAAATCACGCCGGGAGCGCGGCGCAGAACCACTGGACGACTTCGCAGATTCACTCCACTGGATCGAACCCATGCAAAATGGGCCCGCGCTGTTGCGCCGCAGACGCTTCAGCTACAGCCTGCTGGCACTCGCGGCAATACTGGTGAGCGCAGGGCAAAGCGTGACGGCATGGCCGTTCGTCGCGCTATTAATAGCACTCAGTGGCCCCGCTGCCGCCCTGCTATTGCTCGAAAGGCATCCCGTTGGACACATCGGCATCTGGCGGGACAGGCTTTTACTCGTTGACCACACTGGGATGTATCATTTGGCGGGCGGCTCCGATGTGCAATATCGGGGACATTTCCTTCTGATCGACGATATTGTCGTCTTCTGCGGCAGTCGCTTACTTCCGATGTTCCCAGATACCCAAATTGAGCAATGGATCACACCGATGATAATAGGCGGGACAAAAGTCGACCGTAACACCCTCGCAGTCAAGCTACTGCAAGCTCGCCACCCTCTAGCCCAAGGCGCTTTGGCGATGATTATGGCCGCTATCGCGGCGATCTCAATGCTCTGCCTACAAGAAATCTTCTAGACTATGAGCAACACGATGCGATGCGGGGCGACATCGGTTCATTCAATTCGATATACTGCACTATTAAGAGCTGACACAGCGGCTCTACCCTATCAGCAACAAGGAAGGAGTTGCGACCTGCATGAATGAGCAGCATCACGATCAGTCGCCTCCCCCGCAGCGCATGCGGGTTTCACTCTTTGTCACCTGCCTGGCAGACCTGTTTCGACCATCGGTAGCCTTCGCCAGCATCAAATTGCTGGAGCAGGCGGGCTGTGAGGTCATGGTACCTCTGCAGCAAACCTGTTGCGGCCAACCCGCATACAACAGTGGCGACTACGAAGCCACAGTACCCCTTGCCCAGCAAGTCATCGCGCTGTTAGAAACGGCTGATTATGTCGTGGTCCCATCCGGCTCTTGTGCCGGCATGATATGCCATCACTACCCCAAACTACTGCAAGGAGAGTGGCGCGATCGTGCACTCAAACTAGCCGCCAAGACTTTTGAGTTGACCGTTTTCCTGAAAGACATCGCCCGCATAGAGCCGCAACGCAATAATCCGCCGAGCACCCTCTCCGTCACCTACCACGACAGCTGTGCCGGACTGCGCGAAATGAGCATCAAAGAACAGCCGCGGCAACTCCTGCGAGAGCTGTGTGGCATTGAAATCAATGAACTAGAGCAGAGCGAAGTCTGTTGCGGTTTTGGCGGTACATTTTGTGCAAAGATGCCGGAAATATCAGGGAAAATGGTTAATGATAAACTCGATCATGCGCTCGCTACCGGGGCCAAAATTCTCGCCGGCGGCGATCTGGGCTGCCTGCTCAATATCGCAGGTCGAGCACAACGCCTGGGCCAAGAGATCGAGGTGCGCCATATAGCAGAGCTGTTAAGCGGAGATATGGACACCTCCCCTATCGGAGAGGGAAGGTAACCGATGGAACAACATAGCGATACCTTTCTCGATAATGCCAGTGAGGCGCTAAAAAACACCGGGCAGGCCGAGCGCCGCGATAAGATCGCGTTGTTCGCGTCGCAGATACGTACAGCTGCAATTGACAGTTTCGAAGGTTTTGACGACCTCAGACACCACGTAAAGAAAATTCGGCAGCACAGTCTGGATAATCTGGACTACTACCTCAGTCAGTTTGAAAAGGAAGCCGTGCACAACGGCAATCAGGTCCACTTTGCCCGTGACAGCGAGGAATTCAACAGCCTCGTCTTGGATATCTGCCAGCAACACGACGCCCGGCGTATCGCCAAGGGAAAATCCATTGTGACGGAAGAGACCGGTCTGAACAGCTTCTTGCAAAGCGCGGGTCTTAATGTCATGGAAACTGACCTGGGCGAATATATTATCCAGCAGGCAGGGGAAACACCGAGCCATATTGTGAGCCCAGCGCTGCATAAATCTGCTAACGAAATTCGGGAACTATTCCAGCAAAAGCATGATCTGGGCCACAGGGAGCTGCAGAAGACCTCAGACCTGGTTGCCGAAGCACGTAATGTGTTACGGGAACATTTCCTGCAGGCTGAAGTGGGGGTTATTGGCGCCAATGCACTGATCGCCGAGAATGGATATTCCATGCTTGTCACTAACGAGGGTAACGGCGACCTCTGCGCCAATCTGCCCAAGGTGTTAATTATTTGCACGACCATCGACCGGGTACTGCCGCGAGCAGAGGACGCCACTGCGATGTCACGATTGCTGGCGCGTTCAGCGACAGGCCAGCCCCACAGCTGCTATACCAGCTTCTACTCTGGGCCCCGTCGCGAAGGTGAGATCGACGGGCCGCTGGAAACACATTTCGTACTGCTGGATAACGAGCGCAGTAATATCCTGTCCAGCGATTACCGTGAAATACTCGAATGTATACGCTGCGGTGCCTGTCTCAATCACTGTCCTATCTATACCAGCGTAGGAGGACACGCCTACGGTTCGGCTTATTCGGGCCCCATAGGTTCAGTACTGACACCGCTATTGACCTCTCTGGAACAAAGCCATTTGCTTCCGAATGCATGCACCAGCTGCGGTCGCTGCGCAGAGGTATGTCCGGCGAATATCCCTCTGCCGGATTTGTTGCGCGATTTGCGACATGAGGAGGGCATAAAAAAACTATCTGCGCCGCGCTGGCGATACGGTCTGAAACTGCATAGCTGGCTGGCGAGACATCCGTCGATATACCAGACACTGACCGCTACAAGCATTCGTATATTGCACCGGTTAGGTCGCAAACGAGGCGGCTTTTCAAGACTACCTTTCACCAGCGGGTGGACCAGTCAGCGCGATTTTCCAGCCCCTCAAGAAAACACTTTTATGCAGTTATACAAGGCCAAGATGAAGCAGAACAATGAGCGGTAGCGCCCGATCAGAAATTTTTTCCAGGCTGCGCGAAGCGAGTCGGGGCGAGACCGAAGAAAACATTCAGCGCGAGCGACTGTCTCTGGGCAGTGCGCCCTCCCCCATGCCTCCCACGCCCGAGAATTGTCAGGCCTTTATCCTCAATGTGCTGAACAATCAGGGTAGCGTGGATTGCGTGAGTAATCGGTCAGAGGCGGTCAAGGCGATAGCACATTATCTGTATACACATTTCCACAATTACCGTCTGGTGGCCGGCAACGACCCTCGTCTGGCGGCCATGCCCTGGAGGGATGCGGGAGTACTACCTCGCTTTGGTAGCCTAGAAGCAGGCGAACCGGTAGCCCTTAGCTTCGCCCGGCTAGGCGTCGTGGAAACGGGCGCGGTGGTAACCTGGACCAGCAAGGCCAACCCCGCAGCAAACAACTTCCTACCGGAACACCATATCGTTCTGGTGGATAAAAACGATCTCGTCCCAACGATGGAGCAGGCTTGGGAAAGAATTAATCATGCTTTGGAAACAACCGGACGCCCCCGCGGCATAAACTTTATCGCCGGGCCTTCGAGCACAGCCGATATCGAGGGGGAATTAGTTTACGGTGCTCATGGACCCCACCGCTGGCATGTCGTTCTGTTGGGTGATATTCCAGTCGATGCTCAGAACATTGCGCGTGCTGCTCCCAAAGATCAGAGCTAGCGCGAGACCACACAAAGCATCGCTACAGCTGTGTGTAACTAAATTTCTGCCCCCCCAATGCCGCTTCAAACATTAATCCGCCTGTTGCGATGGTAAAGGTGGCCATGCCCTTGCGGTAGCCGCCAGATGCTGTAACAGCATCATTGCGCCCGCCACTCATGCCCGCTGAAGTTCCACCCCCTGTGTTGGCTTCGGCCGATACGCCGGCTGTAATGACAACAGCCGAGGCCTGGGCACTGAATTCAAAGTTACCCGAGGTGAAATCATTAAAAGCCTGCTCATGTTGGAAAAAAATGATCTGGCTAAAAGCCTGTCCTCCAATCTGCGGGCCCAGCGATAACTGTGTCATAGTGGAATTGCCCACATGTTTAGTGTCAACAAATACCTTACCTCCACCGTATCCTCCACCGACGAAGAATAGCCCCCCCTTACCTACGATGGGAAATAACGCATAACCATAGGACATCCTGAAGTATTTTCCACTTTCACCCGCATCGCTGAATACCTTTATGGTATCGCTATAGCTATTCGCCCACGCAGCGGAGCCTCCGATACACAGGCCAAAAAATAGAATGATCTTTATGAGTCTGTGCATAAAATAGACCTTAAATTGAGTGTGTTTAACGCAATGAGCCAAACTGTGAGCTGTTCTCCCAAAGCGGATATCGATACCAAGATTCTATTTTGTGTACACAACTGCAGCAGGTCAAGTCACATCTGTGAGCATTATGCCGCCAACGAGCTCCGCAGAGAGACTAAGGCATCGCAGACCCTTGAGGCTATAGACTCCGCAGCCCAAAGAGCGCAGGTCATACCGATGTATTTCGAATGACGCTGTGGATCAGCGGCCCTGCTGTGCACTGAGTAATCCTCGTAGCGCATCCTGTGCTATATTCGTACTTTATCTTTCACCACAGCACGTCTAGATCACGGAACAGGATCATCCTATGCGCAAATTGTTAATCGGCTTGGGTCTGCTGCTGCTGATGCTCGTAAGTATACCGGCCTTCTTACTGGCCAGCGGCACCACAGATAGCTCCAGCCTGCGCATGCTTTTCAATAGCATGATGGGCATAGCCGGTCCTGCGGCCAATAGTGATATCGTACGCCAGCAATATAACGTTCCCGACGGCTTCACTCTGGAGCTTTACGATGCAAACCTGCCTCGCGCCCGCTTTTTGCTTTTCACACCATCGGGAGACCTATTGGTCAGTAGGCCACATTCCGGCGACATACTGCTGCTGGGGCATGACGCAGATGGGAACGGTAAACCCGATACTCGGGCAACACTGATCGAGGGATTAGAACGACCACTGGGAATGGATATCAGCGGTGGATGGCTGTATATCGCCGAGTCAAACCGCGTAAGCCGCATACGTTTTGACAGTGACACTGGAACTGTCGACGGTGCCCTAGAGACTGTGGTGGTGGGTTTGACTGATAACGGCAACCATTGGAGCAAAACTATTCGCATAGGCCAGGATAAAAAGCTGTATTTGGCGCAAGGATCTACTTGCAACATCTGCGAGGAAGAGGATTCTAGGCGAGCAACCCTAATGCGCTTTCAACTTGATGGCAGCCAGCCTGAAATCATTGCGACAGGCCTGCGCAATAGTGTTGGCTTTGACTGGGCACCTTGGAATGGCGCGCTCTATGCCACTGAGAACGGACGCGATCTGTTGGGCGATGACCTCCCCCCCTGTGAATTAAACCAGATAGAAGCGGGCAATTTTTATGGTTGGCCCTACTTTTACGGTGACAACATTGTCGACCCAGACATGGGCGATGATCCGCTCGCGAAGGACCGCGATCCAACCGCCCCCGCGCACAATTTTCGCGCCCATAATGCACCCTTGGGCATGACATTCCTTGACCCAAACACTCTCCCTCCGCCATATGAGCGTGCTGCGCTGGTGGCATTACACGGCTCATGGAATCGCAGCTCCCCTGACGGTTATAAGGTGGTGTCACTGCATTGGGGAACTGACGGTATCGAAGAACGCGATTTTCTGACCGGTTTCAACCGAGACGGAACAATCAGTGGCCGTCCGGTTGATGTCGCTCAGGGACCTGACGGCGCAATTTATATCTCCGATGATTACGCCGGAGCAATCTATCGAGTTCGCTACAGCGCAACCGATAACAATAACGCTGCCGCCTTTGAACTACCCACGGTGAATCGCCTCGACGCCCAACCGCCCAAATGGCTTGAGACAGCCAATATGGCAACTATGGCCGATCAAGGCAATGAACTCTATCAACGCCACCAGTGTCGAAGTTGTCATGAAGAGGGCGAAAACCCGAAAGGATTAGAGAATCTGAACCAGCGTCTCGGTTATGCGGCAGTGATCGACGTGCTGGCAGCTCCGCCATCGCCCATGCCTTTATTTCCTCTGACCGAATCTGAACAGCGAGAACTCGCCGTTTATTTGTTATGGCAGCCACCTGAAAGCTCTGCTAACGAACAATAATTTTCTGTGGCTTTATGGCGGGTATACCTGTGAGTGACGACATCAATGTATTGACCTACAACATCCACAAGGGCTATTGCAGTGGCAATCGTCGGTTTGTGTTGAAGGCTATGCGCGACCGTATCGCTGAGACCGGGGCAGACATTGTCTTCCTGCAAGAAATTCATGGCACAGCGATCAAAAGTAACGCCAAACGCAGGCGCTTCTCTTACCCAGATCAGCCGCATTTTGAGTACCTGGCAGAGGAGGCCTGGCCTCACTTCGCTTATGGACGCAACGCGATCTACCGTAAAGGAGATCATGGTAATGCTATTTTGAGCAAGCATCCTTTCGTCAGCTGGGAGAATATCGATATTTCAGTTTTCCGAGGCTCCAGTCGCAGTATCTTACACGGTGTGATTGAACTACCACAAAAAAAAAGTCGCCTGCATACTCTTTGTGTCCATCTGGGACTGCTCGAGCAGGAACGCCGCGAGCAGCTGCAAGCTCTCACCGACAGAATAAAAAGCCATGTTCCCGATAATGAGCCATTGATCATCGCCGGGGATTTCAACGACTGGCGGCGCCGCGCGGGACACCAGCTACATACTGAGCTGGACCTAGAGGAACTGTTCGTAAAACTGCATGGCCGCCACGCCTTGACCTTTCCCGTTTGGGCACCGCTTCTGCCAGTGGACCGCATTTACTACCGCGGATTAAAACCAACCGCTTGCAAACGTCTCAGTACCGAGCACTGGCGCGAACTGTCTGACCACGCCGCACTTTTTGGCGTATTTCGCCTATGACCGTAGATATAAATTCCGCTATTACTCTTATCGATTAAATTCTTGGGCAGACTGCACTAGGCGCAATTGGGCGCCACAACGCCCAACTCGCTCAGACCTGGAGCCAAGAAAACCCTTTCCTATAAAGTTAAAATTGGTACTATCTTATAGCCCTAGCTTATATCCGCTATGGTTTCGCCCTAACGTCTAATTATAGAGAGCAACACCATGAGCTTAAAAGATGTCCTCTCAACACTGGCAGAGGTACCTACTCTGCTACAGGTTACTAAAGAGACAAAAGCTAGGCCATTGACCACTAGAGATTGCCTCGCAGCCAGAGTGGAACGCACCGCAGCACGCTTTCCTACACATACTGCAGTCATATTTGAAGGTCAGAGTCTTACCTGGACGGAGCTCAATGCCAAGGCTAACCGGTGCTCAAGTGCCTTGCGCGCGCAGGGTTTGGTCGCTGGCGATACAGTAAGCCTCATTATGGAAAACCGCATCGAATTCCTGACCTCGCTTATTGCCCTCAATAAACTCGGAGCAATTACCGCCCTGATCAATACCAATCTGGTAGGCTCACCTCTTATACATTGCATCAAGATCACCAAATCCAAAATGTGTATTTTCGGCGAAGAGCGCCTGCAAGAAATAGCCGATGTAAAGTCCGATCCTGGTCTTGAATGCGTCAAAAACTGGCTGTTTGTTATAGACGCAGGCAAGCAGCTATGCCCTGCTTGGGCCACAAACCTGGAAGAAGGCGCCGAGAACAACACAAACCCGGCCCAGACAAACCAAAACACCCTAGCCGATGTGGCGCTGTATATGTACACCTCCGGCACCACTGGTCTACCCAAGGCCTCGGTAATCACCAATCGTCGCTTTCTGCTATCCTCTGCGCTGTCATACAAGGCTGGCATAAAATGCAAAGAGAACGACTGCATTTACCTCTGTCTGCCGCTCTATCACGGTACAGGTCTTTTCCTCGGCGCTGGTGCTGCATTTTCTACCGGAGCCTGCATGTTTATCCGGCGAAAATTTTCCGGCAGCAACTTCCTCTACGAAGTACGTGAACATCGTGCAACCTGCTTCATTTATATTGGCGAATTATGCCGTTACCTGCTTAATGTTCCTGCGCAACCAGACGATCACAACACTCCCCTGACCCGCATGATGGGGAACGGGCTGCGGCCCGATGTCTGGCACGAGTTCAAGAATCGCTTTGGCGTCGAACGAATCGCAGAATTTTACGGCTCAAGTGAAGGCAATGTTGCATTCATCAACATGTTAAACAAGGATTGTACGGTTGGTTCCACCAGCGTTCCAATAGCCTTAGTAAAATACGATGTAGATGCCGACGAAATTGTATCCGATGAAAACGGCCATTGTGTCCTGGTCGCCGATGGTGAGCCCGGCCTACTGTTGGGGAAAATAACTGAAAAAACAAGTTTCGAAGGCTATACCAGCAAAGAAGAGACTGAAAAGAAGATCCTGCGCGACATTTTTAAAACAGGAGATGCATGGTTTAATACCGGCGATCTCATGAAAACGGTGGACGTAGGGTTTTCTCTTGGACTACCGCATTTTCAGTTTGTCGATCGTGTAGGCGATACTTTTCGCTGGAAATCTGAGAATGTTTCAACCAACGAAGTCGGTGAAATCATCAACGCTCATACTCAGATAGATTTTTGCAACGTCTACGGTGTGGAAATACCGAAAGCTGACGGCAGGGCTGGCATGGCATCGCTGGTACTGACTGAAGGGCTGGACACACTGGATATCGAGAGTTTTTCAAGCCACGTCAACGAACACCTACCCGCTTACGCCCGACCCGTATTTCTTCGCATACAAAGTGAAATGGACACAACGGGTACGTTCAAAATGGTCAAGGGAGAATTGCGCAAAGAGGGATACGACCTCGATCAGGTCAATGACCTCATCTTTGTACTCAAACCGCGCAGTGATACTTATGTGCGTCTGACGGCAGATTTTGCAGCCATATTGAAGGCAGGAGACGCAGGGTACTGATAGCCCTTATCTCCCTTTAACCACTGAGAGGATATGGATCTCAGCAAAAAAGACAGCTGACAACCAAACCTATCTTGTGCTGTTGCCTGTTCGCTTTTTTTGTCTCGGCCGATTATGCCCTTCTGTACTGCGTCCACGTGAAGTAGGACCAGACTGCTTGTCATCGCGACGACCTCGCCCGCCAGCGGTCTTCCCCTGTCCCGACGTGCGAGGCTTACGCAGCGGTGCACTAGCAGGGACTTCATGATCAGGCTCGAACCCATCAACATATTCTCGGGTAATATGCCGCTGAATAACTTGTTCAATGTCATTAAGCTGTTTGATCTCATCCGCGCTGACTAGGGACTGTCTCTTATACACATCTCCGAGCC
>CAJXTK010000019.1 GCA_913061115.1 uncultured Haliea sp.
TGTGTATAAGAGACAGGTATTGGAGCGATACAGCACCAATGACCCCAGCACTTCTGCAGCGGGCAAGGTCTGAATTTTTAGCAGACAGACACCCGTGGTTTTGCCATAGATGTGCCAAACGCACTTGCCGTTCCTGCCTAACTTTGGCAAACGCATCCAACAAAAGGGGGAAGTCCTTTTCTGCAACAAAACGACCAATGCCAATTATGACGGGTATATCTCCAACTGCAAGCCAAGGGTGATCGGGTGCCTCCTCACGTAGTTCAGTAATATCGTGAGTCGCGACGGGGTTATAGACAGCAGCCACCTGATCCTGAGGTAATTCAAGGACTTCACATGCGTCGTTTTTAGTGCCGTTTGATACAGCGATGACCACATCTGCTCGCCCATAATACCTACGCATCATGGCTAACATGTAGGCATCCTTAATACTGTTTTCTTTTTTTTCAAACTGGCTCCCTGCGGAATAATGGCTGTGCATACCAACCGCTATGCGTGTCGAACCACGACAGTAGCTTCCTGCCAATACAGCACTAATATTGGACTTTGGTAACGCAGATAAGAGCGCCGCAGGCTGATTTTTCTTGAGATAATCTATAATTGCAGGCAGCGATCTAAAGTTGCCAGGAACCTTTTTCAATCTAATTAAAGTCGCCATGACCAGCTTAAAACAACCAATGTCGGCGCGAAGCGCACACAACATGCCCGATAAAGATGAAACAGAATTAAGACGGATTAGAGTGACATTGGCGGGTATCTGGCCCAGCAGTTGTCCCTTCATCTTGCAAACCAGCAAGTCTACAGTGAAGCCAGCGGAAGCAAACCCACTCGCAAGATTCAGGATTACTTGCTCCGCGCCGCCACCCGAGAGACTGTCGAGTAAAAAAGCTATCCGCAGTGTCTGTTTTTTTTGAACTATCATCCGCTGATAGACCTCAATGGCATTTTTGCAGTGCGAACACATTGCGACAACATAGATCTTGTCCTCTTCGACAGGCTCTTTGAGCGCGCCAACTAACTGCAAAAATGCACTCATTGTCTGATATTCGGACGCTATCATATGGATAATAGATCTGATTGCGCTCGGCCCGCCAGTTCAATTGTAATACAATTTCAGGTAAGCTATGTCAGTATGGTCAATTCGGCTCAACTAGCATGCCATCACATTATTTATATGTCTAACTCCAGTCAGAGGAATTCCTCGAGGAGAGCCACCTATATCGTCTACTGATAGCAAACGCACGAGACTATGGCTGACCTCACCCCACTTCTACCCCACTTATGGTGGCGCTCAAAATCGCTATCGAA
Source organism: uncultured Haliea sp. (assembly GCA_913061115.1). Taxonomy (GTDB): domain Bacteria; phylum Pseudomonadota; class Gammaproteobacteria; order Pseudomonadales; family Halieaceae; genus Marimicrobium. The sequence goes on from CAJXTK010000019.1 coordinate 1,309, forward strand.
GTTACATCCCGGGATTGATTAACCGCAATCTGGATGTGCGCGTTATGACGGGTACCCCCCAGATTCAGGAACGCAGTGAGGCGGACACAGACGTAAATTGGTACGAGTCAACACCAGGATCATGGCTGTCTGAGGGTGTACTCGATGGCGCCCGTCTGCAGCGCATCCGCTTACCGGATAGAAAGAGTCGAACACGCACGCAGATCTACTATGACGCACTGCTAGAAATATGCCAGAGCCAGACCGATTGTCCCACCGTGGCTCAACTCATAACCAACATGCGGCCCGAGGCACTGCCCTGGCTGCGCCGACTAAAAGGCGCTGGTATCGCGACCGTATACTCGGTCTCCCAATTTCCCACCTGGCAACAAAAACCAGCTAAACGTATTTTTCGACGCCGCGGCTATCGCCGGGTCTACAACGCATTCGATACCCTGGTAACTAATAGCGAAGCGATCGAAGAGTTTTTGCGCAGTATCGGCGTTACCACCCGCATAGAATACATTCCTAACGGCGTCAATCTGCAGCGGTTTCACCCGATTCAGTCAGGCCAAGAACAACGAGCTAGAGAGGCTCTGCGCCGCCGTTTTGGTATACCCGAGGATCACAAGGTTGTCGTTATGGTAGGTGCAGTGATGCCGCGCAAGGGACCGGACATCGCTCTTCGTGCATGGCGCGAGCTATTGCACCAGTTCCCCAATACGCACATGCTGTTTGTGGGTCCCCGCAGTGATATCCATGATCCAAAGTTGAAGACATTCGGCAGTGAAATCACAGATCTTATCGAGAACTCAGGAGCCACTGATCAGGTTCACTTCACCGGCATTGTGGAGAATGTGGAGGACTATTTACGCGCATCGGATATCTCTCTGCTCGCATCAAACCGTGAAGGCACGCCCAACTCTGTATTGGAAGCCATGGCAACGGGGCTACCCTGCCTAGTCACGCCGTATCTTGGTATTTCTGCGGGAATCGGACAGGCTGGGGAACACTACCAGCTGGTGGAGCGCAATCACGAGGCCATTGCCTTGGCACTGGCTAGTCTATTGCAGCATCAAGAGCGTAGAACCACCTTTGGCAATAAAGGCCAGCGGTATGTCGTTGATAACGGAGACCAACAACGGAGCCTTGATCACTACGCTGAGCTCTATGAAGAGCTCGCTGTTAACGCCATGCGCCGGCGCTAAACCCGCACACCAAAGAATCAATACATCAGGCTTTCTTTTTTTGTCACCTGTTGTGCCCCGGTCAATAGTCGTCGGGTTTCCTTGAAAGCCATTCGAAGTGGCCGGTATTCCTCAAAAACTACGATAAAGACTTTACGATAATAATTCTCTGGGCAATTGATACGTCTTACGCCGTGCCATGAATTGCCCCGCCGCCCAAAAAGTATACTGCGGTTATCTTTTGTTGCCGCCGGGTACTCTGCGTCGAAGTCATCGAATAAAGGCGCGCTATCTCGAGTCAAGCGGCCCTTGTCATCAAGAATAACTGTTTCACCACCCCAACCCCACTGCCAATCTTCATCGGTGTTGAGATAGAAAATCTGCGAACCCAACTTTCCTTTGGAATCACAGTGCGGAGACACCTCGCCACCACTAGGTGTGAAGTGCCAGTGAAAACGAAAACGCACATGGGATACATTCAACAGACCGCAAATAAAACGACGATAACGGTCACTGCACAGCTCTTCGACAAAATCACGCCACTGCGGGGCAAGCTCCATGCCACGCTCATAATCTAGAATATAGCGGTCGTGACTGGCTTGCCCATGTTTGCGCTGCTTGCCGAAAAAAGCATTAAAATTGCTTATGTCAGGTATATTTCTCAGCAAATCACAATAGCGATCTTCAACAATAAAATGCTGTGGATTGACCCAGGGGAAAGGCTTCTGTGCATGAAAACTTCCCACGTCAATGGCATCCAGAACGGTGGAATTAAGGTAGGTATTGCTGACCATTCTCTTGCTGCCGACAAAAACATTAGTATACGGCCACGTCAAGGACAGGGACAGCCGATTTTTTGTGCAGGAATTGCGCAGCCGAGACGGACTGGCGCAGAGTCTAAATCTTCCTCATATTGTAGCTAGATCCATCGGCTCCTTCAGCAAGCCCGCGGACCTGGAACGCGCTTTGGCACAAGCCAACGCGGCGCCGCCAATACTCGCTGTTCGCAGATCACCAAAGGGCGAACCCATTCCACTATTGACGATAAGCGCAACCGACAGTTCCTGCGCCGGATCTGCCCAGGCACCGGAACCACCGAAGCCAAAGTGGCCAAAAGCTTGGCGCGGAAAACCGCGCGTTGTTGCTACCCCGTGATAACCCAGGCGCCAGCGCATATCAAAAGGAATCACCGAGAGTTTGCCGGTTGGTTTTTGCAGGGTCGTAGCCCGCGCCAGAGATTTTTCCGACAGCAAGCGCACACCTTCAAATTCTCCACCATTGGCCAATAGAGCATACATTTTGGCAAGGGAGCGGGCCGTAAACAAACCGTTAGCTGCCGGAATCGCAACCCGCAGGGACTCAGGGGAACCGAAATCAAAATCGCTCACTCCCCGCGGTGCAAGAGCGTCAAATATACTTGAAAGATCTGAGTCTACCCCCAGACGCTGTAGCAGCTGACTGAGCCGACTAGCACCGACCTCAAGCTTGCTACCCAGTGAGGTCTGCGCCATCCGCTTGATCGAAGCTGGAAAAATTAGCTTGGCTGCTCGTGCTATCTCATGCTCCGGCGTGCCAATGAACAATCCATCCAACTTCAGTGGTTTGGCGATCTCCTTCTGTACTAGTTGAGAGAATTTCTTCCCGGTGACGCGCTGGATGATCTCGCCAACGAGGAAACCAAACGTCAGTCCATGATAGCCAGTACGTGTCCCTGGAGGATGCACTGGCGTGGTCTGCTCGATAGCACGGATCATATATTTCCAATCCAACAGGCGATCCACGTGGTCGACCATCTGGCGAATATGGTACAACCCTGATTGGTGTGACAGTACCTGTCGCACCGTGATCTCCTCCTTGCCAGCCTGACCGAATTCCGGCCAGTAGTCGGCGACCCGAGCGTCGTAATCAATAAGTCCTCGGTCAGCCTGAATATGAAGTAAGGTAGCAGCAACCCCTTTTGTGGTGGAAAAGCTCGGCGCCATTGTGTCCTGAGCCCAGAGCGTACCTTTATCATCCTTGTACCCGCCCCACAGGTCCACCACACATTCTCCTCGATGGTAAACACACACTGCCGCGCCACCAGGATGACTCCCCAGTTGATCTCGCAGCGTCGCTTCCACCGCCCCGAAGTCCGGATGAATTCGGCCGTCCCGATGCAGTGTTCGATTCTGTATAAGCTTTAGTGTCACAGAGCGTCCCCGCTTAACCCCTATCGTCATCTCGTGGCAAGTTGACATCGCCTCATGACAAAACATATCACAGATTACATGCCGGGCGAAAACCGCCCTACCTCGTCGCCTGCCGGAGTGATCGCATTTATGGCGATACTAGTCGAATTCGCAAGCACTTAAATACAGCCTGCTCTATTATTGTCAGAGTGAAGAAATGACGCCGCGTCGACCGAATATGAGGAGCCTTACATGTACCGCATAGTCTTGATTCCACTGCTGCTACTAATCTTGGCCGTGGCGCTGATACCACTGCTGGCTGACAAAGAAGCTATATTAGACATCGCGGCATCGGCACTCTATAAGCAGACAGGCGCAACGCTGACCGTCGCCGGTCACACCGAACTGACCCTGTTCCCAACATTGGGAATTTCTCTGTCTGATGTCGCTGTGGTGCTGGATGGGCAAGACCACCGGGACCTGCAGGCACGCTCAGTTAAAATGGGAGTGCAACTGTTGCCTCTGCTCAAAGGCAATATTGAAATTGACACCGTCAGCTTGGAGGGTGTGATCGTGCGCAGTGAGTCTCACACGGAAGAGGTCGGCAACGGCACCCGTCGAACTGACATTGCTGCTGATGGACTTGCTGCGCTTGCTGTACCTCTTTCGCTCAAGGTGAAGCGACTGCTGATTATCGATGCTCGCTGGGAAGAAATCGATTCCACTGGCACGGTTTCTACTCTACTGGTGCTGGTCAAACTGCAGGCGAGGAACCTGAACCTAGAGCAGAGTCCTATTCCGATAGAGCTGCAGTTAATGCGGCCTGGCAAACAGCCTATGGCGTTGAGCCTGAACGGCGATTTTCGCATCAACCAACACACGCAAAAAATCAACTTAGATACAATCGTGATGGAGATAAGTGGCGTCACAGCCATACCCGTTCAGGTGCAAACCAGCGGCATCATTGACGTCTCACGCGAGGTGGCAGACATCCAGCTGACATTCGAGTCAGGAGAGACCCATGGCACAGGAAGCCTACATTACGCCGACGCTGAGAGCCCTAGGGTCGACGCCGTTTTACAGCTCAATTTTTTTGATAAGGCGCTACTGGCACTGGCGGGATCCAAGGCTGCTACTGCGGCCGGGGAGGTATCCACATCGACAGGCTGGGATAAAGCTCTGCCCCTGAACGCCTTGCGCCTGATCGACACGAAGGCCGTACTCGACATTAAAAGCGCTCGCTTCGGCGACCACACAGTGAACAATCTACATGTCAATTTACGCGCGCTTAATGGCCTGATCGAGGTGTCAGATCTGACAGGGAATCTGTATGGCGGCGAGCTGGCTGCCACTGCCACCTTGGACGGCAGAGGTGATACCGCTTCTCTCAAGACCAGAGGCAGTCTCACACGACTCGATATCGCCACGGCCTTGGCAGCAACCGAATCAGCACGAATGCTCTCCGGCAACGCCACGGTGAACTGGCAACTGGGCAGTCGGGGACGCTCAACAAACGAGCTGATAGCGGCCCTGAATGGCCCCATCAAACTAACCACTGAAAACGTGGCGCTGCAGGGCACCAGTGTCGAGAAGTCGCTGTGTAAAGCGGTAGCGCTCACCAATAATGAGTCACTAACGGCGAATTTTCCTGCCAACACCCGCTTTGAGACGCTTTTCGCCAGCATTCAGGTAGCGAACGGGAAGGCAACCCTGAACCCCCTGCGCGCCGAACTGCCCGGGATTGCACTCAACGGCAGTGGAAACTACAATCTGGTCAAACAGAATTTTGTTGCGGCCTTCAAAGGCCGTTTGTCAGAGAAACTGGAACAACTGGATCACGCCTGTCGGGTCAGTAAGCGCCTGACTGCCATCGACTGGCCGGTCAACTGTGCCGGCAGTGTGGGCACGGAGCCGGCCAGCTGGTGCCGCGTGGACACAGCGAAAATCGTGCAAGACCTAACCATTAATGAAGGCTTGGATAAGCTCGAAAAGAAAGCGAGTAAGCTGTTCAATAAACTATTTAACAGAGGGGGCTAGCCCACCTCGCTGCTAGTTAAGCACCCGATAACCGCGACCACTGAGGCAGCGCTTAACAACCTGCACCTCACTCTGCTGGCCCTGGTTCGCGCCCTTTGCGCCGCCGCCAACGGCACCCACACCGGCCCCCGTGACTGCGCCGCTAGTGCCCCCGGTAATCGCGCCGATTAAGCCGCCCACTAACGCACCTGAAGCGGCGCCTTTGGTGGCTTTCTCTCCAGTCTTGACCTGCTTGGCATACGTTTGACACTCGGCCAGGTCCTGCTGATAAGCGCTCATATTGATGCCTTCCTGATCGATGATAATTTCGTCCGTCGTCGTGCAGGCAATAATAACCAGCGGCACTATGATGGCGACCAATACATTCTTCACAGTTATTGTCCAGCAGATGGTTAATTCAATGTGCGTATCATAGAGGCTAGCACGCAATGCGCTAGAGATCACGAGGAGCGGTGATATCAGAGCGCGGCCTGCAACCGTCCGTCATCTGCGGGTGACATCGAAAACAATGACTCAAGGGTCACCTAAGTGACAGGTGCACAAGGGATTTTCATGCAGTAGCGACCCTGAATGTCGATTCTTATGCCACCTGCGTGGACGGGAGCTACGCCTACAACGCAGACAGACTCTTACTACCGAGTTGATGCCAACCTCAGCTGGTTCAACCCGGCGCAGGACATTCGTGTTATTCTCAGTGGCAAGAATCTGACCGAAGAAGAAACGTGGGTCACGTGTAAACCGCTACGGCGCGATCAGCGGGTACGCTAACGAGCCAATGGCCTATAGCCGCAAGGTGCAGTAGCCCTCTAGGCCACAACAGGAAAAGCAACCCTATGAAACAACTGACAGGCCTAGACGCTTCATTTCTCTATGCGGAAACACCCAATGCCCCGATGCACATATCGGGGCTGTCTATTTATGACCAATCCACCGCCCCCGGCGGCAAAGTGCGGTTCAAGGAAATCATACGAAACACCAACAATCGCTTGATGGGTCTTCCTGTGATGACGCAGAAATTACTGAAAGTCCCACTGAATTTTGATCACCCCTACTGGGTCACCGACGGTGCCTATGATCCAGAATTCCACATCCGGCACATCGCACTGCCTAAGCCAGGCGACTGGCGTCAACTGTGCATTGTAATCTCACGCCTGCACGCACGGCAGTTGGACCGCGCGCACCCGCTATGGGAGCTCTATATTATCGAGGGCTTGGACAACGTAGAAGGTGTTCCCAAAGGCAGCTTTGCCATGTTTTCCAAGACACACCATGCCGCCATTGATGGCACCTCTGGCATGGAATTGACAGCGGCAACCCACGACCTGACACCGGATTACACCGCTGCGCCCAAAACCAGGACGATCAGTGTCGACACCGAACCCTCCTCAATAGAACTCATGCTCAGAGCCCAGCTCAACAACATTCGCAAGCCGTTCCACTTTGTCAGTGTGGCCCGCAATACCATGCCGGGCATGGCCAAGGCAGTTGCCGGATTGTCCCGTGGCCAGCTGAGCCGTGTTAGGGATGTGCCGCGCACCCGCTTTAATCGTACAGTATCGCCACACCGGGTATTCAATGCGATGAGCGTAGCCCTAGATGATGTGAAAAAAATCAAGAATTCAGTCGCCGGTGCCACCGTCAATGACGCCGCCATCACCATTGTCGGCGGTGCCCTGCGAAAGTATCTTCAGTTTCATGACGAATTGCCCGCGCACTCACTGGCGGCCATGGCACCCATCAATATCCGTTCGGACAAGGATACGTCCGGGGGCAATATCGTCGCCACAATGACAGTACAGGTGCGCAGTGATGTGACCGATCCCCTGGAGCGTCTGCAAGCGGTGCATGACAGTAGCAGCAAGGCCAAGGAGCTGACCAACGCTATCGGCGCCAAAGCAATGACGGATTACACACAGTTCATCCCCTCCATGCTGACCGCGCAGGCGGCCCGTTTAGCGAGCCGCTGGGGCTTGGCCAACCATATGAATCCTTCTTTCAACTGCGTGATTACGAACGTGCCGGGACCACCAATACCCCTTTATAACACCGGCGCAAAAATGGTCGCGAATTTTGGTACCGGGCCCGTTCAAGATGGTGTCGGCCTGTTCCATGTGATCGGCAGCTACTGTGGCCAGTTCACTATCAGCGCAACCAGTTGCCGCGTGATGATGCCGGATCCAGACTTCTATCGACAGTGCTTGCAAGACAGTTTTGATGAATTGTTAGCCGCAGCAAATTCCACTGTGAAAGCAACTGCAGCCAAATCAAAAAGGGCCACCAGCACTAAGCCCAAGCGTGCCGCTTAAGCGTGAAGCCGCCCAATTTGCTGCTGGCTTTGAGTGATGCCCCGCGCGCACTGACGGACGCTATATTCCTAAAAATAGCTACCCCACTGCTACGCAAACTACCGCCCACCCAACGACCACAAAGCGTGATGGTTATTCCGGGATTTCTGGGTGACGACCGCGGCAACCGGCCATTAGTGGAGTTTCTGCAGTATCTTGGCCACACCGCCGTGGGCTGGGGCCAGGGCCGCAACATGGGGACTCAAAGTTTCGACGAAGGAGGTCTACGTAAATCGATGGCGTCGCTTATCGCAGCAGGTAATGGCAAAATCACATTGGTAGGGCACTCCTTAGGAGGCATCTATGCCCGAGAGATCGCCCGCTCGGAGCCGGATAGCATTGAGCAAGTGATTACATTGGGCAGCCCGTTCGGGCGAGGACGGCAGAATGCTTCTCATGCTAATCGGCTTTACCAGCGCCTCAACCCGCAGCCCGATGAGCGCGGCAATGAGGATACTCTCGCGACACCGCCGCCTGTACCCACGACTGCGATCTACACCAAAGCCGACGGTGTGGTGAACTGGCGCACTTCTGTGCAAGCGGGCAGTAATCACCACGTGCACAACATAGAAGTGTTGGGCAGTCATATCGGCCTCAACGTCAATGCCGCAGTGTGGTACTGGATAGCGAAAAAGCTCGGTTAACCCGCTCACTTCCGCACTGGCTTTGGTAGAACTAAAGTCGCTTGGCGTCACCCGGCTCAACGACTTACAATAAGTGCATACGCCTGCCGAGGGCTGCAATCCTGCACGGCACGCAATGAGTGAGATGTATTGTTCGATTGGGGCGTGCTCGGAAAATTTTCGTACTGAGGATCTTGTTCGTGAATACTCGATTGGCTTTGATAATGAGGACTCCAATCTCGTCAATTGTTCGAAAACAATTACGCACACTGTTTGGCGCTTTTATCTGCGCCACCATATTGACCGGATACGCCTCCTCGGCCACTGCGAAAAATGACGCCGATGCTACAAAAGTCTACCAGATGGTCTACAGCGCCACGCTTGACCCGATGACCGGTCAAGCGCATGCCAGCGTGGCCCTCAAACAACACAGGCAGTTGGTACGCAGTATTGAGTTTGTCATGCCCAAGGATCGCTACCTAAACATACGACCCATATCCCGTATAGAAATCAATGGCGATCGTGTTATTTGGAAACCACTCAAAAAGGGCGACACGCTGCATTTCGATTTCGTTATTGACCACCAGCGGTCAAATCAAAAGATGGATGCTCGAATAACAACCACATGGGCACTGCTAAAGTTGGATCACCTGTTTCCCAGCGCCACGTCTCGCGTCGTCAAAGGTGCCACATCGAAAACCACTCTAACCCTAAACGCACCCACGCAATGGTCGATAGAGACGCCCTATGGAGGCGGGGCAGGTCGGATATTCGAAGTCGATAATACGCACCGTAATTTTGACGCCCCACGCGGCTGGATCATAGCGGGAGAATTGGGCGTGCGTCGAGAAAATAAAGATGGGCGGCATATCACCGTAGCAGCTCCTCTTGGGAGCGGCTTACAGGCCAATGATGTACTGGCCTTCCTGCGCTGGACAATGCCTTCACTGGTTGAGCTCTTTCCCAATACCCCGCAGCGTCTGCTCATTGTCAGTGGCTCCCAGGACATGTGGCGTGGCGGACTCTCGGGCGTAGGATCGCTCTACTTGCACAGTGATCGTCCACTGATAAGCGGCAATCGCACCAGCCCGCTATTGCATGAGCTTTTCCACGTGGTCAGCGGGTTACATTCGAAAGTAGGTGCGGACTGGATTATCGAAGGGTTGGCAGAATACTACAGCCTGACATTGCTACTGCGCTCAGATGGCATCTCGAAGGTTCGCTACAATCAGTCCTTTGAATGGCTGGCACAGTGGAGTGCGGATACACCCTGCATTGCGACAGATCGATCAACAGGCAAACAGACCGCACGTAGTGCACTCATAATGCGAGCGCTTGACGCCGAAATTCGCAGTGAGACCGGCGGAAAAGCATCACTTGATACGCTGGTGCATAAGCTTGTGCAGGCTAACGAAGATCTCACTAACTCAAGTTTTCGGGCGGCAGTGATGGACATTACTGGGGCACCTATGCGCGCAATTGCTAGCTGCCCGTAACATTTGGCTCACTGTCAAGATCGGTGAATATGTCAATCCCAGCGTGCGGCGCGATCGCCTGAGGCGGCAACGGTGCACCGGCCAGCCAGGCTTCCAGTATCTTGCGCTTATTGCTACCGCTGACTACAAACCAAACAGCAGACGACAAACTCAAGCATTGGGGGCTCATACTAACCCTTCGCGCTGGTAGCTTGGGCGCATGCGTGACCGCAATCGCCAGTGCTGTAGCGTTATCAGGCGGGACGTCGCCGGGGAATAAGCTAGCGGTGTGCCCGTCCTCTCCCAGGCCCAGCAGTGCGAGATCGAAACCCGGCGCTTGCTGGAGAATCGCCGCATAGTCTGCCGCTGCCGTATTCACATTGCCGCGCACTGGTACCGCGTGTATCTGCGCTTGGGGAATAGCGACATAATCCAGCCAAGCCGTTGTTGCCATAGTGTCATTGCGCTCGAAATGGCCCTCTGGTAGAAAGCGTTCATCGCCAAAGTAGATATGCCAGTGCTGCCAGTCAGTGGCGATGTGGCGTAAGTGCCGATACAACTCACGTGGCGTTTCACCTCCCGCCAGAATGACACTAAAATAGCCGTGCCTGTCGAGACATTCATTAGCCAAAATAGCGATGCGCTCACAAAGTTCTTTGATCAAAAGATCGTTACTGACGAATCTGTGAATGCGTGGCGGCATCGTTAAATATGATTGCGCCAACGTTGATCGCTGCTGTCGAATAACTGGCTCGCCTCTTCCGGCCCCCAGCTTCCTGCCCGATAGCTCTGAATAAATTCCTGCTCAAGGCTGAACTGGCGCAGTATCGGGTCCACCACTTTCCATGACCATTCCACTTCGTCAAAGCGAATAAACAAACTGTGGTCGCCTTCGATAACATCCATCAGCAGCGCTTCATAGGCTCCAAGCTGACGCTGATTGTCATCGCGAAACGAAGCGTGCAGTTGTAATGTTCGGGTACTCATATCTAACCCTGGCTCCTTGGCCTGCAGTTCAATATGCATACTTTCATCCGGCTGAATAGATAACACGATCCAATTAGGCTCAATTTCCTCCATGGGCGCCTCGCGAAACAACTGCAGCGGCGGCTGCTTGAGCCGCAGGCTCACAATAGTCAAATCCTGCGCCATACGCTTACCTGTCCGCAGATAAAATGGCACACCAGACCAGCGCCAGTTATCGACATAAAATTTTGCGGCAACATAGGTTTCCGTCACGGAGTTTTTGGCGACACCAGGCTCGTCCTGATAAGCCACCGCACCATCACCGGCTTCATACTGCGCACGCACTGCATGGTGGCTAACTGCATCGCTGGGAATAAGACGGATTGAACGCAGCACTTTAACCTTTTCATCGCGCAGTGCATCATCATCGAGCTGAGCCGGTGGCTCCATCGCTACGACAGAGAGAAGCTGCATCATATGGTTCTGCAGTACGTCTCGCAACGCGCCTGTACTGTCAAAATATCCGGCGCGACTGCCAATGCCCTTACTCTCAGCAACAGTAATCTGCACGTGGTCGATATAGTTACGATTCCAAATCGGCTCTACTAAACTGTTGGCGAAACGAAACACCAACAGATTCTGAACCGTTTCTTTCCCCAAGTAATGATCAATCCGATAAATCTGTTCTTCCTCAAAGTGGCTATGCAGGTGCTGGTTGAGCTCCCGCGCCGATGCTAGATCATGGCCAAAGGGCTTCTCTAAAACAATGCGGTTTCCAAGTAGGCGCCCGCTCAGACCGGCGGCATCGAGCTGGCTTACCACCACAGAGAAATCAGCCGGAGAAATCGCAAGGTAGAACACAACGTTGGCACAAACACCCTCACGGGGCTTACCCAACTCCTGTTTTAAATTGGCGTAATGCTCAGGGTGGTCATGTATCACTTGGGTATAACTGAAACGATTCACGAAAATATGGAAGTCATCGTCGTTGTATTCCTTGCCAAGCCGCTGTGGCAACTTGTCATGCATAAAGGCTTGCCATTGATTGTTGTCCCAATCGCGCCTTGAGACACCTAAAAAGGCTAGATTTTCAGGCAGGCGCCCTTCCCTGCTGAGGTAATAAAGCGCTGGCAATAGTTTGCTGACCGCCAGGTCACCGGTAGCACCGAAAATAACGAAGTAGCACGGACTAATCACGGCGCCTTCTCTTTGCCTAGCGCATGACCACCAAAACCCTGACGCATTTTCGCCAATAACTTGGCGCCGTACTCGTCACCCCCCTGGCTGGCATAGCGCATCATAAGCGCGAGACTCATCACGGGTGCCGGCACACCTTGCTCAATCGCTTCGAGCGCCGTCCATCGCCCTTCCCCAGAGTCAGCAACAATAGGCAGCACATCTTCCAATTGCTGATCTTTATCCAAAAAGTCGCCCATTAAATCGAGCAGCCAGCTTCTGACCACACTGCCGTGACGCCACATTTCAGCAACAGCGCCCAGATCAAGATCAAAATCTTCGCGTGCTTTCATTACCGCAAAGCCCTCCGCATAGGCTTGCATCATGCCGTACTCGATGCCGTTGTGGACCATTTTGACAAAATGCCCACTGCCCGCCGGACCGCAGTGTAGCCAGCCGGTTTCAGGACCGGGCGCCAGCACACGAATCGCGGGCTCAATATGATCAACAGCGTCCTTAGAACCGCCAAGCATTAACGCATAGCCATTATCCAGACCCCAAATGCCACCCGACACACCGGCATCGACATAATTCACTCCGGCCGCCTCGACCCTTTGGGAGCGGCGCATTGAGTCTTTGTAGTAGCTGTTGGCGCCATCAATCAGCACATCACCCGGGCTGAGTAGTGGCAGCGCCTGATTGATCACCTGCTCGGTCACATCACCAGCGGGCAACATCAGCCACAACACTCTGGGCAGAGGAAGGTCTTTAATTAACTGTTCCAGCGTATAACTCGCGGTAACATCCACTTCCGCAACCAGGGCATCAGTCACGTCCGCGCTGCGATTAAACGCCACCACTTCGATGCCGCCGCGCCGTAACCGCCGCGCCATATTGGCACCCATTTTCCCCAACCCTGCTATACCTAGCTTCACTCTAGACCTCCGCTTACATCCTGCTGTTATAGGGACCCTGAGGGCGATGTTTTGCAGCCCAGTAATTGCCAGAAAGAGCACCCTGTCACTTTCATGGCGCCAAATACGTAGACCAGTCCAATCGGCCCATCAATGGCTAATAGCCAATATTCCCAGGTCTCAGCGAGCTGATTGGGAACGGCATAAATCACGGCGGATATCGCCGACAAGCGAACCAGTCCTTGCCAGAAAAAAACTGGCGCGCGATTGGTCATGTCATGGGACGCCCACATCAATAACGCCGCCGCCATCATCAAAAATGTTCCCAGCGTTATCAACGGCACTAACTGACCCTTGACCGGCTCAGCAGCGCTCGCAATTGCAACGGCACCTGCCCATGTGCCTGCTCCTACCAAAAAATCCGATAACCCCGTCCACCAAATGAATTTCTGTAACATCGATAGTCCCTCTTTTTCATTATCTACAAGTCACAATTGTCATGCGCTAGCAAGCCGCATCGAAAGTGATATCCATTCTCTTGATTCCCGGAATGAAATTGGACACCAGATTATGAGGACTCGCAACCAACTGAGGATTGCGTAAGCGAGGCACAATCTCCTCGAACATAATGCACAGCTCTCTGCGGGCCAGATGTGAACCGATACAAAAATGCTGACCCACTCCAAACGTCCGGTGCTGATTTTTTAAATCAGGCATTCGTTGGCAACGCGTAACATCAAATGCCTCTGCATCATCGTCGAATAGTTCCGGGTCATGATTGACTGAAGGATAAAACAGTTTCAACAGGTCGCCTTCTTTAATGTCCATCCCACCGACCGTGATATCTTCTGTCGCAGTACGCTGCATGTGAATAAACGGGGGATAGAAGCGCAAAATTTCTTCCACTGCATCCGGAATTAAGGATGGGTCGTCTATAAGCATCTGATGTTGTTCGGGGTGTGCCATCAAAAGTCGCATACCTTGGCTGGTTGCAGTTCGAGTAGTTTCAACCGCCCCCGCTATTAATATCAGAAAAAAAGTACAGAACTCAAACTCATCCAGGCTCTCACCCTCAACGATACCATTCAGCAAAGCGTCAATCACCGTGCCCCCTTTAGGGTCCGCCTTGTGACTTGCAGCGAGTTCCATTGCGATTTCAAAGATCTGTGCTGCCGCAAGTTGTCCGTCTTCGGGAGTCACATCTAACTCAGGGTCATCCATACCGATCATGACATCAACAAGACTGGCAAAGGTCTGGCGCTTATGCGCTGGCATTTCCATCAGCGTGCAGATAATAAACAAAGGCATTTCTGCTGATACCTCAAAGACAAATTCGCACTCACCTCTGCTAGCGACATTGTCGATAATATCTTTTGCAAATTCTCTCATCAGCGGCTCCAGTGCATCTACCGCTTTACTGGTAAAGGCATTACGCACGACGCGACGATACTTAACATGATTTGGAGGATCCATATTGATAATGAGCTGTCGCATTATCTCCAGCGATTCCGGATCATTGCCGCCGGGCTGCGGATGCGCCAGATTGGCGCTGGATGAGAACTTATCCGGGTTCTTTGAAATATAATCAAGGTCAGCACGCTTGGTGATGGCCCAGAAATCTCCGCCATACTGAGGCGCTCCAGTCTGATAAGACACTGGGCACTGTGTCCGCAGGGTCGCAAATGCTTCAAACGGCAGTCTCTCGTTGTGCGTCATAGGGTTCATAAGGTCAAATTGGAACGGACATTTCTCAGTCATAAGGAGTCCACTTCTTGGTCTTATGGCCATTTAAGAGCCCATAAACCGATACTTGGGGCGTTTATAGTAAGGCTGCAGGGGCATTCAGATCAAACGAAGCTTGCCGTTCTTCCGATAAATCTGTGACAAACACCTGAACGCCAAGGAGTCTCATCGCTTTTTGGTGATGGAAACACTCTATGAAGTAATGCGACAATGGCCACAATCACGAGTAAGTGACAGTGTGTATAGGATCGTCCTGCCAATAGCGGTATCGACGTTTTTTATTGCTTTAGAAATTATTTTTGGCATTACGGCCGGTCCGTACTCATTGATAATTCTATGTATTTTTGAGATGAAGACCCTATGGATTTTAAAGATTACTACCAACTTCTCGGTGTATCTGAGGATTCGGACAGCAAAGACATCAAGACGGCGTACCGCAAGTTAGCGCGCAAGTACCACCCGGACATGAATCCAGATCCTGGGGCAGAAGACAAATTCAAAGAAGTCGCGGAGGCCTACGAGGTTTTAAAGGATGCTGGCCGCAGGGCAGAATATGATGAGCTGCGTCAGCACGGCAACCGACAGGGGGCGGGGTTCGAGCCGCCACCAAACTGGCAAAGAAGCGGCGGCTTTAGCGACGCAGACTCTACCCGCTTCGAAGGCGATTTTTCAGATTTTTTTAACTCTATGTTTCGTGGCGGTGCTACCGAGGCTGATCAGCAGCCAAAAGGATCGAGAGGCCAGGATGCAGAGATTGAAATGCCTATTTTCCTCGAAGAGACAGTCACTGAGACATCCAAGCTCGTGGAATACCAGATTCCAGTCTATGAAAATGGTCAAGTCAAAGACGTTAAGAAAAGTCTAAAAGTTAAAATACCCGCAGGCACCGTCGATGGTGAGCGAGTCCGCCTCAAGGGGCAAGGAGGTTATGGTCAGGGAGATGGGCCGCATGGAGATCTTTACCTGCATATTCGATTAGTGCCACATCCGCTGTTCGACGTTGAGGGGCATAACCTTGTCATCACAGTTCCACTGGCACCGTGGGAAGCTGCGCTGGGGGCGAAGGTGACCGTCCCTACCCTGACGGGGAAAATACACTTGACGATCGCGCCCAATAGCCAAGCCGGAACACGGCTGCGAATAAAAGGCAAAGGCATGAAGACCAAAACGGGCACTGGGGATATGTTTGCCCTGCTAAAAATTGTAGTGCCCTCATCCGCCAATGACGAGGTTAAGGCTTTGTGGCAATCATTAGCAGAGAAGGCGGAATTTGACCCAAGAGCACAGTGGAGTAACGAGTAATGACAGAAATAATATTGTGGGTTTCAGTACAAGAGCTTTGTCAGTGTGGCGGATTCACAGAGCAGATTATTGTTGAGGCCGTCGATCACGGCATTGCTCAACCTGCAGACGGCGATAATATCACTGACTGGGTTTTTGACACTACCACGGTTCATTGGCTACGAAAGGCGGTACGCCTTCACTATGATTTAGAAATCGACTGGATTGCTATTTCGATGGTGGTAGATCTGCTACAAAAAAATGAAGTGCTTGAACAGCAGAGCCGCCGTTTTGAACAGCAGCTTAATCGTTTTATTAATTGAAGATGCAGAAAAGAAGCGGTTACTATTAATGTTAACAGCGGCATGCAGACGCTTCCTCTGCCAGCACATCGATTTTGGTTGTTTTATATTTGGGCACCCGTGCTCAGCCCGTCACAGCTCTAGCTCAGCGGCGTACCGGACGTCTCTCGAAGGGCCAAGACCACAATGGGCACTGCCAACAAGGAGGTAAGGGTCATGACAGAGAGTGCGGCCGCATGACTCCCCAGCATCGTATAGAGGCTGCCCTCGACCGCAAGACCGGCGACCCCCGCAAGTACCGCGAAGATCATACGCAACGTCGACGCGGTTGAACGACAGCTTGTTGGAAACAGTTCGCCGCTTATAGTATTGACCATCACTTCTACTGCAAAAAAGCTAAACAGCAGCGCTATCCAGGCCAGTGGCAGCAGTAATCCACTGCTGTTGTAAAACGTCATTACGGCCAAGCAATTAACCATTAGCCCCACAGCAAGGGTGGGGCGCCGTCCAATACGATCTGAGATTCGCCCTGCCATGACATTGCCCGTAATTGCAACAGCACCGGCCACAATATAGAGCAGACTGATGTCTTGTGGCGCGTAGTCATGCATCTCCTGCAAATACTTGGACATAAAATTCATCGTCGCAGCAAGATGAAACCAAAATGCCGCGGCAATCAACCCGATGGCCATCATTTGTCCGCGGTGTGTGCTCCAGACCGTGGCAAAGGGTCGCCAGAACGAGTGAGCAGTATCGCCTTTAACATAGTGATTAAACATCGCTGATTCGGGCATTAATCGGCGCAGCCATGCGAGATACAGAATAGGTAGGGCCGCAAAAACATAGAGCGCCCGCCATCCTCCGGGTAAGAATTCCACTGCGCCATAAAGCAACGACGCCAACCCTGCCCCGATAGCGCCCATAGCGGCCAAAAAGCCCACACCCCAGCCGCGATGCATGACGGGGAGTAGTTCCAGCACATAGATAACGGCGATTATTTCTTCGGCTGTAGAAAACCCACGCGCCAAGAACTGCATAGCGATGAATTCCTCGGCGGTACGCGCAAACCCTGTAGCGCCTGTGGCAATTGAGAGTCCCAGCAGCGTGAACATCAACATTGATCGCCGACCGATACGGTCTGACAACAGGGCAAGAAATAGTGCGGGAATAGACCCCATCTTTGCGATGGCGATAACTTTTCCCAACCTCTCTTCTGAAATACTAAAACTTTTTTGAATATCAGGCAAGGCAAGGCCTAATACGGTCATATCATACTGCCCTACGAAGAAAGCCACACCCAAAAGCAGGAGTAGCTTTTTGTCATCTGACTCCAGTCCCGCTGGAGGAAAAAAAATTCGAAACATTAACTCTCAATGAACTAGAAATTATACCGCAGGCTAACGCCATAGGTTCGCGGCTCTAACAAAAACTGATTCGTTGCCAATCCCACGTTTTGATCACCCAAATATTGGCCAGTGACGTGATCATCATCATTTAGATTAAGCCCCCAAAGCTCGACAAGCCAGCTTTTGTCAGTGCTATATAGGGTGACGGTCGCGTTCCAGACTTCCCAAGCATCAACTTTATCATTAGGCGCGTTGAAGATTCGAGTGTAGAAATCATCCTGCCAGTAATAATTTGTCGCAGCGGAAATCTCCATACCATTCTGCAAAAACCAGGTATAGCCGACACCTAAGTTGACAGAAAAATCAGGGGCGTTGGGCAGTGAATTGCCTTTAACCGATACAGGTAAACCCGGGCATGTCGGAGTGCCCGAGGGACAGTCCGGCCCTATGTACTCATTATTAAAGGGCGTAGTAATAATATTTTCCACTGTACCCAGCCGGTTGATATTGGCCGGATCAACGCTTTCTGCACTGAGCAATTCTGAGTCGAGCCATGCCAGATTGGTGGTAAAACGCCAGTGCTCGTCAGGCACCCAAATAAACTCACCTTCGAACCCCTGTATGGTGGCATCATAATTGCTGTTCACTGCGGTCTGATTTTGAATCTCTCCAACCTGCAAGCCCTCATAATCGTAATAGAAGTACGTCATGTTGGCCTGAAGCGTGTTAGAAAAAAAACGACTTTTTAAGCCTAGCTCTAATGCGTTGATATACTCCGGATCAAACTCGGCAAGGTCGGGGTTTCCACCCACAGCGGGATCAAGCAGAGGGGACTCGGACGATATTGGATTAAAACCACCGCTCTTGTAGCTGCGCGAGAGTGTAGCGTAGGCCATGATATTGTCTGTGGCATTCCAACTGACATTGATCTTGCCAGTGGGCTCGTCCCATTTGCCATCAAAGTCACTATAGCCGCCGTTTTCAGCGTCCGGGTTATCCAGGAATCCAAGGTAGATTGTGCGCTGACTAGAGCTCTTTTTTTCCTGCGTGTATCGTAATCCAAGCGTCACCGCAATATCATCGGCGGCTTGCCAATAAAGTTCACCAAACGCCGCATAGGTTTCCAACTCGTAGGGCTTAGTTTCATTCAGATAAAGGCGATATTGCTCCGCAATGCCAAGCTGCTGGCCGGCGAGTTCAAGTGCAGAGGAATAGATATAATACTGATCATCACTTTCGTAGCTGAGGTAGAAACCTCCTAGCATAAAGTTCCAGTCGCCCTCGAGGTCCGAGGCCAGACGCAGTTCTTGGCTCCACTGCTCTGGGGTTGTGGTTGAGCGATCGACATTGTAGAGACGGTCCACGGTAATCAGCCCAGCGGTACTGGCCTGCATGGTCACCTCGACTGGCCAAATTCCTGACGCTACAGTGAAGTCATAGTCATTTGACGCGTCATAATCAGATTTATGATACCCGGTGAGAGAGGTCAGACTGTAATCTCCAAACTCGTGGTTAACCTCAAACGCAACAATGGTGTCTTCGACCTCGTAAGTCGGGGTAAAATCGAGGAACTGCTTGCGAAGATCAGAGGATTTTGGCGAGTTCAAAAAATCATCGGCAGGAAAAGGCTGGCCAGGATAGGCTGGCTGAACAAAGGTGTTTATCAAAAATCCGGTCGCAGTGGCCGCGCTATTAGTGCTTTCATCGGAAAGTGCTGTCGGCATACAGCCTATGATGCCGGCGGGATCCCGCAAACACCCCTGATTACTGCCGCGCATGCGACTAGAATCTTCGTTAAAATAATTGATGGTTAATGTCGCATCCGTCGTGTCGTTGGACCAACGTGTTCCGGAGCGCAGCGAATACATGTCGCGACCATCAATGGTGTCTCCGTCGTATTCGTTGTCGACATACCCCTCGCGCTCCGTGTAAAACATGGAAAAGCGCTGCGCAAAAGAATCGCTCAGTGGGATATTGATCGCGCCCTTTACCTTCCAGTAGTCATAGTTTCCCGCCTCAACATCAATAAAACCGCCGAATTCGTCTTCGGGTTTTTGGGTGATGAAGTTAATGACGCCTGCTGTCGTGTTGCGGCCATACAGTGTTCCCTGCGGACCGCGCAACACCTCAATACGCTCGGCATCGTAAAACTCCATTTCGAAAATTCGGCCGTTATTGAGGTAAACGCCGTCGAAGTGATTTCCCGTGCCACTGTCGGATGCTGAACCGACGGCAAGATTACCAATGCCACGAATCGAAATCTGTGATCCCGAAAAATTCCCCTTGCTCATAAGCATATTCGGCACATTAAACTGGAGGTCCAATGACTTACTGATCAGCGCTCTATTGAGCTCTTCTCCGGTAAAAACGCTTACGGCAACAGGAGTTTCCTGCACATTAGTGGCGCGCTTTTCTGCCGTAACAATCACCTCTTCGAGACCGTTTTGCTGAGAAAACGCGGCCTGACTAAAGAGGGCCGCCCCAAAAACAAGTGCGGTATGTGAGATTTTATACTTCATGGGCGCATTTCCTGACCTGATTATTATTGTGACACGACCGGATACAGGCGCTATCGCGGGCATTTTTAAGCAGGCCAGCGATCAAAAAGATCGACCTTAAACCCCTTCTTACGCTACACCTATGATGACCGTAAAGTCAAAATGTTTATGCGCGTCACCGACTAGCGTTGATCGTCAAGAAGCAGAGGGCCTTGATAGACTTCTGTACTACAGAGGGGAATGGTCAAGAAGTACTGGATATTAAGGTCGCGGAGCAATGAGCGCGGCTTGAGGGCAAGCGCCATGCGATGGTCACCCTGGCCAGATGATAGGCCAAAATGCCACAACTGGGGGTCGTCTTGCAGTTCACTGTCACAATAGAAGCCGATCTTGCCAGTGGGCTCGAGTTCAAAACCAAAACGATTGAGGCCCAGCGAAATCCCTTCTCCGCGCGCTTTGATATACGCCTCTTTCAGTGTCCAGTAATCGAAGAATCGACTTTTCTGCTCCCCGGTCGAAAAACGCAGCAGTTCCAGGTACTCCTGAGGCGAAAAGAAACGCTTTGCTAGCGGCACTATTGTCACATTGCGCTCACAGTGCTCGATATCAACACCGATAAAAGGATGGCGCGCGACAGCGCACACGACCCACTCGCTAGTATGGCTTAAATTAAAGGACAGGCTTGCAGTGGGGGCTGCAACATATGGCTTTCCAGCAGCATCTTGTGAAAATCGCCATTCTGACGGAGAGGTGTCTGCATACTGAGATAGAACAGTGCGCTGTAAGGCTCGGGTAATGGCATCAGCGTCGCGTAATTCCTGGCGCGAAAAGCGTCGGTTACGCGCACGTTGAGACTCATCCATCAGGCTGTAATAATCGCGCACCAACGCTGCCGGTATCAGCGACTTGCGCGTCAACCAAATATGGATATCGTTTGTAGACAGTTTAAAATTAATTGTTTTCCACACCTAACACTCACGCAGGAAAAGTTTGTCCGCTATACTAATATACTGTTACTAATATATCCTTCTCCAGTGCCATTTAAGGTGCATGAAGAGCCACAAAGTATTACCGCCTTTTGTAAGAAATGAGCCTACTTATGAAGCCACTCCGTGACTCAAAGTAAAGAGCTGCTAGCAATCATAGAAGTAATTCCCGAGAACTTTGCCGACCCAAATGCAGATTTTCACGCGGTACGCGACATGTTTGCACCCTTCCACGGCCACCCAACGAGCGATGAGCTTGAGATCGAAATAGCCAATTACGGTGGCGTCCGTTGTGGCAGTTATACATTGAAAGGTGCCGATAATAAATATACCGCGTTTCACTGTCATGGCGGCGCTTTCGTCTCCAGCGGCCTAGATGAATACCATTTTTACGCCGAAATCATCGCCCGACAGATAGGCTGCAACGTCGTAATGCCCGACTACCGCCTTGCACCGGAGCATCCCTACCCAGCAGCACCCGATGATTGCCTCACTGCCTACTGTGGGCTACTTGAACAGGGCATCGACCCTGCAGGTATCATACTGGTAGGTGAGTCCTGCGGCGGCAGTCTCGCCTTAGGCTTACTTGTGCAACTGCGCGACAAGGGCCTGCCGCTGCCAGCCTGTTTCATATCACTGACCGGTTGGTTCGACCTGGCTGTATCGGGACAAACGGTTGCCGGTCGAGATCCATTTTTGACACCGCAATGGGTGCGCAATCGCGGCCTAGACTACTTGGCAGGGCAACTCTCTCTTGACGACCCGCGCGTGTCTCCGGCGAATGCCGATTTGCGTGGGTTGCCACCTATGTATATACAAATAGGTCAGTTCGATGCCGTCAGAGAGGGTGCCATCAGTGTTGCAGGCAACGCGATGCGCTCAGGTGTGCATGTCACAGTGGAAGCCTGGCCCGGCATGGTTCAAGGCTGGCATGGATTAGTCACTGCCGGAGTGCCGGAAGCGATCGAGGCCTGGGCAGCGATTCGCCGCTATATCGAAACGTTGAGTGCAGGAGGTTCTTCGACCCACTGCCCCACGCCAGAATAAATCCCGCGAAAAATGTGTCTCTAGACAGCCGGCTTTGCAGTTGATGGTGTGCGTGTGCACCACCAGATCAACATTAACAGCAACACTTGAACAACCAGCCTGACAGTCAAAAACGCCTCAGGCACATCAGGAAAAAGTTCCGGATGCATCCACATATGGATATTGGCTGGCGACACACACACAACAAGCAACACCAATCCATTTCCCGACATCTGGCGCAACGCTGGAATGAGAATGCCTATTGCGCCCAGAATTTCTAACACTCCACTGATGTAGACGATCGTAAGGTGGTATCCAACGTAGGGAGGCATGATGGAGACATAAAAATTGGGATCCGTGAAGTGCGTAATGCCTCCGAGCATGAAGAATAGAAAAACAATAGCGAGACCTATATTTTTTAAAGAAAAAATTTCTTTTACAGATAGCATTCTACTTCCTCTTTTTATTGGTCTAAGGTATTAACGAGACGATCTTGCTAACCAGGGTTATCTCCTGACCCTAGAACAGCTTGTAGCCAGCGACTGATTTCCCGTATTTCTTCCAAACACACCTCGTGCCCCATCGAGTATTCGCGCCACTCAACAGCATAACCAGAGCTCTCCAATTGCGCCAGTGAGGATTGGCCTAATGACAATGGTAGCACCGCATCCTGTTGGCCATGACACATCAGAATGGGGATTTTCTCATTGGCCGGCGACTTATCTGAAGCCAATTTCTCCCCCTCCGCTAGAAAAGTGGATAAGGCGAGAATCCCTGCCAAGCGTTTGGGATAGTAAAGCGCCGTATGAAGTGCCATCACTCCGCCCTGCGAAAAACCTGCCAACAGTATCCGCCCAGGGGGTATGCCTTTATCAATTTCATTCTGAATGAGATCGTGAATCTGCAACGTAGATTTTTTTAAACCCGGCAAATCGGTTCCGCCGGCCGGATCAAAATCAAACCACGCTCGCGCCCGTTGACCGCCAAAGGCCGTCACTGCCATTTCTGGCGCATGAGGGAACACAAAACGCACCGGCAACTCAGCAGGCAATCGCAACTGGGGGACTATGGGTTCAAAATCATGCCCGTCAGCGCCCAGGCCATGAAGCCAAATAACGACTGCGACCGGATCGGCCACAGGGTTGAGCTCAACAACGGGCAGAGGGGCGGAAAGCAGCATCAGTTCAGGTCAGCTGCATATTGGCGCAGCACCTCCAACGGAACCGTTTCGAGTGCCCGCTTGTGGGTGCGGGTAAGGAATACTCTGGGAGCCATTTTCTGCTCATGTGCCTGCAACCAGCGTGGGGCGCATAAACACCAGCGGTCACCGGGCTTAAGCCCGGCAAAGCCAAACGCTGGCACCGGGGTACTGAGGTCATTACCGGCAAAGCGAGAGTACTCCAAAAATTCTTCGCTGACCTCAACACACACCGTATGGGAACCAATATCTTGGTCGCCGGTGTTGCAACACCCGTCTCTCAAAAATCCTGTCATCGGGTCTTCACTGCACGGCAAAAGAGATTCGCCAAAAACATTGAGGGATTCATCAATTTCTATCGTTTCCACTGTGTTCTGCTCCCATTAAGAATGGCGCAGCATACCACGCACTGGTCCGGCAGGGGCCACGTTTAAACCCGTCAAGCGCTTTAGCAACAATCCACTCATTCGTCCAAGCATCATGGCCAAACCCGCCGACACGCGCTCGGATCGAAGTCCAGTGCACGTCACGCTGGCCACGGAGACGATTAGCGCACCGCGTCTAATGCATCTTCAATAATCGGAATCAGTTGGCTGGCGACTCCTCCTGAACCCACTCCACCAGCAGTGCCGGTATACTCTTCAAAGAACACCACTGCGCCATACCCGCGCTTGATGTCTATCCATGAAATGGACCCGTAATAACCTGGATCATCATACAGGTAGACACTACCCCCCTGCTTCGGTGCTTTGATCCACCAACCCATGCCATAGCCTACCTCGGGGCTGCGGTCTTTGCGCATAAAAGCGACACCCTCAGGGGACAGCACTTGATTGCCACCGCAGGCACCATCATTCAAATGCAGAGAAATAAGCTTTGCATAGTCATCGAGATCACTCATCATTCCCCCTTCTATATTAGGGTTTGCCAAGCCTACTAGGCCGTCAGGGTTCCCATCCCAGCCGTCGGAGAGGCTCAAGTTATTGCCGAAACGTGCAACTTGAAGACCACAGGGTTCAGCAATGTACTGATCCCATAGTTGATGCCATGTTCCGCCACCCACCAGTTCAGCAACACCTCCGGCTAATTGCCACTGGCTGCCACCATAGTCAAAGGCGGTATTGGGCTTGGTGCTAGGCAGATTGGGAAGAGGCGTGGTGAACAGCGTTTCAGCACACTCTAGCAGAGTGCCGGCAGGGAGAAACTGGCAAAGATGGGGCGCATAGTCCGCAGGGCGAATGAATATGTTGAATAGGCCCGGTATGCCAGAGCGGTTAGACACCAGGTTCTCAGTGGTAATAGCGGAATCCCAGACCCCCAACCAAGGGAGATAGTTGGTAATAGGCGCTGATATATCGAAATTCACATTGGCGTCATCTTCGTGCAGAGCCATCAACAACGTTACAGTTGGGACCTTGCTGGTCGAGGCCAGCAGCACCACCGAATCCTCACTCTGATTACCGAAGGCACTCTTATGAATGACGCCTGCTGTTTCGTCGACAATAATCATCGAGCCGCCAGGGAACAGCGGCTCTGTAGCAACGAAACTCTCAAGCCAGGTGTCCGCCATAGTGAAGTCCGGCAGCGCTTTATCTGGCGGGTTATCATCGCTGCTATCACTGCAAGCGATCAGAAACAGGCCAAGCAACAGACAGGCAAAGCGGATCATATGGAATTCCTATACGTTGTTTCCAATGAGAAAGAATGCTGACAGAGTTCTCCGTGACAGGGTAAGGTCAGATGGGCTTGAAATACTGGCTAAGTGAAAACCCCGGGGTTCGGCTCTAGTCCTCCGCCATAGACCCTTGCGCGAAAGACTGACTACACCGAGGCCACTCAAACACCACAGACGTCTATCGCGTCCATCACAAGCGCCGGGTCTTTGATTTACGCGCACGCGTTCTAGCGGTATGGTGATAGCCTCCATTATTATAATAAATTGAGGCAAACAGCGTATGACAGACTATATACCTCCCGCGCTGGACTGGGTGCGCGAACAGGTTGAATTGTATGAAAGTAGCGGAGGCACGGAGGGAACGACACTGCTCGACACAGGCATGCCCTGTATTGTGGTGACACATACGGGCAACAAGACCGGCTGCATTCGCAAAACCCCCCTCATGCGCGTCGAGGTCAGCGGCAGCTATGTCTTGATCGGCTCAATGGGCGGCCAGCCGAAAAATCCGGTGTGGGTCTATAATCTCAGAGCAAGCTCGGATGTCCAGATACGTGACAAAACGGAAGTATTTGACATGCGCGCGCGGGAAGTCACGGATGGGCAGGAACGGGCAACCCTTTGGGCAGCAAGCGTCGCAGCGTATCCTGAATATGATAACTACCAGGCAAGAACAACGCGAAAGATTCCCGTGTTCATTGCTGAAGCGCGGTAAAAGCCCGGACGCCGACCCAAAAGTGCCAGTGATACACCTCGCGTACGAATATATGCAGGTTCCCTATGGAAGTACGCATCTAACTCTGGGATAGTTTACCCTAGAGGAGTCGCCCGCACTGCGTGCTATCTGCAACGACCCAAAACATGTCAAAATGTACCCGCAGCTAACGCATAATGAAAATTTTGAAGGCAAATTCCATCAATCGACGAACCCCCACTGTTGTGAAGAAAGGTCTGTGAAAACCCCCAAACGCCTGCAACCCCTGATCAATGACGGCTTGATCGATGAAGTCATCCGGCCACTAATGAGTGGCAAAGAAGCCGACGTCTACGTTGTGCGCTGTGGGTCAAAAATTCGCTGCGCCAAAATCTACAAGGAAGCTCTAAAACGTAGCTTTAAAAAAGCGGCGCAATACACCGAGGGCCGCAAGGTGCGCAATAGTCGACGAGCCAGAGCCATGGAAAAGGGCTCCAAGTTCGGGCGTAAGCAGCAGGAAGATATATGGCAAAGCGCAGAAGTCGATGCGCTTTACCGTCTCGCTCGAGCCGGCGTGAGGGTTCCAGAACCCTTCGGCTGTTTCGATGGCGTCTTGCTAATGGAACTGATCACAGATGAAAACGGCGATGTTGCACCCCGACTCAGCGAAGTCTCCATGTCGGAGGCGCAAGCGCACGAAGATCATGCCCAAGTCATGCATTACGTGATGTGTATGTTGAATGCTGGATTGGTGCACGGTGACCTGTCCGAATTTAACGTACTTGTGGACCAAGACTGTCTCTTATACACATCTGACGCTGCCGACGAATAGAGAGGTGTAGAT
>CAJXTK010000020.1 GCA_913061115.1 uncultured Haliea sp.
GCAACAGGCGTGGCGATGGTAAACCCCACTCGGAGCAAGACCAAATAGGAATCCGTTAGCTGTGGCCCGCAGTGGATTCGGGTAGGTCGCTACAGGCAGGTGGTGACACCTGTCGCAGATGAATGATCGTCCACGACAGAACCCGGCTTACCGACCGACTCTTTTAATTCGTGAAAACGGCCTGTCCGGCGGGAGTCGGACGGGCTATTTCACTTCTCTGCTGTTAGGCAATCTTCAGGTTTTTGTGCGCAGTTGCCAATATTCGGCGATAACGGCGCCTCAATCGGCCTTTTTTTATAATTTTTTGTTATAAAAATTTATTCTTTCATAAAAAAAAAGACTTTAACTTAATGTAAATCATTAGGAAGTTAATTTATCGGGCTGTTTTAACGCGTTATTTTGTTCTTAAATCCCTCTTCGACTTGCCTTATAACACCTCAAAGTTGCTCTAATTGCCTGAAATCACAACGTTTTTTCTAGATGCCTCACTTGACAGTGTCTCGTTTGCAGACCTATAGTGTTGATAAGTGGGAATAAGTGGAGCTTTTTGGTTTTTTGTGGGTTTAAAGGCCAAAATCGAGTGGAGAAACTGCCGTGTTTCGCGGAGTACAACATATCAATATGGATGCAAAAGGACGTTTGGCCATGCCAGCGCGCCAGCGCGAGCCATTGCATTCGCAATCTGACGGGCAAGTTGTCATTACCATCGATACACAGGCTGCCTGCTTAGTGATCTATCCACTTCCTGAGTGGGAGCGCATAGAAAAAGATATCCAGCACTTGCCTGCACTTAAGCCTGCGGTAAAACGCTTCCAGCGGTTGGTGTTGGGTTATGCCACTGACCTGGAATTGGATGGCAATGGACGCCTGCTGCTGCCCCAACCCCTGCGAGATTACGCACAACTGGACAAGAAATTGGTGCTGGTAGGGCAGGGCAACAAATTGGAATTGTGGTCTGAGGCGTTGTGGTTCGCTCAACGTGATCAAGCGTTGCTGGATTCTGGCCCAGAGGCCGAATTGCCCGCCGAACTCATGTCGCTAACGCTTTAGGTGACGGCTATGCATCAAACAGTTTTGTTGCATGAGGCTGTTGATGCTTTAGTGACTTTGCCCGATGGTTTTTATGTGGATGGCACCTTTGGTCGTGGCGGACACAGCCGCTACCTGCTGCAAAACCTGAATCGTAGTGGCCGGGTGTTAGGGGTTGATAAAGATCAGGAGGCGCAGGCGGCGGCCCATGAGTTGGCAGA
This sequence comes from uncultured Haliea sp., assembly GCA_913061115.1. Taxonomy (GTDB): domain Bacteria; phylum Pseudomonadota; class Gammaproteobacteria; order Pseudomonadales; family Halieaceae; genus Marimicrobium. The sequence continues at coordinate 1,251 of CAJXTK010000020.1, forward strand.
GAGTGAGTCTCGGTTTCAGTTTTTCCACGGCTCGTTCGCTGAACTTCCTCAGCAACTGCGTGGGATGGGAGTCGACGCCGTTGACGGCATTTTGCTGGACCTTGGGGTTTCTAGCCCACAGTTAGATGACGGAGACAGGGGGTTCAGCTTTATGCGTGATGGTCCTCTGGATATGCGCATGGATACTAGTTGTGGAGAAACAGCAGCTCAATGGCTGTCGCGCGCTGATCTGCAGCATATTGCCGGAGTATTGAAAGAGTATGGGGAGGAGCGTTTCGCTCGTCGCATTGCCACCGCAATAGTTGCCGCAAGAGCCGTGTCCCCGATTGAGACCACAAGTCAGTTGGCGCGGCTGGTGAGCGAGGCTCATCCGCGGTGGGAAAAACACAAGCATCCCGCTACCCGTTCCTTTCAGGCAATTCGTATCAAGGTCAATCGCGAGCTCGAAGATCTGCAGGCGTTTTTATCTGTGGCGCTGGACATGTTACGCGTCGGGGGTCGTCTGGTGGTGATCAGCTTTCATTCTTTGGAAGATCGCTTGGTAAAGCGCTATATGCGTGATATGGCCAGAGGGGATTCACTGCCTCGGGGTGTGCCGGTGACCGATAGTCAGCTCAATCGTCGTATGCGTCTGGTGGGACGGTCGGTCAAGGCCAGTGCCGAAGAGGTGGCAGGTAATGTGCGTGCGCGCAGTGCGGTGATGCGTATCGCGGAAAAAATCAATTGAATCAAGATTTGAATAATAAATAGCGTGGCAAAAGTTGGAATGATGAGTGCAGCGTCGATACAGAAAAACCAATCCGACAGCCGGGAGCTGCTTTATTTTAATGCTGCCGCGCTGTTACTGATTATGGTGTCCGCTTTTGCCACTATTTATTCGACGCACGCTTGCCGTGCCCTGTACGCGCAACTTCAGGTGCTGGAATCCGCGCAGTGGTATTTGCAGGAGGATTATGGGCGCCTCATGCTGGAGCAGAGTATTTGGGCGTCCCATCGACGAGTCGAGAGCGTTGCTCGTGAGGAGTTGGGTATGGGCGCGCCAGATCTTGCCGCTTACAAGGTGATAGCGCAATGAGGCAGCAGCAAAAACAGCCGCTGTCGCTGTTGCGTTTTTATCTGGTAGTGGGGTTGCTGTGTGTCCTGCTGGCTCTTCTGGTGTGGCGAATACTGTCTCTACAAATCCTCGATTTGGAGCGCGGTTATACATTCCTGCAGAACCAGGGTGAAATGCGCTCGGTCCGCATGGCGGAAATTCCAGCTTACCGGGGGGTGATTTTGGATCGCCGCGGTGAACCTTTGGCTGTAAGTACTCCGGTAGTATCGATCTATGCGAACCCCCAGTTACTTAAGACCTCCGACCGTCTGGGAGAGTTGGCAGAGGCATTGGACATGGAGCTGTCCCTGCTACAGGACAAGCTGGCCCGCTACGACAACAAGCAGTTTATGTATCTCTTGCGCCACCAGGTGCCAGACCATGCTCGGGAGATTCTGGATAAACGAATAAAAGGCGTTTTCGGTGAGCGCGAATATCGTCGCTTCTATCCTGCCGGTGAGGTTGCGGCGCAGTTGGTGGGGTTCACCGACGTTGATGGTCAGGGTATTGCAGGCTTGGAGCTGACGTATAACGATTGGTTAAAGGGCACGCCGGGCAAGAAAAAATATATCAAGGACCTGCACGGTGAAGTGGTGCGCGATATCGGTGTGCTGCAGCCTGCAAGGCCGGGCAAGGACCTCGTGCTGAGTATCGATCTGCGGCTACAGTATCTGCAGCACCGCGAGCTGCAGCGTGCGGTCTCCGCGTTGGGTGCGGCTTCCGGCACCGTTGTGACACTGGATAGCCATACCGGTGAGGTGTTGGCTATGGTGAATTATCCGGTCTACAACCCGAATGGATCTAAGTCAGGCAGCCCGGGCAGCAGGCGCAATCGGGCTATGACCGATGTCTATGAGCCCGGCTCCACGATGAAATCATTAACCATGGTGGCTGCGCTGGAAAGTGGGCGTTATACGCCGGACACAATAATTGACACATCGCCTGGGCGCATTCGGGTAGGGCCTAAGGTATACCCTGATCTGCGCAATTACGGTTTGATTAGCATGACGCGGGTGTTACAAAAATCGAGTCAGGTAGGGGTTACCAAAATAGCGCTGGACCTCGGCCATGAGCCTATCTTGGAGGTATTTAACCGGTTTGGCATTGGCAAGTCTCCGGGCACCGGTTTTCCGGGAGAGAGTGCCGGGACTCTGCCAAATCGCCCGCGGTGGTATGCAACGGAAAAGGTGTCTTTGGCTTTTGGTTATGGAATTTCTGCCACGCCGCTGCAACTCGCCAGTGCCTACTCGGTGTTTGCCAATGGTGGTAAGCAGCTACCGATATCACTGTTGGCATTGGAAGGCGAAACACCTGAGGGCAAGCAGATCATTTCTCAGGAAACGGCGGCGCAGCTTCTCGGTATGCTGCATGCGGTGACGGGTGAAGAAGGGACTGCACGTAAAGCGCGTGTCTCGGGTTATCAGGTGGGTGGAAAAACGGGCACCGTGCACAAGGTTGGACCTGGAGGCTACGAGAAACATAAGTACGTCGCACTGTTTGCTGGGATCGCTCCCATTGATAACCCGCGTATTGTTACTGTCGTCGTGATAAACGACCCAAAGGGTAAGCTCTATGGTGGTGGTGCTGTAGCGGCCCCCGTTTTTTCCCAAATAACCAGTGGCACCCTGCGTATTCTAGGCGTTCCACCGTCTGAAATTGGCACTCTCAGTGAAGCGGCTAAATCTGCTCCGGGGGGCGCTACCTGATGCTGGCATCCCATGCTCTAGAGGCGGGGCCTATGTCACTGCCCCAACTGCTTGGCAGGGAGGGCGAAGCGTTTGCGGATACCATGATAAAGGGTATGCAGCTAGACAGCCGCAAAGTGCGACCAGGCGACTTATTTCTAGCGCTGCCCGGAGAGCAGCATGATGGCCGTCAGTTTATCGAGCAGGCAGTGGCGAATGGTGCAGCAGCCGTGGTGGCAGAGGCGGCTGTAGCAGGTTTTTTGGAGGCGATCCCGGTGCCGTTAATCGAGGTCCCTGAGCTGCGTTTTGAAGCGGGTGTGCTGGCAGCTCGGTTTTACGGCAACCCCAGTCACTCGATGCATGTGTTAGGGATTACAGGAACCAATGGTAAGACAACGACCAGCCGTATTGTCGCGCAACTCACTCGCATTCTGGGCAAGCGCTGCGGTGTGATCGGTACTTTAGGCGCCACGCTGGAAGACGGTATAACGTTGGCCAGTAATACCACGCCTGATGCGTTATCGCTGCAGCGACAGTTGGCAGAGTGGTTCGACCAGGATGTACTTGCAGTCAGCATGGAAGTCTCCTCTCATGCATTGGAGCAGGGTAGAGTTAACGGCGTCGCGTTCGAAACCGCGATCTATACCAATCTTTCGCACGATCACCTCGACTACCACGGCACTATGGCGGCTTATGGTCGCGCCAAACAGCGGCTGTTTTCTGTTGAGGGGTTACGTCATGCCGTCATCAATATGGATGACCCATTTGGCATGTCGATAAAAGCAGCTGTGGCAGCGGATGTCCAAGTGCTGACCTATTCTGCCAGTGGTGCGCCCGCCGATGTGCGTGTTGAAAATGCTCAATTTCACAGCGATGGCGTGCGCGGTGACTTGCATACCCCTTGGGGCGACGCAACGTTCTTTAGCCCGCTTCCGGGCGACTTTAATTTGGCAAATCTTGCCGCGTCGGTCACTGCACTGGTGTTGGGCGGAGAAGACCTGCGATCAGTCTTGGGAGCGACGGCAAGTTTGCAGCCTGTTCCCGGTCGCATGCAGGCCATAAGGAATACGTTGAATATACAAGTGATTGTCGATTACGCCCATACCCCGCACGCCTTGGAGCAGGTGTTGAAGGCTTTGAGGCCTCATGTCAGGGGCTCGCTGGTGACGGTGTTTGGTTGCGGTGGGGATCGCGATAGGGACAAGCGGCAGCAGATGGGCCGTATTGCCTGCGCATTGTCTGACTGCGTGGTGGTGACCAGTGACAATCCCAGAACTGAAGAACCACTGGGCATCATGCGCGATATTGAATCGGGGTGCAGTGGCCGCTATTTTTTACAGGCTGACCGTGCAGACGCCATTTCAGTGGCAGTGGCACAAGCGCAAGCGGGTGACTGTGTGTTGATCGCAGGCAAGGGCCATGAGTGCTACCAGCTGGTGGATGGACAGCGTTTACATTTCAGTGACGAGGCACACGCGCACGATGCTCTGGCGCGGAGGGCGGGATCATGATGCGCCCGCTGAGCCTGTCAGAGCTGCGACTGCCATTGGATGGCCAATTACACGGCGATGACTGTGACATTCTGGGTGTGTCTACCGACAGCCGTACTTTGCACGATGGTGATTTGTTCGTGGCACTGCGCGGCGAGCATTTTGATGGCCAGGAATATGTTTCGCAGGCGAACAGTGTTGGAGCAACTGCCGCGCTAGTGCGCCAGGTCGTTGCCAGTCCACTGCCGCAGCTGCAGGTGGCCGATACCCAGCGGGCTTTGGGTTTATTGGGCGCTTATAACCGACAACAGTACAAGGGACCTCTGATTGGTATCACGGGTAGTAGTGGCAAAACCACGGTCAAGAATATGGTGCACGCCGTGCTTTCCCGGCGCGGTGAAACCTTGGCTACCGAAGGAAATTTCAATAACGAAATTGGTGTGCCGCTGACATTGCTGCGTCTGCGGCCGGGGGTAGAGTTTGCAGTTGTAGAGATGGGTGCCGCCAAAGCGGGGGATATCGCTTGGTTATGCGAGCTGGCATGTCCGACGATTGCATTGTTGCTCAATGCGATGCCTGCTCATCTGGAAGGGCTCACCAGTGTTGAAGGCGTGGCAGCTGCCAAGGGAGAGATTTTTGATCGGTTGGTAAAAACCGATGTCGCCGTTATTAATGCAGACCAGTCCTGGGCCCGGCAATGGCGCAAACGCGCATCTGCAGCCACTGTAATGGATTTTGGCCTAGAGCAACCCGCATCTATCACTGCGCGCAATATTCAAGGCATGGGTGTCAGGGGTGTGAGCTTTACCGCGTCCACCCCAGTGGGCGACATGTCAATACGCCTGAATCTAGCGGGCGTACACAACGTCGCCAACGCCCTCGCGGCCGTGGCAGTGGGCTTGGCCTGTGAGCTTTCCTTGACGGATATTCGCGATGGATTGGAATCGCTGCAACCATCAGATGGTCGGCTGCGATCAATGGTCTCGCCATTTGGAGCCTCAATAATCGACGACTGTTACAACGCTAATCCTGGCTCAGTGCGCGCGGCGATCGATTTGCTGGCAGCGTGCTCTGGGCGCCGCACGTTGTTACTGGGTGCGATGCGAGAGTTGGGGCACGGCAGCAGCGAGCTGCACCGGGAAGTGGGTGAATATGCGCGGGCAGCAGGTATCGATCAGTTGTGGGGGGTCGGTCCGGAGCTTGAAGTTTGTGTAGACGCCTTTGGCGCCGGTGGTCGATATTTTGAGGATCGCGCCGCTGCTCTAGTGGCTATTGACAGACAGTTTGGTGAGGGCGATACCGCTCTGGTCAAAGGCTCGCGCAGCACTGGTATGGAGCAGGTCTTGCATGCCTTGTTGCCGAATATAAAGGCACAGGAGCACTGAGCTATGTTATTGCTACTGGCGAAATACCTCACCCAATACGAAAGCGCTTTTGGCGTGTTCCAGTATCTGACCCTGCGTGGAATTCTGGCCGCAGGTACAGCGCTTGCCATCTCTCTAGCGGCTGGACCTCTGATGATTCGTCGTTTGCAGCGTTATCAAGTCGGGCAGTCTGTGCGCAGTGATGGGCCCCAAAGCCATCTCAGTAAGGCTGGCACGCCGACCATGGGTGGTGGATTATTGTTGTTGTCTATTTCCGTATCCACTCTATTGTGGGGCGACTTGAGTAACCGCTACCTCTGGCTGACACTGCTGGTGACATTCGCCTTCGGCGCCGTGGGTTGGATAGACGATTATCGTAAAGTGGTTGAGCGCGACTCTCGCGGACTGCCGGCGCGCTGGAAATATTTGTGGCAATCGTTGGCAGGGCTGGCTGCCGCGCTCTATCTCTATGTAGCCTTTGATTCGCCCGTCACTACAGAGCTGTATGTTCCCTTCTTCAAAGACTTCGTCTGGAGCATGGGGCCATTCTTTATTGTCCTGAGCTATTTTGTGATCGTCGGGGCGAGCAACGCGGTGAACTTGACCGACGGACTGGATGGGCTGGCGATACTGCCGACTGTGCTCGTAGGGACTGCGCTGGGTATCATTGCCTATCTCACTGGTCGCATAGATTTCGCTGAATACCTGCACATTCCCTATGTCGCTGGTAGCGGTGAATTGGCGGTATTCTGCGGCAGTATCGCCGGTGCTGGACTGGGTTTTCTGTGGTTTAACACGTACCCGGCTCAGGTGTTTATGGGCGACGTCGGTTCGCTGGCACTGGGTGCCGCACTGGGAACAGTGGCGGTCATTACTCGCCACGAAATCGTATTTTTTATTATGGGTGGGATTTTCGTACTGGAGACCGTGTCGGTCATTATCCAGGTGGCATCTTTTAAATTAACGGGCAAGCGGGTTTTTCGTATGGCGCCCATTCACCATCACTATGAACTTCAAGGTTGGCCAGAGCCGCGCATCATCGTGCGTTTCTGGATTATAACAGTAATGCTAGTTCTGTTTGGACTGGCGACGCTAAAGTTGCGTTAGGTGAGAATAAAAGTGGCTTCAAAATTGGTAGAGAGTTGCGAAAAGCGGGTAGTGGTAGGCCTTGGCGCCACCGGTCTGTCCTGTGCGCGCTATCTCTATCAGCGAGGGCTACCGTTTGCAGTAGTCGACACGCGTGCGCAGCCGCCGGGATTGGATGAACTGCGTTGTGAAATGCCGGACGTCGATTTTTTTGCGGGTGATTACCCCGCGGAGATTGTCGCCAGTGCCACTGAGTTGATTGTCAGTCCAGGCATTACTATGGATGCCCCCATCGTTCTTCAGGCGCAGGCCGCAGGGGCTGATGTGGTCGGGGATATCGATCTGTTTATGCGCGAGGCGGGGGCTCCGGTCATTGGCATTACCGGCTCAAACGCCAAATCGACGGTGACGGAATTGCTCGGTCAGATGGCGCGGGACGCCCGGTTGAACGTTGGTGTTGGGGGTAACCTAGGTACGCCAGCACTGGATTTGTTGTCGCCCGAGCGTGATCTGTATGTGCTGGAGCTGTCCAGTTTTCAATTGGAACGTGCCGGTCGACTGGGTCTGGCGGTGGCTGCTGTGTTAAATGTCAGTGCTGACCACATGGATCGCCACCGCACGATGACAGCCTATCAACAGGCCAAGCAGCGCATTTTTCGCGGTTGCGAAAAAGTGGTCATCAATCGCGATGAGCCTCTGACAATTCCTCTTGTGAGTACGGATGTCGAGGTGGTTAGTTGGTCTATGCAAGAGCCTGAGCTGGGTGGTTTTGGTCTGCGCCACAAGGCAGGTGTGGAATACCTATGTCTCGGTCTGGAAGTGCTACTTCCTGTGTCGGAGCTGAACCTTTTTGGCCGTCACAATATTGCCAATGCTCTAGCAGCGCTCGCACTGGGTTACAGCGCAGGTCTGTCTCTGTCCAATATGCAAGCCTCATTAAAGACCTTCAGAGGGCTGCCGCATCGCTGTGAGCTAATAGCCGAGATAGACGGCGTGCGCTTCGTTAACGATTCGAAAGGAACCAATATTGGTGCGACTGAAGCGGCCCTGTCTGGCGTGGGTGGAGAGCATGACATCCTGCTCATTGCCGGTGGTCAGGGTAAGGGTGCGGACTTTTCTCAGCTGCAGGAGGCAGTGTCGCGCCACTGTAAGTTGCTAATACTGATGGGTGAGGACGCCCCTTTGTTGCAGGAGGCACTGTCGTCCTGTGTCGCCGTGCTTCGGGTGTCTTCGCTGGACGAAGCCATCAACGTTGCAGCGATGAAGGCGGAGGCCGGTGATGTTGTGTTGCTATCACCCGCCTGTGCCAGCTTCGATATGTTTAGTGGCTATGTGCAGCGCGGCGAAGCGTTTTGTGCGCGGGTTAATGCGCTGACTGGGGGGCTGAAGTGAGCAGGGCAGCCACTCACAGTTCACCGTTATCTGCGCCCGACATGACGTTAATCATGCTGACGCTGGCCTTATTGTTGATAGGGCTTGTTGCAAGTACTTCCGCTTCGATCGAGTACGCCGAATGGCATTTCCAGAATCCCTGGTTTCACAGTCGCCGGCATTTCGTTTATCTGTTGATAGGTGTTGTTGCCGCCGTCGCGAGCTACTGCGTCAAGCCGCAGTTCTGGTTTTCAACGGGGTGGTGGTGGCTGTTCGGCGCGTTGGCGCTGCTGATACTGGTGTTGATCCCGGGTGTCGGGCGTGAGGTCAATGGCAGCCAGCGCTGGTTGCCCTTGGGGCCTTTCACGCTGCAACCCTCCGAGTTTGCCAAGCTCGCAGTGGTGGTCTATCTAGCCGGTTATATGGTGCGACGCGAGCATGAAGTGCGCAACCAGTGGCAGGGGTTTCTCAAGCCCATGGCGGTACTCTTCGCAACGACTTTGTTGTTGATGATAGAGCCGGATTTTGGTGCCACGGTCATTGTCTCCGCCACTGCATTTGGGATGCTATTTCTAGCTGGAGTCAGGGTGGGGCACTTTATGGTGGTGGTGCTTGGAGCACTGGCGACCTTGTTAGTACTGATCATCAGTGAGCCCTATCGGGTCAAGCGATTGACCGCCTATACCGACCCATGGGCAGACCCTTTCAACACGGGCTTCCAGCTCACCCAATCTCTGATCGCTTTCGGTCGTGGCGAGTGGCTCGGCGTCGGTCTCGGTAACAGTGTGCAGAAGTTGTTCTATTTACCTGAAGCACACACTGACTTTGTCTTTTCTATCTGGGCCGAGGAGACCGGGTTTATCGGGGCTATCGCGGTTATTGGATTGTTTGTGGCTTTAATCGGTCGAATACTATGGGTGGGACGTAGAGCGTTTGTCAATGAAAACACCTTCGGCGCTTATATCTGCTACGGCGTTGCACTGATATTTTCTGGCCAGGCGTTTGTCAATATGGGCGTCAGTTCGGGGCTATTGCCTACCAAGGGTTTGACATTACCTTTCGTCAGTTATGGCGGCACTAGCTTGGTAGTGTGCTGTGTCATGTTGGGTTTGGTGGTGCGCATTGATCGTGATACACGGCTAGTTCCTCAGCGCAGGAGGACCGCGTGATGGCTGCGGAGAAACCGCTGATTATGATGATGGCGGGGGGCACCGGTGGTCATGTGTATCCTGCGCTCGCAGTTGCCGCGGAGTTACTGTCACGCGGATATCGAGTGGAGTGGATCGGCACCGCACGCGGTCTTGAGCATCGTGTGGTTCCCGCGGCAGGCATCACGTTGCACCGCCTGTCCGTGCGAGGCGTGCGGGGTAAGAGCGCGCTCGACAAAATCCTTGCACTGCTGTTCTTGATGATCGCTTTGCTGCAGGCTCTGTGGTTAGTTTTACGCCGCGGCCCTCGTTGCGTGGTGGGTATGGGTGGTTACGTCTCAGGCCCGGCGGGAGTGGCTGCCTGGATGTTGCGCAAACCATTGGTGATCCATGAGCAGAATGCAGTCGCTGGCACCACTAATCGACTGTTGGCTCCACTGGCAAGCCGTATTTTTGCTGGCTTTCCAGGTGCTTTCGATAACAACATTCATTACACCGTGCTGGGTAATCCCGTTCGTCGCGAACTGCTGGAGGCAAGAGCCGATCGCCTCTATGACTATGCCGGACAAAGACCTTTGCGCCTGTTGGTGGTGGGTGGCAGTCTAGGTGCTCGCCCTATAAATGACGTCATACCGGGCGCCATAAAACGTCTGATCGAGGGTGGAAATACATCAATCGAAGTCTGGCACCAGACCGGTGAAGGGCATGACGACGCTGTGCGTCAAGCCTACGGAGCGTTGCTGGATCGCGGTGTACGCGTAGCACCTTATATAGAGGATATGGCAGAGGCCTATTCCTGGGCGGATTTGGTCCTGTGTCGTTGCGGTGCGTTGACGATCACCGAGTTGTGCATTATCGGTCGTCCGGCGATTTTGGTGCCACTGCCACATGCAATCGATGATCACCAAACAGCCAATGCTCGTGTTTTGACAGACTGTGGCGGCGCCACGCGGCTATGCCAGCGCGATATGGATGAGCATTCAGTATTGAGCCTATTGAAGGATTTTCTGGGCAATCCACAGCGCTTATCTACGATGGCTGCAGCCGCCTTCGCAGCAGCAATCCCAGATGCTGCTGAGCATGTCAGCAACTGCTGTGAGGAGCTGATGTATGCCTGATAACACCAGCGTTTACAGCCTGCCAGAGATGCGCCGCATTCGTCGTATACATATGATCGGTGTCGGTGGCTCTGGCATGAGTGGTATCGCCGAGGTGCTGGTGAATCTGGGTTATGAGGTCGCAGGCTCTGATCTGCGCGCCAGCGCGGTTACTGAGCGGTTGGTCCGACAAGGCGTCGAAGTTTTCATTGGCCATACGGCTGACAATATTGCCGGTGCTGATGTGGTCGTTAGTTCCAGTGCGGTCGATGAGGAAAACCCAGAGGTTATTGCCGCCCGAGCCACGAGAATTCCGGTGGTGCCAAGGGCAGAGATGTTGGCAGAACTGATGCGGTATCGACACGGTATTGCAGTGGCGGGTACGCATGGTAAGACGACAACCACCAGTCTGATTGCAGCCGTTTTCGCAGAGGCGGGCCTGGATCCTACTTTTGTCATTGGTGGTTTGGTCAATAGTGTTGGCAGTAATGCGCAGCTCGGCGCCGGTCGAATTCTGATCGCCGAGGCCGATGAGAGTGATGCCTCTTTTCTGCACCTGCAGCCAGTGGTCACAGTGGTGACCAATATCGAAGCCGATCATTTGGAAACATACGGCGGCGACCTAGCTGTTCTGCGGCGAACGTTCCTTGAGTTTCTACACAACTTGCCCTTCTACGGTGTTGCTGTGTTGTGTATCGATGACCTGATGCTGCGCGACATGTTGCCAGAAATATCGCGGCGGGTAATTACCTACGGTTTTTCGGAAGACGCGGATTATCGAATTTATGATATGCATCGAAAGGGTCTTATGACCGACTTCCTCGTCCAAAGGCCCGGTGAAGCGACGCCGCTCCCGATCAACCTCAACATGCCCGGAACACACAACGTGCTGAACGCAACGGGAGCTGTTGTTGTCGCTTGCGACGAGGGCTTGTCAGACGCCGACATTCAGCAGGGGCTTGCAGGCTTTACGGGTGTTGGTAGACGTTTTACTCATCTTGGTGAACTTGTATTTCCTGGCGGCACTGCCCATCTGGTGGACGATTACGGCCATCATCCTACCGAAGTGAGAGCCACTCTGGAGTCTGTGCATCAGGCATGGCCGGAGCGTAGGGTAGTGATGGTTTATCAGCCACACCGCTATACCCGTACCCGCGATTTGTATGAGGATTTCGTTGCGGCATTGTCTGGCTGTGATGTGCTGGTGTTGCTGGATGTTTACTCCGCAGGGGAGGAGGCTATTTCCGGTGCGGACAGCCGCAGTCTGGCACGGAGCATTCGCCAGCGCGGTCAGGTGGAACCGATATTTGTAGAATCCATCCTCGAAGTCCCTGAGCTATTAAGGACCTTAGTCATCGATGGCGATGTGGTGGTCACACAGGGCGCCGGCACTATCGCGCATCTGGCACAGGACCTGAGCGCCCTGGTCGTCAAGCAGGGGACACTGTATGACGCCTGATCAATTGCGCCAGAGCAAAATTGTCGTGTTACTGGGCGGCCAATCTGCAGAGCGTGACATCTCACTGCAGAGCGGCCAGACCGTAGTGAGCGCATTGCAGTCGCTCGGGCTTGATGTCCTAGCGGTGGATACGGCGCAGTCGGACTGGGCGCTACAATTGCAGGGTGCGAGCCTTGCATTTATTGCGCTGCACGGGCCGGGTGGGGAAGACGGCAGCATGCAGGGTGCGCTTCAGACACTGGGTGTTCCGTATACCGGATCAGGTGTTTTGGGTTCAGCGCTCGCCATGGATAAAAAGCGCTGTAAACAGCTGTGGCAGGGTATTGGAGTGGCGACACCGGGGTTCACCACACTCACCCCTAGTGCCGATTGGCAGGGGATTATCGATCGCCTTGGCAAAGTATTTGTCAAGCCTGCGCGCGAGGGTTCCAGCATTGGTATGAGCACTGCAGACACTGCAATTGCATTGCAGCAGGCCTATGAACTGGCCAGCCAGTATTCAGGAGAGGTGCTTGCAGAACAGTTTATAAATGGCCCGGAGTACACCGTAGCGATATTGGGTGACAGCGCCTTGCCGTCAATACGGCTCGAGACCGCAAACGAATTTTATGATTACGAGGCCAAGTATCTTTCTGAGGAAACACTGTACCAGTGTCCCAGTGGACTTGATGCTCGTGAAGAGGCGGACATTGCAGCACTGTCGTTGCGCGCTTTTCGTTCATTGGATTGTGCCGTCTGGGGCCGTGTCGATGTAATGCGAGATGCCTCGGGGCGCTTCTTTGTCTTGGAAGTGAATACGGTGCCCGGTATGACATCCCATAGTCTAGTGCCAATGGCTGCAGCTGCAGCAGGCATAGATATCGCAGGTTTGGTGCAGCGTATTGCGGAATTAAGTCTTTCGGAGGACCAGTAGTATGGTCTCAAAAATAAAAAATTCTGAGACAGGTCCGCAGAAGGAAACGGCTCGCTCTGGCGAAGCGCGAGCGCGCAGGCTGCCTAGCGCCAAGCGCATGCCCGCTTCTGGTGCAACACGCAATACGGCTGTGGTTAAAGAGCGCTCGGGTCGTTCATTTTTCTGGCTCAATCGGCTGCTGATTGTGCTCGCCACAGCGATAGTGCTGACGGCAGCAACCAAGGGTTTTTTAATAGTACAGAGCTTGCCGGTCCAGCGTATCAGTGTAACTGGTGAGTTGGAGCATACGCAGGCTCAGGTGGTACAGGATATCGTGCAGCAAAGTCTGGCTGGCGGCTTTCTTAAGGCCGACCTGCACCAAATACAGCGTCAACTGGAGAGTCTGCCGTGGATTTATGAGGCTACTGTGCGACGCAGGTGGCCGGCAGCATTGGAGATACACATTCTGGAGGAGTTACCCATAGCGCGCTGGGGTCAGGACGGTTTCCTTAATCACGAAGGTGAAGTTTTTCACACGGATAAACGCGGTGACTGGAACTCCTTGCCACTACTGAAGGGCCCTGAGGGTTCAGCCCAGTCGCTGATGGCAAAGTACCAACGGCTGGTGGAATTTCTAAGACCTCTGGGTCTCCATGTGGATCACCTTCTAGTGGATGAGCGCGGTCAAGTGGATGTGGTTATGGCTGGGGGCATGCAGTTGACTTTGGGTGCTGAAGATTTTCTAGGCCGCATGCACCGCTTCGAAGAAGTCTATCGCAGCGAACTAATCGCGCGGCGAGCAGAAGTTGAAAAGGTTGATTTACGTTATAAAAACGGCGTCGCGGTCACTTTCAGCGAAACGTCTCAGCTGGCGGAGTTATAACAATGCGTCGCGACAGAAAGGGGAGGCACTGCCATGGGCAGCGTGCAAGATAAAAAACTGATAGTAGGTCTCGACATCGGCACATCGAAGGTGGTGGCGATAGTTGGCGAGATTAGTCTGGATGGTGACATTGAAATTGTCGGTATCGGCTCCAGCCCGTCTAAAGGTATGAAGAAGGGAGTGGTGGTCAATATTGAATCGACTGTGCAATCCATTCAGCGGGCAGTGGAAGAGGCTGAGTTGATGGCAGGCTGCCAGATACACTCGGTCTACGTTGGTATAGCGGGCAGTCATATTCGCAGCCTCAACTCGCACGGCATCGTTGCCATCAAGGATAAGGAAGTGTATCGCGCGGATCTTGAGCGGGTCATCGATGCTGCTCAGGCGGTTGCGATTCCTGCTGATCAGAAAATTCTGCACATCCTCCCACAGGAGTATGTCATTGATGATCAGGGTGGCATCAAGGAGCCGTTAGGCATGTCTGGCGTGCGCCTCGAAGCTAAGGTTCATCTTGTCACTTGCGCAGTAAACGCAGCACAGAATATTGAAAAGTGTATTCGCCGCTGTGGCCTGGAGGTTGAAGAAATCATTCTCGAGCAGCTCGCGTCCAGTTATTCAGTTCTCACCGATGACGAGCGGGAGTTGGGTGTCTGCATGGTCGACATAGGTGGCGGCACCACCGATATCGCAATTTTCACTGAAGGCTCTATTCGTCATACCGGTGTGATACCTATCGCCGGAGATCAGGTGACAAATGACATTGCTATGGCGTTGCGCACGCCTACTCAGCACGCGGAAGAAATTAAAATCAAATACGCCTGTGCATTAACGCAGCTGGCTGGCCCCGATGAAACGATCAAAGTGCCCAGTGTTGGCGACCGTCCGCCTAGAGACCTGTCTCGACAGTCGCTGGCCGAGGTTGTGGAGCCGCGCTATGACGAGTTGTTCACTCTGGTACAGGCAGAGTTAAGACGCAGCGGATATGAGGACATGGTGCCTGCGGGTGTTGTTCTGACCGGTGGAACTTCCAAGATGGAAGGGGTGGTGGAGCTGGCGGAGGAAATTTTTCACATGCCTGTGCGAGTGGGGTATCCGCAAACGGTCCGCGGCTTGAACGACATTGTTCGCAACCCAATCTATGCGACCAGTGTGGGGTTGTTGCAGTACGGGATGGAGCATCGCAATGACGGCGAGAAGACGTCATCTGCTAAGTCCAGTGGCACGAGCGAAAGTTTTTGGAGTCGGGTTAAGGCCTGGCTGCAAAGCAATTTTTAAAGGTGTTGTAGTTGTAGTTGTAGTGTGGCTGTAAAGCGTGGCGCGCGAGCGTGACAAATTAAAAAAAGGGGAGTAAGACCATGTTTGAACTAATCGATAGTATTCCATCAAACGCAGTGATTAAAGTGATAGGGGTGGGCGGCGGTGGCGGAAATGCTGTCAAACACATGATCGAAAATAATGTGGAGGGGGTAGATTTTATCTGTGCCAATACCGATGCGCAGGCACTGTCAGATATTGTCGCTAAGACAGCACTGCAACTGGGTGGAGACATCACTAAAGGGCTGGGAGCCGGAGCCAATCCGGAAATCGGTCGTGCGGCAGCGATGGAAGACCGCGAGCGTATTGCTGATGCACTGCGCGGCGCCGATATGGTGTTTATAACAGCTGGCATGGGTGGTGGCACAGGTACCGGTGGCGCGCCGGTGGTGGCTGAAGTGGCAAGGGAATTGGGTATATTGACGGTTGCGGTAGTCACCCGACCCTTCGTTTTCGAGGGCAAGAAGCGATTAAATATTGCGCTTGAGGGATTGGCTGAGCTGGAGCAGCATGTGGACTCCTTGATTACTATTCCCAATGAAAAATTACTGGAGGTGCTGGGGAAAAACACTAGCCTGCTCGATGCATTTCGCGAAGCCAATGATGTGCTATTGGGCGCTGTGCAGGGTATCGCAGACCTCATTATTCGCCCCGGTATGATTAATGTCGATTTCGCTGATGTCCGCACTGTCATGTCCGAGATGGGCATGGCAATGATGGGCACAGGTTATGCTAAAGGTGAAAATCGTGCGCGCATGGCGGCAGAAAAGGCGATCAGTAGCCCGCTGTTAGACGATATAAACCTGGCCGGAGCGCGGGGTATTCTGGTTAATATCACTGCCGGCTTTGACCTCTCGCTGGGTGAATTCTCCGAGGTCGGTGAGACCATTGAGGAGTTTGCCTCTGAAGAAGCCACGGTGGTCGTCGGCACGGTGATCGATCCGAGTATGAAGGAAGAGATAAAGGTGACCGTCGTCGCTACGGGTCTCGGCGGTGCAGCTGTTCGAGTGCCGCTGCAGGTTGTAGAGGGTCATTCCAGGCCTGCTGTCAGCGAATCGGAGGCGGAGCCTGATTACAAGGAGTTTGACCGTCCTCCAAGCATGCGCAGTTCCCGCAAGTCTACCGGTGGGCAAGTTGCAGCGGCAGCAGAGGGCGCCAGCGAGGACTATTTCGATATTCCTGCCTTTTTACGTCGCCAGGCTGACTAGCTGCTCGTCGCCGGAGTTGTTGTCGAGCTGATCCTCAACCCCGAGTCAGCCGGTGATAGCGCGCCATTCCCCGGGTTGATTTCAACCCGGAGAATGGAATAACGGTTTTTTCACAGTCCCGGTGTTGTTCGCCGCTCTGCAAATAACACCGCTGACTTGGCGTTTTAGCGCCGTCTATGGCATACTTTTGTGCATATTTCACATTCTCTATGTCTGTTAGCCAATACATGAAAATAATTCTGATTAGTTCAAGACATAAGCGTTCGCGCTCTATAGAGCTGAGCCGCTGGTCTCGGGCACTATTATCACTTTGTTGTCTCGGTTTGCCGCTGAGTCTTGCTGCCTCCGGATACCTTGTGGGACAGCAGAATGGGCCGCGCTTAAGTGAGGAGGCGCCCGATACATCGCGCGATGGGTCACAACAGTCTGTCTCACTAGGCGGGCTGTCCGATCCACAGCTGCGGGCCATGACAGGCAACCTGGCGGAATTAGAGGCCAGAATGACGCGGCTGGATGCGCTGGGACAACATCTCACTGCGATTGCAGACCTGCAGGAGGGAGAATTCGACTTTAGTCAGCCACCTGCTCTTGGTGGTCCGATGGTGAGTGAGTTTAATACCGATGCCCCCATCACCGATCTTGACCGTGAACTGTCTCGACTTGCGGCGCACATCGGCGACCGCGAACAGCAGTTGGACATGCTGGAATCGCTGCTGAGCAGCCGCAAGCTGGAAGAGCAGGAGTTGCTCTCGGGTAGGCCTGTGAAAAAGGGCTACATGTCATCCCGCTACGGGTGGCGGGCAGACCCGATTACAGGAAAACGTTCAATGCATACCGGTCTCGATTTTGCCGGAAAGACGGGCTCTGACATTGTGGCAGTGGCCTCCGGCGTGGTGAGCTGGACGGGTAGGAATGCAGGTTACGGGAATGTTGTAGAGATCTCCCATGGCGATGACCTGGTCACACGCTACGCGCACAATAAAGAAAATTTGGTCGTCTCCGGTGACGTCGTGCGCAAGGGTGATACTATTGCGCTGATGGGCTCCAGCGGCCGCGTCACCGGTCCGCACGTACATTTTGAAGTGTACAAAAATGGACGTGCAGTTGACCCCTCAAGTTATGTGGCTCGTACGCAACCCTGATCCAGTCCTGTTTCGCTCTTCGCTCGCTCCGAGCCACTATGGTCCGGCCCACTTTATTTAAAATACGATGAAATGTCATGATAAGCCAAACTCTGAAAAACTTTTTCGGTACGCGTAATAGTCGTGAGCTAAAGCGCATGGGCAAGATTGTTAAACAGATCAATGCCTTTGCGGATGACATAAAGGCGCTGGACGATAAGCAGCTGGCAGCTAAAACACCTGAGTTCAAACAGCGCTTGGCCGACGGGGATACACTGGACGATATTCTTCCTGAGGTTTTTGCGGTAGTGCGTGAAGCGGGAGACAGGGCGCTCGGCCTGCGGCATTTCGATATGCAGCTGGTTGGTGGTATGGCCCTGCACGAGGGCAAGATTGCCGAAATGCGCACAGGCGAAGGGAAAACGCTGGTGGCCACTTTGCCGGCGTATCTAAACGCACTAACGGGTAACAGCGTGCATCTGATCACAGTGAATGATTACCTGGCCAATCGTGATGCGCATTGGATGGGGCCGCTTTATAACTTTTTGGGTGTGTCATTCGGGGTGATTCGGTCAGGCCTGGCAACGCCGGAAAAAATCGCAGCCTATAGCGCGGACATCGTTTATGGCACCAATAATGAGTTCGGCTTTGATTATTTGCGCGACAATATGGCTTTTTCCTTGGAAGAGCGCATGCAACGGGGTTTAAGTTTCGCCATTGTCGATGAGGTGGACTCCATCCTCATTGACGAGGCGCGTACGCCGTTGATTATTTCCGGGGCGTCGGATGACAGCTCGGAACTCTATAGGCGAATTAATAGCATGATACCGTCTCTGAGGCTCGATACCGAGGAAGAGCCCGGGCATTACACGATCGACGAAAAGCAGCGTCAGGTGGAGTTGACCGAATCCGGACACGAGTTTATTGAGGAGTCAATGATCAGCGGGGGCTTGCTAGAGGAAGGTGATAATCTCTATGGCGCGACTAACCTCAATTTGCTGCATCACGTTTATTCCGGCATGCGTGCACACGTCTTGTATCACCGCGACGTGGAGTACATTTTGCAGGATGGGCAGGTGGTGCTGATTGATGAGCACACCGGTCGCACCATGGCAGGAAGACGCTTGTCGGAAGGGCTGCACCAGGCGATCGAGGCTAAAGAGGGGGTCTCTATTCAGAGTGAAAGCCAGACGTTAGCGTCCACTACCTTCCAGAACTACTTTCGTATGTATGACAAGCTTGCCGGCATGACAGGGACCGCTGATACCGAAGCTTTTGAATTTCGCCAGATCTATGGCCTGGACGTGTTGGTTATTCCCACCAATGTCGAACAGCAACGAGACGATCTTAATGATCTGATCTACCTTAGCACAGAGGAAAAGTTCGATGCGATTGTGGCCGACGTCAAGGAGTGTATGGGAAAGGGCGCGCCTGTATTAGTGGGTACCGCTTCGGTTGAAACGTCCGAAGCCATGTCCGAGCGCTTCCGCAAGGCCAAGATTGGCCACAAAGTGCTGAATGCCAAGTATCACGAGCAGGAGGCTGAAATCATTGCTCAGGCCGGTCGGCCGGGCGTAGTGACTATTGCAACCAACATGGCAGGTCGCGGTACTGATATCGTGTTAGGCGGCAATCTAGAGGCAGAACTGAGTGCGCGCGGTAGTGCTGATGAGAAGCAGGTGCGCGAAGACTGGCAGGAACGACATGATCAGGTGTTGGCGGCAGGCGGATTGCACATTCTCGGCACCGAACGACATGAATCGCGTCGCATTGACAACCAATTGCGCGGTCGTGCGGGACGTCAGGGAGACCCGGGTGTGTCGCGTTTTTATCTATCGATGGAAGATAGCCTGATGCGAATCTTTGCCTCTGAACGCGTTAAGGGGTTTATGCAGAAACTGGGCATGGAGAAGGGCGAAGCGATAGAGCATCAAATGGTCAGCAACGCTATTGAAAAAGCCCAGCGCAAGGTAGAGGGCCGTAACTTCGATATCCGTAAACAGTTGTTGGAATACGATGACGTTTCTAACGATCAGCGTCAGATAATCTATCAGCAGCGTGATGACCTGCTGACCGAAGCAGATATCTCCGAGACGATTACCGCTATTCGCCTCGATGTGGTAGCCGATGCGGTGGAGACCTACATTCCCCCGATGAGTGTAGAGGAGCAGTGGGATATCCCGGGGCTTGAAAAACAACTGGAGTCCGAGTTCTCTGTCTCGTTGCCATTGCAGCAGTGGTTGGATGAAGATGACACGCTTCACGAAGAGGTATTGCGCGAGAAAATTTTTGACGCCGTTCAGTCTGCCTATGACGCCAAGGGTGACGATGTCGGTCCGGATATGCGTAGAATTGAGAAGCAGATTATGCTGCAGGTGCTTGACACTTTGTGGAAAGAGCATCTGTCCACCATGGATCATTTGCGTCAGGGTATTCATCTGCGGGCCTATGCTCAGAAGAATCCTAAGCAGGAATTCAAGCGCGAGTCTTTTGAGTTGTTCCAGCAGTTACTGGTGAATCTCAAATATGAAGTGGTGAAGTTTCTCAGTCATGTGCAAATACAGCGCCAAGACGCAGCCGAGGCAATCGAGGAGAAGCGTCGGCAAGCGGCTGCGGGGGAGAAGCTTGCATTTCAGCACGCGCAGGCCCCTGCTATGGCAGGGGGTGAGGCTGAAGCCGCGTCAGCTGAACCGGCAACACCTCAGACTTATGTTCGAGAGCAGCCCAAGGTCGGGCGCAATGAGCCCTGCCATTGTGGTAGCGGTAAGAAGTTCAAACAGTGCCACGGCAAGCTGTGAAGCCTATGCGGTTTGTCGGTGAGCGCAGTGTGTAATTGAGATGGCAGTCGGGGATGACAGCTATGGACCATTACACAGCGTGCCAGGTGTTCGCCTAGGTACCATTTCTGCTGGAATAAAAACAGCGGGTCGCAAGGATCTAGTGCTTATCGAGGTTGCGGAAAACACGCAATGTGCTGCGGTATTTACCCGCAACGCATTTTGCGCGGCACCGGTCACGGTCGCCCGAGAAAATTTACAGCGCTGTGCCCACCAACCTCGCTATCTGTTGATCAACACCGGGAATGCCAACGCGGGCACCGGCAGTGCTGGTATTGAGGCCGCGCGTACGAGTGTGCAGACGGTGGCTTCGGCGGCGGGCGTTGATGTGTCCACGGTACTGCCTTTTTCGACGGGTGTTATCGGCGAGCCGCTGCCGGTGGAGCGTCTGACACAGGCAGTGCCCGCTGCATTTGCCGCACTGTCTGCTGAAGGCTGGGCCGCTGCAGCGGAGGGAATACTCACCACAGATACCCGCCCCAAAGCGCATTCCGTGCGGTTCAGTTGTGACAACCAGAACTACGTGGTGACCGGAATTGCAAAAGGCTCCGGTATGATACGTCCGAATATGGCCACTATGCTCGCCTTTATCGCTACCGATATGGCTGTTGAGAAAACACTGTTGCAGGCACTACTGCCACAGCTGACAGACCGTTCGTTTAACCGTATTACCGTAGACGGTGACACCTCTACCAATGATGCCTGCGTGTTGCTGGCGACCGGGGAGGCCGGCAATACACCGGTCAATGATGTTCACTGTGACCTGTACCATGCACTGCACGATGCGGTGGAAGAGGTTTGCATCAGTCTTGCCCACAGCATCGTGCGGGATGGGGAGGGCGCGAGCAAATTTGTGACGGTTCAGATCAACGGTGGTCGCAGCGAAGCAGAGTGTCTGGAGGTCGCGTTTACTATCGCTCATTCGCCGTTGGTGAAGACGGCACTGTTTGCCAGTGATCCTAATTGGGGTCGCTTGCTCATGGCTATAGGCCGGGCTGACATACCTAAGCTAGACGTCGAAAGCGTTAGGCTGTATCTCAATGAGGTGTTGATTGCCGAGGATGGTTGTCGTGCCACCAGTTACACAGAAGAGCAGGGCGTTGTTGCCATGGCCCCAGAGGAAATTGTTATCCGCGTTGAACTTGGCAGGGGTGCTGCCACTGCCACCGTGTGGACTACTGACTTCTCCTACGACTATGTGCGCATTAACGCCGAATACCGCTCCTGAATGTCCGTCGTTCACGTGGCAGTCGGAGTCATTGTCGATAGTGCCAACAATGTACTGATTACCCGACGCTCACAGAGCGCTCATCAGGGCGGGTTGTGGGAGTTCCCCGGAGGAAAGGTCGAGGCGGGCGAATCGCTCGTGGCGGCTCTGACGAGAGAATTGCAGGAAGAATTGGGTATCTCTATTGGTCGCACCAGCGCGCTATTAGACATTCATCACGATTATGGCGATAAGCAGGTGCTGCTTGATGTGCACATGGTGTGGGACTACACCGGTGAAGCACGCTCTTTGGAAAACCAACCTATGGCTTGGGTGTCGCCAAAGGGATTAACGCAATACGCTTTTCCTGCTGCTAATGTAGCCATTGTGACTGCGCTTGAAAAACTCTTTCGCGTCTGACCGCGTCCATTAGGACACCGTGTCAGCGCGCAGTAAAAAGGCGTTGTGTAACGTCTCTACCTTATTGTCGAGGACTTCCAGAGAGCCGGTATTCTCTATCACAATGTCAGCGAGTGCCAGTCTGTCTTGTCGTCCCATTTGTGCGGCCATGATGCGTTTAACCTGCGCTTCATCGTTGTTGTCTCGCTGCACGGTGCGCTGCAACTGCAGTTCTTCGGGCACGTCTACCACCACCACACAATCGACCAGTGTCTTTTGAGTGGTATCGAGCAGTAGCGGTGAACTGAGTATCGTGTAAGGACTGCGCGAGGCGCTGATCTGATCGAGTATTTCCTGCCCAATGAGAGGGTGCGTAAGACGCTCCAGCCAGTGCCGCTCTGTCTCATCGGCGAAAACCCGGGCACGCAGAGCGGCTCTGTCTAGCGTGCCATCTGTCTGGATGATGTCAGTGCCAAAGTGCTCTACGATGGCGGCCAGTGCAGGCCTGCCTGGCTCCACGACGATTCTTGAGACCAAGTCGGCATCAACCACGGTAACCCCACGCTGTTCAAAGCAGCGGGTGACGGCGGTCTTGCCACTGCCAATGCCACCGGTGACGCCGACAACTAGCGTCATATCAGTCTATTCCCAGCGCGCTTGAATAGCGCGACATAAGGGTGTCGCCCCAGAGCAATACGATCCAGCCAGCGGCGGCAAGGTAAGGCCCAAAGGGAATCGGGATATCTTTGCCGCGACGCTTGATAACCATCAGTGCAATACCGCAGACAGCACCGACCACAGAGGACAGCAAAATAATCATCGGAAGCGCCTGCCAGCCCATCCACGCGCCCAATGCGGCGAGCAACTTGAAATCGCCGTAACCCATTCCCTCTTTACCGGTGATCAACTTGAATATCCAATAAAGACTCCACAGCGAGAGGTAGCCCATCATGGCCCCGATCACAGCGTCCGGCAGGCTGACGTAAGTTGCACTGAGGTTGAACAGCAAGCCTAGCCATAGCAGCGGCAGGGTGATGTCGTCGGGCAGCAACTGGTGGTCCATGTCGATCATGGTCAGAGCAATCAACGACCACGTAAACGCGAGGGCACCGAGCAAGGCGAGAGACACATCGAAATGCCACGCCAGTGCTAATGTCATCAGGCCAGTCACCAATTCCAAAAGGGGGTAACGTGGCGAAATTCGCACTGCACAGTTGCTGCACTTGCCGCCTAGCGCAACGTAGCTGAGGACGGGAATGTTGTGCCACGGCTTTATAGCCGCCTTACAGTGAGGGCAGTGGGAATTCGGAATGGCCAGGTTGAACGGCGTCTCCGCGCTTTGCGGCTCGACGTCCAATAATTCGCAGCAATCGCGCCGCCACCGGGATTCCATGATCAGCGGTAGGCGATAGATGACGACATTGAGAAAACTGCCGACAAGCAGCCCAAGACACAGCAGACCAACACTGAGCAGGCCTATTGGCACGACGGTTTCTGGCATAAATTATGTGTCCTTGCAGTGGTCGGCTAGATGACCGATCCCAACATAAATATGGGCAGGTACATCGCAATCATCAGACCGCCCACAAGGACCCCAAGCACAGACATTATCAGGGGCTCCATCAGGGAGCTGAGGCTATCGACCGCATTATCTACAGCCTCTTCATAGTGGGTAGCCACCTTGTCCAGCATGTCATCGAGTGCGCCGGATTCCTCTCCAATAGACACCATTTGCAGTAGCATATTGGGAAATAGCCCGGTAGATTTGATGGCGCTGTAAAGTGTGTTGCCCGTGGTAACGTCGTCGCGGATGCGGCGAATAGCTTTCGCATAAACGGAGTTGCCTGCTGCGCCGGCGGTGGAATTCAAGGCCTCCACCAGTGGCACACCAGCGGCAAACGTGGTGGCTAACGTGCGAGAGAAGCGCGCGATCACTGCATCATGAATGATACCGCCAACAACGGGTGTTTTCAGTGCGGCCCTATCCAGGAACTCGGAAAAAGGGACAGAACGTAGCTTCATCTCTCGAAACGCAAATATCGTGCCGACAATGACCCCGAACATAACGAACCACCAGGCGATGACGAAGTCCGATATATCCATGACAAACTGGGTGAACGCAGGCAGTTCAGAACCGAAATTCTTGAAGGTGTTGGCAAAAACCGGCACTACTTTGATCAATAGAATGCCGGTTACGACCAGTGCAATACAGACCACTGCGGTTGGATAGGTCATCGCCTTTTTGATTTTGGCTTTTAACTGTTCGCTTTTTTCCTTATAGGTGGCCACGCGATCCAGCATGACCTCCAGCGTGCCCGAGTCTTCACCTGATCCAACCAGGCTACAGAACAGCTCATCAAAGTAACGTGGGTGTTTCGCCAGAGAAGGCGCAAGTCCGCTGCCCGAGGCTACGTCATTTTTGATGCTGACGACCAACGCTTTCATTTGGGGCTTTTCTAAACCGTCTTCGACGATGTCAAAACTTTGCACCAGTGGCACGCCTGCCTTGAGCATCGTTGCCAGCTGTCGAGTGAAAATCGCGATATCAGCTGGCTTAATGGCTTTACCCTTACCCCCGAACAATGGCTTGGGTTTTTTACGCACGTTGTTGGGCTTGATGCCCTGCTGGCGTAATTGTGCTCTGGCCATGGCTTGGCTGATAGCAGTGATTTCGCCCTTGCCGGGACGGCCACTTTTGTCTGTCCCGCTCCAGGTAAAAATGTCGGTTCTGATTGCGCTTGCTGCCATGGTGGTGACCGTCCCTCTGTCTTTATGATGCCGCTATTATCTAGTCGACGGTAATCCGGTTTGCTTCTTCTAAACTGGTCATTCCCTGGGCAACTTTTTTCAGTGCCGCGATCCGTAAATCATGGAACCCTTCTGCTCTGGCCTGAGTGGCGATTTGCATTGAGTTGCCTTCCTCCATAATAAGCTTGGCAATAGAGGGGGTTATTTTAACGACCTCGTAAATACCCACTCGTCCCTTGTAACCGGCATTACACGCTTTGCAGCCCACAGGGCTCATGATAGTGGCTCCGGTCAACATGTCTTCGGTGAAGCCTTCTTCGAGTAGTGTGCCATGGGGGATGTCATCCGCTGGCACACTGCAGGTCTTGCACAATCGCCGGGCCAGTCGCTGCGCGATGATCAGGTTGACCGAAGACGCTACGTTAAACGCCGGGACTCCCATATTGAGCAACCGGGTAATGGTTTCCGAGGCACTGTTGGTGTGTAGCGTAGAAAGCACTAGGTGGCCTGTTTGTGCGGCTTTGATCGCGATTTCTGCTGTTTCGAGGTCTCGAATCTCACCCACCATGATCACGTCTGGATCCTGGCGCAGGAAGGAGCGCAATGCCTCCGCAAAATTAAGTCCTACCTTAGCGTTCACATGAACCTGGTTGACGCCATCGAGATTAATTTCCACCGGGTCCTCAGCGGTGGAAATATTACGCTCGGGCGTGTTGAGAATATTGAGGCCAGTATAGAGCGACACTGTTTTTCCCGAGCCTGTAGGGCCTGTGACCAGAATCATGCCCTGGGGCTGGTTCAGTACTTTTAGGTACATGTCTTTTTGGTAGGACTCATAGCCCAGTGCGTCGATGCCCATTTTTGCGCTGCCGGGATCCAGAATACGCAGTACGATTTTTTCGCCGTACAGGGTGGGCAGTGTATTGACGCGAAAATCGATAGCCCGATTGCGCGACAGCTTCATCTGGATACGTCCGTCCTGAGGTAGCCGCCGTTCTGAAATATCCATTTGCGACATGACCTTTAGCCGCGCCGCGAGGCGTGGGGCAAGATTTCGCGGAGGTTTAACCACTTCCTCCAGAATGCCATCGGTGCGAAAGCGCACCCGATAGGAATGTTCATAGGGTTCAAAGTGGATGTCTGACGCACCCTGTTTAATCGCGTCTATTAAGACTTTATTAACAAACCGAACAATGGGTGTTTCGTCAATCGACTCGCTGCCATCATCCTCTTCTTTCGCTTCTCCGTCGCTGACGATATCAATATCGTCTAGATAGGACGCGTCCAGATCACTGAGCCCATCGGAGAGTGCGTCCTGTGACTCGGCACATTTAGCCAGTGCCTCACTGAGGGCGCTTTCTTCCACCAGCACGGCATCCGTGTTGATGCCAGTATGAAATTTTATCTCTGCAAGGGCGGATAGATTGGTCGGATCTGATACCGCGACAAAGAGCCGATTGCCGTGGTGTAACAGCGGCAGCGCATGGTGCTTTTGCATCAACGCTGCATCGACCAGGGCAACGGGAATCGAATCGGTATTGAGCGCGGCTATATCAAATAAGGGTAAGCCGAATTCGTGTGAGGTCAGCTCTGCCAGACGTCGACCGTCGACGTTTTCCTTCTCTACCAGATACTGAACAAAATGCACCTTCTCTATGGCCGCTTGTTTTTGCGCTTCGACGGCCTGCTCGGCGGTGATCAGCGACCCAGCCACAAGGCTTCCCGCCAAACCGCTGAGTTGCCCAAGTGCTTTAGTGTTCATCGAGCGAAGGTTCCTGTGACCGGTAGAAAAATAGCCATAACGCCGCAATTGATTGAAAAGAGAAAGTATAACCAGCTTGCTATACCTGCGGCAGCCTCTGTTTAGGGTTAAATTGTACAAAATGCTGCTCGCAGTAGGCGTGAGCCTGTCGGCGCATTGCTACCGTGTTGGCGCCACTTGTGACAAAAATTGTCCAATACCTACAGTTTTGGTCAAAATGGTGGCGTGCATGGGGTGGCATATTCGCCCTGCGTGGAACTAAAAATATTAAATAAACACTTGATTTATAT
>CAJXTK010000021.1 GCA_913061115.1 uncultured Haliea sp.
TCTACACCTCTCTATTCGTCGGCAGCGTCAGATGTGTATAAGAGACAGGCAGTATGACGCTCATCCGCTTGCAATGGCTAAGGTGCTGGCCGTTGTCGACCGGGCGATTTTCATTCGCCTGATACACAAGGCTACTCACTTCCACATCCTGATGTTAGATGGCGTGTACGTCTATCTCGATAATCGGCCCCACGATTTGGTACCCATGACACCTGAATCGCGCCATTCCTACGCATTGACTTTGGGCGCCGCATTTTAAATATTTTTCTGGGTAATGTGAGTTCGACTTTTTATTTCTTGCACCTCTATTATTTAAGGGCCAGATTGAAGATAGCATGAGCGTGTATGGGCGTAACTTTTAGACATTAAAGTGCTACATAGATTATTGGCCGCTATACCCCCGGATATACTAGGCTTTGGGGCTTGTAGGAAGTTCGGTAACTGTACCCCGTGATCCGGCGTTGCTCGTCAAGGTTGAAGAGGTGATTAACCGCGTCGGGTAAGTCGTCAAGGCAATTGTGCGTGATGCGTTCGTAGTGTTGTATAAACCTGCGCAGTGCATCATCATCCATTAGATTTCTGGCGTTTTCTGGGGAAAGCGAGGCGGCAAGTTTGCGTTCCTGCTCGCGACGCCAGTTGAAAACACAATCAAACGATGGTGCTTGCAGCATGATCCATTGATCAAAAAGCGGATAGAGGGGAAGAAAATGGCTAGCTACAAACGCGTTATAGTATTCCCGCCATACGACAAGGGGGTCTTCGTCTCGCTCGAGATCATTCACAGGTTCAGCCAGAGTGTCGGCAGGTTCAGGCTTCGCGCCAAGGCACCAGCCTTCCAGTAATACGCATTGAACTGGGGTATCAATGCTGTCCCAATCTGATAGGGGGCGTCGGTCGTCGGTGGCTTTATCAAAGCGTGGAATCGCAATCGGCTTGTTAGAATGAGTGTCGAGCAATTGTTCCACTGTCAGCCGTAGAAGGCTCATATCGTGGGTGCCTGGGACGCCTCGTGTCTCCAGCAGCGGATGAATCGATGCTGCAAGCGCTTGCCGTTCACTGTGGGTCAGATAGAAGTCATCCAGCGACAAGGCGACGGTGTTCATGCCCTGCTCCTCCGTTAATGCGGTACATAAATAATCAGAGGCTGTCGTTTTTCCTGACCCCTGACAGCCGTTGAGTGCGACCAATATTGGTCGATTCACTTTGCGTTGGAGTCTCACAAGAGAGAGTGCCACAGGGGTGAACCACTGCAGCGCTGTCTCCAAATAATCAGTACCCAGACGGTGCCGCTCTAGGAAGGCGTGTTGCCATTTTGGTATGCGGGCTAGCCCGTGGCTGGAGGTCAATCTGCTCCCTCCATTTTAACGGTGAGTCATCTTAAGAGACCTTTAGAGCGGCAGGAATGTTTGTCAGAGTCATGTTAGGTTCCTTGCGTGAGTTTGTGATCTGGCTGTGTGCACGATGCGAGCCAAGCAGGCACTGACTAAACCCCTTTGCAAACACTTTGCCACAGTGGACATTTCGCAGGGATTATCCCGCCAGTACTAGAACGGAATATCGCCTTCGTCAAAATCACTTGAGGTAAAATTCTCGGGCATGGGCGATTCGCTTTCATTAGGAAATGTGCTGTCTTCGCCCATGGTCGCGATCTTCCAACCCTGAAGATTATTGAAATATCGTCCGTTGTACTCCCGGCCCCGGATGTCAAAAGTGACGGTAACGGTCTGTCCGGTCTGAAGAGAATCGAGGAGGCTCACCTTCTCTTGAACAAACTCGATATTGATCTCCTGCGGATACTTCCCGTCTTCAACGATCACCACCATCTCCCGTTTAGTGAAGCCACTATCAAATGTCTTCGCTTCCTGAATGATTTTGATCTTCCCAGTTAAATCATATGCCACATCATTATCCTCTTCCTGAATCTATTAAACCTTCGTGCCAGTAGGGCACATAGTCTAACCCGTTGACCGGAGAATGAAAGGCGGATGAGCCAGAGGCGGGGTTGCACAGAGCGTCTGGATATGCCTAAATTTCTGGTAAGCTAAGTTTAAACGCAGACACTGCAGGGAATCAGCTTTTGAAAGACGATACGCTGCGCAATACGACAGCCGCTGGCCTCTATTTAATACATGATGCTGGGCTTGAGCCAGAAACCATTGAAGAGTTGTCTGAATTGGCAGACATTATCTTTGTGCCTTGGGCGGAGCGGGACAATCCCCCCCCGCTGGCACGTGTGCTGCTGTATCTCGGTGATGAGGCGATTCGTGATCTGGCCTTACAGGCGTTGGAGCAACAGTGGGGGGTTGGCATTTTACCGCACCCAGAGGCGTCGAGGGCCATGGCGGCCATGGGCGTCAAGGGCGAGATATTGGCTGTGTTTGATCATTATCTCAATGCGCCGGTCATCGGTGCCGATGCTCTGACCTGTAATGGCGAGCTGGTTTTCTCCTCGGTGGTGATAGGGCGAGTTTTGGCTCTGCGCCCTCGTGATATCAACCGTCCACAGACGCCCTGGAGTACGCTGACAGGCGCTCTCAAGGGCTTGAGTAAGCTAAGGCTCAGCCCTTATAAAATCACCACAGGGAAGGACAGGGTGATTCAGCTGGCTGCTCTAGGCATGGTTGCCCTGGGGCAAACCCAAAGTGCCTTGGTAGAGCGGGCATTCAGCGAGCAGCTGGGCATCGCTGATGGACGCGTTGCGCTCGTGGTGCTTGCGCCACGGAGTATTCTCAGTTATCTGTGGTTTTTACTGCGTCTACTGTGGCCGCAAAAGATAAGCCTGACGCAATTGCCAGCGTCCCTCAGTTTGGTGCGGACCGATCGATTGCATATCAGTGCACCCGAGGGTGCGGAATACATTATTGATGGTAAACCTGTGCATGCCGCGGAGATTGAGTTGCAGGTGCAGGAAGGGCGTTTGCGTCTGCTGCCGGGACCGGCACTATTGCTGCAGCATGAAGAGCACCAAGTGGTCGACAAGGAAACCGTGCGCCTTAATCACACGCCAGTGGAAGAGGGTGCACGCGCCTTAGCAGATGTGCCTTTGCCGCTGTTCAGCCATGCGACAGAGGAAGAGTATCGTGAACTGTTTGTCTCACTACGGGATAACGCTAAGGCTACACACTCCTTTCAGGTACTGATGATTCTGAGCGTGTTGCTGGCGCTGGCAGGTATGTATGCGAACTCGGCTCCTGTGATTATCGGGGCGATGATATTAGCACCGCTGATGCTGCCTATTGTCTCTTTGGCTATGGGCCTGGCTCGCACCGAATCTAATCTGATTCGCACCTCCATGCACACGCTATCGGTTGGAGTCTTGTGGGGACTCGCCTGTGCTGTGTTTGTGGCTTGGGCAATGCCTCTGGATGTGCCTACTGCGGAAATGACCGCACGCATGTCACCTACTTTAATGGATTTGTTTGTGGCCGTGATTTCGGGCGTTGCTGGAGCCTATGCCTATGCTAAAGAAGAAGTGGCAAAGAGTTTGGCGGGCGTTGCTATCGCCGTAGCCTTAGTTCCTCCGCTCAGTGTGGCCGGGATTGGGCTCGGTTGGGGCGATTGGAGTATGGCCGGCGGGGCAATGTTACTTCTGATAACTAATCTGGTGGGTATTGCGCTGGCAGCCAGTGCAACATTTCTAGTGCTGGGTTTTGCGCCGTTCCGACGTGCGCGGGCCGGCATAGGTGTCTCCCTGTTGATCATGCTGGTGATCAGTGCGCCCCTGACCCTTTCGTTTTACAGCCTGGTACAGAAAGACCGAATTCTGGAGCATGTGCCTACAGGGAAAATTAAACTATCTGATGTCACCGTGAATATCAGTCGCGTCGATGTTGCTCTGAACCAGCAACCGCATCTGGTGCGGCTGGTGCTAAGCGCTAACCGCATGCTGAGAACCTCTGATGTAGAAGAACTGAAGGCGGTCGTTAGTGACCGGGTGGGGGAGCCTATCCTGCTAGAGGTACAGTCAAATATTCGACGGTGAGCGAAGCGTAGCAGAACATGACACCACTGTTGGGCTTTAATAGCCCCATAGCATCGAGAAGTTTTAAAGAGGTTCTCAGATGAATGACAGAATATTAATCCCTGCTTGCAGCGGGTCACATTTTTTCTTATCCACAGAGACACCATTTGCGATAGAATTGTAATCCACTGGTGCGCCGTATGCGTATAGTGAAAAAAATACACTTGTGAGTTAATCGAGGAAAACCATGAAATTTGCCTACCATCCGACAATGTGTCCGCCCGATCAGTATCTACCTTTAGCCAAGGCTGCAGAGGCTATTGGTTTTGATACATTTACTTTTCCGGATAGCATTTGCTACCCACAGGAAGGTTCTGACGTATATCCGTATAACGACGATGGTACACGCGATTTCCTTGATGGTGTGCCATTTTTAGAGCCCTTTGTCGCGATTCCCTATCTTGCCGCCGCAACCGAAAAAATTCGTTTTACAACCTCGGTTATTAAGCTCGCTATTCGTCAACCCGTCATTGTGGCGAAGCAGCTGTCCAGCCTTGGTGTAATGATTGGCGATCGCTTTGGATTTGGTGTGGGGATCAGTCCTTGGCCAGAGGATTTTCTCGCTTCCCAGATCCCTTGGGAAAAAAGAGGAAAGCGTATGGACGAAATGATGGAAATAGTGAACGGATTGATGACGGGCGAATATTTTGGCTACGACGGCGAGATCTTCCAAATGGATCCGATCAAACTGTGTCCGGTGCCAGATCATCATATTCCGTTGTTGGTCGGTGGCCATGCGAAGCCGGCATTGCGCCGAGCGGCTAAACTCGGTGACGGTTGGATTTCTGCGGGTTCGTCGTTGCAGGAATTAACACAGATGATTGACCAGATAGAAGAATTTCGAAAAGACTACGGAAGAGAAAACCTTCCTTATGAATATCATGCTATGACAGAGGCCGCTTACACCGTCGACGGTTTGGAAAGCTTGGAGAACGCTGGCGTGACGGAAGTGATTATTGCTTTCCGTAATCCATATGACGGAGAGCCCGATACGCAGTCAGTAGAGGAGAAACTGGGAATGCTCAATTGGTACGCAGAGAATGTGATGCAGCCTTACCGTAATAAATGACCCTTCAAGGCGGTTGCCTATGAACACGTTTTTTCGGGGCTTGGCGATTAGAGTGACTGACACGAGTACGAGGATAATGGTCCGATCGGCCTGGACATTACTTGCTGCTGCCATGCTGTCAGGGTGCCTCGGGGTGCCAGCCTCTGTGGAGCCGGTTCAAGGCTTTGATCTCAACCGTTATCTTGGCAAGTGGTATGAGATTGCACGGTTGGATCACTCATTTGAAGAAGGGCTAGACAATGTTACGGCAGTGTATTCACTGCGAGACGATGGCGGCGTCAATGTCGTCAATCGAGGGTTTTTGTCCAAGGACGATGTCTACCAGCAAGCAGAGGGCAGGGCGTACTTTGTAAACGATAGCGATGAAGGGTATCTGAAGGTGAGTTTTTTCAGACCTTTTTACGCTTCTTATGTCATTTTTGAGCTAGATCAAGACGGTTATCAGTATGCCTTTGTTTCCGGTCCAGACACTTCGTTTCTTTGGCTGCTATCAAGAACACCCACGGTAGACCAGGCACTGGTGGATCATTTTATCGCAACATCAGCTCGCCTAGGGTTTGATACCGGGAAGCTTATTTTCCCAATCCAGAAGTAAACTTCTCACATGCAGTGGTAAAGATGAGTTTGACGTCGACTCTAAAGGGGTATTGCGCCATTTTGATGAGGTGTGTAGCTTGCATGTATATTTTACGCAGTGCTCGCAGCTCTGGGAATGTCTTTTCTGATGTGTATATTTGTTTGGACTGTCCGTGCAACATTGCTTGAAAAGGTTAATAGAGCATGACCATTCCATTGTGGGCGCCAGACCCGGAGCAAGTAAGGGTCGCCAGAATTACTCGGTTTATTTCGCACATCAACGACCGTCATGGCCTCACTTTAGATAGTGACTACTTCAGTCTGCAGGACTGGGCGGTCGCCAATCCACGTGATTTCTGGTCAGGTGTGTGGAAATTCTGCGAAGTAATAGCGAGCCACTGTGGTGACTCAGTATTGGAGGACGTGGAAAAATTCCCAGGAGCCCAATGGTTCCCTCAGGCTCGCCTCAATTTTGCGGAAAATTTGTTACGTTACCGAGACGACCGAATCGCCCTTGTGTCCTTGCGAGAAAACGGCGAGCGGCGTGAGATTTCTTACGCTAATCTTTACCTGCGCGTTGCTAAGTTGGCATCTGGGCTACGTGCGCAGGGCGTTGTTCCAGGTGATCGAGTCGCCGCCTTTATACCCAATATCGAAGAGGCGGTTGTCGCGATGCTGGCAACAACCAGTATTGGAGCGGTGTGGTCTTCCTGTTCACCTGATTTTGGCATCAATGGCGCCGTGGATCGTATTGGCCAAATTCAACCAAAGATACTTTTTGTAGCCGACGGCTATGACTATAATGGCAAAACCTGTGATTCGCTGCAGCGCGCCTCTGCCATCGTGAAGAGTATTGATAGTATTGAGCTGACAGTGGTCGTCCCAGTGTTGAGTAAGCAGCCAGACCTGAAAAGTATTTGCAATGGCATCCTGTTTGAGGATTTTTTGGACGACGGGGCCACCGCGATGCAGTTTGAGCAGCTCCCGTTTGATCACCCGCTTTACATCATGTATTCCTCCGGCACAACTGGCGCTCCAAAGTGCATCGTGCATGGCTCAGGTGGTTCGTTGTTGCAACATTTAAAAGAGCATCAACTGTTGCTTGATCTTAAGCGCGAAGACGTCTTCTTCTACTTTACGACCTGTGGCTGGATGATGTGGAATTGGCTTATTTCAGGCCTTGCCAGTGGCGCCACTCTGGTTCTATATGACGGTTCACCTTCTGCTCGTAATGGCTTGGCCCTACTCGACGCTATCGATGAGGAGGAGATCAGTATTTTTGGCACCAGTGCAAAATTCATATCTGGGCTGCACAAGGCGGGTCACACGCCCCGCGAGAGTCATAATCTGAACTCTCTGAATACCATACTGTCAACGGGGTCTCCGCTGTCGCACGAGTGTTTTGAGTATGTCTACAATGACTTCAAGCAGAACGTTCGTCTTTCTAGTATATCCGGCGGCACGGATATACTGTCGTGTTTTGTGGGCGGCTGCCCGATTTTACCTGTGTATGCGGGTGAGATTCAGGCGCCCGGCCTGGGTATGTCGGTTGAAATATGGGACGACGAGGGCCATTCCGTTATAGAGCGCAAAGGGGAGTTGGTTTGTACTGCACCATTTCCAAGTTGTCCGATAGGTTTTTTCAATGATGCGGACGATAGTAAGTTTCGCGCAGCGTATTTTGATCGCTGGCCCGGTGTCTGGGCGCACGGTGATTACGGTGAAATCACACAACACGGTGGCTTTATTATTCATGGCCGTTCTGATGCCGTGCTTAATCCAGGTGGCGTGCGTATTGGCACCTCAGAAATTTATCGTCAGCTAGAGGTTGTTAGAGAAGTGATCGACAGTATTGTTATCGGTCAGGAATGGATAGATGACGTTAGAGTAGTACTGTTTGTTACCTTGCGAGAAGGGCTTACGCTGGACGATGCGCTTTGTGCAAAGATACGCACCTTGATTAGAGAAAACACGACACCTCGTCACGTGCCAGAGAAAATTCTGCAGGTAGCCGATATTCCGCGTACGCGCAGCGGTAAGATCGTTGAATTGGCTGTGCGAGACGTCGTTCATGGCTTAGAGGTTTCCAATGTTAATGCATTGGAAAACCCCGATGCTCTGGGTCTCTTTCGCGATCTATCCGCGCTCAGAATATGATTTTTGAAAGTCTGCCGTTTATGTTTCAGGGTCGAACGTAATGTGCATGGATTTGATGCTGTTCACAAAATAATCGCGCACGAACTCGACGGGTTGTGCAAACTTTGGGTTTTTAAGTCGCGGTATCAACTCCTCAAACATTACTTGCATCTCTAGTCGCGACATATGCGCACCGATACAGAAGTGCTCGCCATTGCCGAACGCACGGTGTTGACTAGTAAGCTCAGGATTTCTTTTGAAGCGCTCTATATCAAATGTCTCAGGGTTTTCAAAAACGTCAGGGTCATGGTTTATCGCCTGCCAGTTGAGAACCATTTTGTCGCCTGCCTTCAGTTGCTGGCCCTGAATTTCAATATCTTGCATGACAGTGCGGCGCATCTGAACAAATGCGGGGTTATAGCGCAGGGCTTCTTCTACGGCAAAGGGCACCAACGATGGATCATCAACCAGTTTCTGTAACTGGTCGGGGTTCTCCATTAGCAACCGCATGCAGTGCGCGATAACAGAACGCGTACTCTCATTCCCCGCTGCAATGAGCATCAAGAAGAACACTTGAAACTCGTCAGGAGTAAGTTTTTCATCGTTTACGCTGCCATCGAGTAGCGCGCCAACGATATCGGTTAATTTATGGGTCTTATGTTTTTCCGCTAGCGAGGCTGCGTAGGCATAGACCTCGATCGCTGCTGTCTGCGAGGCGATGGCCCCATCGACCCCACTCATGTCTTCGTCTTCAGTAAAGATCATGGTGTTGGTCCAGTCAAAAAAGCGCTTCTTGTCCTCCATAGGAATGCCGCACAGGGACATGATCGCAATCAGTGGTAATTCCGCAGCAACGTCGATAACGAATTCACATTTCCCATTGGCGGCAATTCTATCAATGGTCGCTTTAGCGACCTCGCGGAATCTCTCCTCATAACCCTGCACCGCTTTGGGTGTAAAAGCGTTGCGCACAATACGGCGATATTTGACATGCTCCGGTGGGTCCATGTTGACTAGCATGAGCCTCGATAGCGCGCGCTCTTCCTCAGGCATTTCTTTCGGCAGAATGGTCTTGGCCTGGCTTGAAAATAGCAGAGGATTCTTGCACACGTAATCTGCAATGTCTTTTTTCAAAACGGCCCAATAGGGGATGTTGGTGATCGGGTCCTGAATATATGCCAGTCCTCCTGACTGTTCACGAACTTGGGCAAACAGTTCGTGGTGACCACCGTCGACGTAGATATCGGGGTC
Source organism: uncultured Haliea sp. (assembly GCA_913061115.1). GTDB lineage: Bacteria > Pseudomonadota > Gammaproteobacteria > Pseudomonadales > Halieaceae > Marimicrobium. Next base: position 9,054 of record CAJXTK010000021.1, read on the forward strand.
CAGAATATTGGCAAAGGGGCATTGTTGTGTAATAAATTTCTACCTTTTTTACAGAGGTCGCAGTCGCGGGGTCGAGCAAATCTAATACTAGCGGGGCATCAAACTAACCTACAGGAATTACCGATACAACGCTTTAGTTATACATGGTTAGTATAAAGAGATAGACGAAGGGCGGCGATGATGCGCGCGCATTAGGACAACGCTTCGCTCTAAATGTTTTTACTGCGGAGCAGCTGCAAGATCCTCGCGTAGTGTCCGTGCCGCCAGGAAGAAGTGACAGGCCGACCAGAACATTATCGGCGGCAATAGGTATAGCATTGCGTAGCGAAGAGACTCTATGCCAAGGCTGGGTGCAAGGTAGTCACTGAGCATGCCGATACTCCAGGGTCCTAGGCCTAGACCGATAATATTAATGATGAGAAACAGAATGGCGGAAGACAATGCGCGCATGCGCAATCCGACCAGGCCATGAGTGGTTGCTATGGTGTTGCCAAGGTAAACATTGAACAGTATGCCTGGAATAATTCCCATCATCAGTGACGTGTAAGCCCCCGCAACGAGATACGTGGAAGCCGTGAACGGCACACAAATTATACCGGCTAAGGCGGGCAGCCACATATACCAGCGCTTGTCGCGTGGCGCTAGTCGGTCGGCAAGCAACGCGCCGCAAAAGACGCCTACAGCGCCCCCGAGCCCAATGGTTAGGGCGAGCCAGGTGCCCAGTTCGCCAGTGGACATTCCGTGGGATCGGATCATAAAGGACGCAATCCAGTTACTGATGGAGTAGCCCGCAAAGGCGTTTAATGCAGCCCCCATTGCCATATGTCGGAATGAACGTCGACTCCACAGTAGCGACACGACCTCCATCATGGGAACCGGCGTATCAAGGACTTGGCGATGCTCGACGAGTCCTCGAATAGGTTCTGCAATGCTCATGCGCACGATAATGGCAAGTAAAATTCCGGGTGCTCCTACGACAATGAAGGCCACACGCCAGCCGAAATATTCATTAAGCCATCCGCCGGCCAAAAAGCCGAACAGTATTCCGATACTGACACCCATGGAATAAAATCCAATGGCACTGGCGCGTTCGGTAGGAGGAAAAATATCGGAGATCATCGAATGGGAGGGCGGGCTGCCGCCGGCTTCACCGATACCGACACCGATGCGCACCAGCAACAGTTGCGTATAATTGAGGACCGCTCCGCTGAGAGCGGTCATGAAGCTCCACACAAACAGTGACAGTGCGACGATGTTGCGTCTATTGCCACGGTCGGCCCATCGTGCGATGGGAATACCGGCAATCACGTAAAAGGCGGCGAAGGCGAAGCCGGTCAGAAGCCCTAACTGGCTATCCGAGAGATCAAGGTCGGCCTTCACCGACTCCTGAAGTATTGCTAAAAGCTGCCTGTCAATAAAGTTGAAACTGTAGACGATAGTCAGCAGGACGAGGGCATAATAGGCGCTTTTTTTAGACGCGTAAGGGTTGTCTGTCGTTTCCTGATCCTGCATAAGCAAAGGTTCCTGGGCGTAAACGCCTGCCGCCACCCAAGGGCATCGTTGCAGTAATGGGTGGGGCGACCGGCATAGCTATTATAGTTTGGTGCTTCAGCCGGCGGCGCCATATTGTTGGACCGAAGCACTTTCCTTAGTCTAGTGCGATGACTGGCCGATACAAAGGAATAAAACCGCTAACGGCGTTGAAAGTTCCACTTTATGGAGAATAGCGTCAGCCTTTGGTGATAGCTGATGATTAGCCCTAGTCCGCATAATCTGCAGAATTTTAGTTGTGCCAGATGTTCATATCGATAGCGCTTCCGCTATAGGGCAGGCCTTTTAGATTGCTGCTGATCGGCATGAGGTAGCGGGGGAGGGGCAACTTTTGGCGGTTAACCATGCGCAAATTCTAGCCAATGTCTTTGCGTATGAGGCCCACGGCTACCTTATGAATTCCACCAGGGAAGATCCGTGAACGAGCGAAGATCCATCTCGTGTGTCCAGGTTGAGCGGTGTTGCTGCGCAAGATGCAAGTAAGTGTCTGCGATTCTGGCGGGTAACATCAATCCGTCGTGCTCCATGCCGCGGCTTTCGCGCAGAGTCTGAAAGGCTTCCGGCCCCAACATTTTACCTAATGTGTCGGGCGCGTCGACCGCGCCGTCCAAAAGAATATGTGCGACATGAATACCCTTTGGTCCAAATTCAGCGTTCAGTGACTGGCACAGCATGCGGCGTCCACCCATTGCTGCAGCATGGGCATGCTGTCCGGGATTGCCGCGAACGGCAGCTGTTGCAGACGTGATGAGAAGGGTACCTTTACCGCGTTTTTCCATTAATGGGCACACAGTTGAGGCGACCCGAAACAAGCTCAGCGTCGCGAGGCGCCAGCACAACTCGAAGGCCTTGTGGGACGTATCCTGCAGCGCGCGGTCACCGATTTGGGCGCCAAGATTGAACACCACCACCTCAATGGAGCCTACACCCTTCTCTGTGGCGCTAATCATATCCTCAAGTGTATGTTCTTCTGCGGCATTCAGTAGACAACCAGAGGCTTCTCCCCCTTCGGCTTTTATGTCCGCAACCAATGTATTGAGGCCCTCTGCATCACTGCGACGACATAATACGACGTGATACCCTTCAGCGGCAAAACGTTTGCCTACCGTTCCCCCGATACCGGCACCGGCACCCACAACCAGACATACTGGCTTCATTGCACTATCTCCTTGTTCAAGCCGGGTCCACGTTTGGCCCAGACGTCTGCTGATTTTAGTAGCCGGCCATCGGATGAGCGCACTGCCATCGGCTGAATCGGATTTCCAGAGGTGCTATCAACAAAGCACATCCGCTCACCCTCGGGGTGGGGCTGATATTTTTCACCCCACTGGAACAGTGATAGTAGTAAAGGCTGCAGATCCCAACCTTTGTCTGTCAATTGGTATTCCATGCGACCCGCTTTCCCGCGCGCCTTCACTAAAATGCCCTCGTTAGTGAGTTTGCTAAGTCGCTGGGTCAGTATGTTCCTAGCGATGCCGAGACTCTGCTGAATGTGATCAAACCGACGAATGCCAAATGCAGTATCGCGGATAATCAGAAGACTCCAGCGTTCACCGACAATTTCTAGCGACTGTGCCAGGGAGCAGTTCATATCTTTAAAGGATGTATGCTTCATAGACACTAATTTCTGACTAATAGTTGCATTATAAAACTAAAAGTTAACATTTAAAGTTTTTTAATGCAACTTATTGGGTAAGGTCCGCCTCATGCCGGTAGGTCAATGGGCAAGAGCCACATGACAGCGCCGATGGGTCCAAATTCAATGAAAAGAGTGGCGCGAGTAACCCTTGCGCCCTTGCACCCGCTGCGGCATGCTTCTTCGCGACAGCATTATAAAGAGACACGTATGACATTATTTCACTGCAAGCAGTTGGGCTTCATCGGGGCAATGGCATGCTTACTGGCATTGCCGTTTTCCAGTGGCTGCAGCAATTCCTCTGACGACGACCAGAACAACCCGGCAGAAGACAACGTGATGATGAATCAATTGCAGTACCTTGGTACACATAATAGTTACCACTTGCGCGTGCGGGAGGATATTTTTGATCTGTTGCTGGTCTACATTCCCGATGTCGCCCCCACCCTTGAGTATGCGCATATTCCGCTCGCCGAGCAGTTCGCCACGCAAGGGATTCGCCAGATAGAGCTCGACGTGTTTCATGACCCGCAAGGTGGTCTCTACGCAGCACACCAAGCACTCACACTCTTCGAAGAAGACCCTGCTTCGGGCATTCCTGCGCTGAGTGAACCGGGGCTAAAAGTGTTGCACGTGCAAGAAGTTGATTATGAAACGACTTGCTATCGCTTTATCAGTTGCCTACAGGAGATAAAACAATGGTCCGATGCGAACCCAAAGCATTTGCCGATAATGGTATTGGTTGAAGCAAAGGATGAGCAGATACCAGACCCACTCAACCTCAACTTTACCATTCCGCTTCCGTTCGGCTCTGTTGCACTGGATACCATCGATGCAGAAATTCGCAGTGTATTCCCGGATCAGCAATTAATTTTGCCAGAGACTGTTCGAGGGGATGCTGTCACGCTTGAACTCGCCGTGCTGACTGAAGGCTGGCCACTTTTGTCGAAGGCGCGCGGGAAAATACTATTCGCGCTGGATAATGGCGGTGAAATACTTGAACGGTATATTGAGGGTCATCCGTCACTCGAGGGCCGTGTGCTGTTTACCAATTCTCCTCCTGGCACGCCTGAGGCGGCATTTATCAAGTTGAATAATCCATTGAGCGAGCCTGGCGTGATAGAAGACCTTGTGCGGCAGGGCTATATGGTGCGAACCCGTGCCGATGCTGATACGGTTCAAGCCCGCTCGGGTGACACGACACAGCGTGAGGCGGCACTTGCTAGTGGCGCCCAGTATGTCAGCACCGATTATCCGGCGGCTGATGTCGCTTTCAGTGCATACCAGGTGACAATACCTGGAGATTTCATTGCCCGGTGTAATCCGGTTAACTCGGGTGAGTGCACGCCTGCGGCACTGTTACCCTAAGCCTGCAAATATTGGCACGCATCATTGTGCACGCAGTAGTCAATCTGAAGGCGGCGTCGCTTCCGGTCCGGCGATACGCATGGCCTTTTGGTAGGCGGGCCTTGCCGTCACACGCTGGACGTAAGCCAGCGTATTGGGAAGCGCGTCATCGATCTGTCGAGCCCCCAGCATGCTCAGTGATGTCAGATTAAACATCGACATAATATCGGCGCAGGTAAAGCGGTTGCCGCCTAAATAGTCCGATTCTTTCAGGCGCTGTTCCAGCGCATTGTAAATCCCATCTTCTCGGCGTTGGGTGGTCGTGGTCATCGGGTTATCGTCGCCCGCTTGCGCGCCTCCCGCCTGAAATGCCAGCTTCATGAAAAGAACGGACTGCAGATTATTATTAAAATGCATCCAAAACAGATATTGCGCGTAGTCAGGATCACCGGGCAATACAGACAAAGTCCCTCCACCGTATTGTTGAGATATGTACTCAACGATGGCTGTCGATTCTGCCATTACGAGGTTATCATCACTAATGATGGGCGCTGTGCCTACAGGGTGAAGCGCCCGGTATTTCGCCGGTGCAAGAAAATCTTCACCGCGATTATACCACTTCAATTCATACGGAAGGCCTAGCTCTTCCATTAGCCAAACTACTCGATCCGACTGCGAAATACCGAGGTGGTGTATTGTAATCATAGCGCTCTCCTTCACAAATTGTGCGTGTTAGCGCGGCTCGAACGGACAGCAATGTCTATGCCGTTGATGCTGCCTGCCTGAAGAACCGCACTGCGCCATGATTGTAGCGAAGATATTGAAGACTGCCAATGGAATGCTAGCCAGCAGACCGCTTAAGGGAGACAGCCCTTGCGACACGGAGATGGGCTAATACTTTAATGCGAACGGGTTAATCGGAGCCGCTGTTAATGTTGCTTGTCTCTAGGCTTCAAATAGACGGGCAATCCGTCGCGTGGTTTGGAAATCGGAGACTGTTGTACTGCCATTGTATAATTGTCAGGCACTGACCAACGATACTGACGCAGCATTTCAAACATCACTACCTTGATCTGCATGACCGCGAAATGCAGCCCGATACACATATGTGCACCGCCACTGAAAGGGACCCAGCAGTAAGGATGGTTCTTGTGCTCCGCACGACCGGCGCTAAAGCGTAAAGGATCAAATTTTAGCGGCTCAGACCAGTATTCTTCCATGTAGTGTGTGTGAATGGGATAGGTTGCTACCATTGCCCCGGCAGGAATTCTTAAGCCCTCAAACTCAAATGATTTGAGACTGTACTTGGGCAGAGTCGACAGTGGCGGATACATCCGTAGTGCCTCTTTCATGACCCAATCAGTCAATTCCATTTTCTCGAGATCTTCATATTGCAGCCGTTCTACACCAAGGCTCTGCACCTCCTCCAGAAGGCGCTCTTGCCATTCTGGGTGTTTTGCGAGGGCATACGTCATGCTCGTTAGCGTGCTGGTGGTGGTGTCGTGGGCGGCCATCATCAGGAAGTTCATGTGGTCAATAACTTCCTCATCAGTATATTGATTTCCCTCCTCGTCCGTCGCCTGACACAGTAGCGAAAACATGTCCGCACCATTACCCGTTCGCTTTGCAGGCAGCAGGCGCTGAAAATACTCACACATATACTGACGCGCACGAATGCCCTTCCACAGTATTGTGCCTGGAATAGCCAACGGAACTCTCGGCATAGAAGCCGCAACGGTTGCTTCAAACGCTTTGTTCAGTCGAGCGGCCTCATCACCCAGGTCCATGCCGAGAAATATGGTAGCGGCTAGGTTCAGCGTCATTTCTTTGAATGTCGGGAACGCAAGCAAGGGCTGATTAGGGTGTACCGGCCAGCTAGCGACGGCCCCATTCACCTGCGGTCCCATTTCACTAAGATAACGGTGTAACGCTTTGTTCTTGAATCCTGCCTGCATTAGGCGGCGATGATAACGATGGTCATCGCCATCTCTGAGCATTAGTCCGTTAGGGAAGACGCGTCCGATAATTTGGTCCCAGGCTTCCTTGTTTGAAAATACTTGATCACTATTAATTAGTGCGAGACGGTGCGCATCAGCGCCATAAAGATTCACAAACGTTATACGAAAAAACTTTTGCATAACCGCATTGCCGAAACGCTCTTGCATCTCCTGTGCGTGTTCCAATGGATTGACATAGCTCTTTCGAATCAAGCGAATTGTCTCAAGCAAGCCAATCTTGATGGGCTCTAGTTCATGGATCGCAGTCTCGTGTGTCATAGCGCCTGTCATGCCCAGTTTTAGTAGGAGATTTTTTAGTTTTTCAATACTAGCAGACTGTCTCTGCGTGGCGACCTACCAATGTATAGAAATAGCCGATATTAACAAGCGGTACTTTCATGACATCCCCAGCGACAGAAGATTTTCTAATGGTTGGTAAAGGTCTTCTAGGTATAGGCCATCTTCCTGCTCCAGTGCCATCTCCGTTGGGGCCACCCGATCGAGACATTGTCATCTGGCGGTCAATACATCGTGTATAGAGTGATTCAGTACCTGTGGTGTCAGCACCAAAGATGTGGTCAACTTGGTATTGAAAAATCTTCAGGTAGCTCATCATGATGACGGGTTTAGATCGACGGAAATTTCTGCAGTTGGCAGCGATGGCTGCTGCTGGAGTCGTTTTACCCTCCTGTGGCTCTGAAGAAACCGGCACACGGTATACCAACTCTGATATTGCCAAGCTCGCACAGCAAAGGCTTGATGAGGGATTGCGTTCAGGAGGAGGCCCGTTTGGGCCGCTGCGCTTTAACGGCTATCGTGGTCTGGCGGAGCTTCCCTGGTTCGAGCTCGACGATAATGGTCAGCTGCACAATGTCGCCCTCGATTTACCCAAAGCGATTGATATGCACTGCCATTTGGGAATGTCACTGTTGCTGGCGCCCGACGTAGATTTACAGAAGCCCACGGGACGCGTTATTCATCTTCTCGATTGCGATGCGACAAATCCTGGCTGTGAGCTGGACCTCGATGTGTATATCAATCGAAATTTTAGTGAACAGGCAGTTGATGCACTATGGTGGGGCTCAGCAGCCCAAGGGCTGTGGGGAAGTCGCAGCGCCAGTACACAGACCATACCCAACCTGTTGCACGAGATGGATGCCTGTGGTGTTGAGCGCGCCAGCATAATGCCGATCGCCTTCGACCTGCCCTTCGGTGACGATCTAACCGAGCGCTGGATAGAGGCGATAGAAATAGCGGGAGCACAACGACGTTTAATCGCTGGCTGTTCGGTACATCCGCAAGATCCGGCGCGGTTTGACAAGTTGCGACGTTACGCTAGGGCGGGAGCTCGCATCATCAAGTTTCACCCGACGATGCAACGCGCCTATCCTGATTCCGACGTAATGATGGAGCTTTACAACGAGTGTGAGCGACAGGGACTCATCGTATTTTTCCACTGTGGCCGCGCCGGCATCGAGCCGGAATCAACCCACCGTTATGCCATGCCGCGCCATTATGAAGCAGCGTTAAAGACTTATCCCAACCTGCAGTTTATTCTCGGCCACTCTGGTGCACGCGACGTGGCGGAAGCGTTGCCGCTGGCTGTGCGTTATGACAACGTCTGGCTGGATACTCATGGGCAGGGGGTCAGCACATTGCACGACATGCTCAATCAAACCGGGGGGGAGCGCATGCTGTTTGGCACTGACTGGCCTTTCTATCACCTAGCTGCCAGTCTTGCAAAACTGCTAATCATTACTGAAGGACAGCCAGACAGGCGTTTTGCGCTGTTACGCGGAAATGCGCAAAGACTGTTAAGTCTTTCTGGCGCGAGCGTGTGAAATGGTCAACGCGAATGGAGTACTATGATGTTCACCACCTTCATCGACAGACGCCGTTGCTGCAGGTCGTCGATTGAATATCATCTTTGATCTCGACGGTACGCTAATTGATAGTGCACCGGACATACAGTCCGTGGCGTCCACGGTCCTTGAAAAGCTCGGGAAGCACGGTCTGACGCTCGATGAAACTCGAAGCTTCATCGGTGAAGGTTCGGCAGTATTTGTTAGGCGGATGATGAATGCGCGGGGTGTCGAGGAGGCACAACACACCCACACCGCAGTGCATGAAGACTTTGTCGCAGAGTATGAATTTTCAGTCGATAAAGCGGTTTTCTATCCCGATGTGATTGCCACGCTCACCGCACTAAAAGCGGACAACCACAAGCTGGGGCTGTGTACCAATAAGCCGGAATTGCCAGCTCGTGCGGTAATACGACACATGGGAATAGAGTCATTTTTTGATGCGGTGATGGCTGCTGGTATGTTGAATAGCCGCAAGCCTGACCCCGCCATGCTGTTGAAGACAATTGCAGATTTGGGTGGTGGCCCTACGCTGTATGTTGGCGATAGTGAGGTCGACGCAGAGACAGCGAGCCGCGCAGGAGTGCGACTAGCACTTTTTTCCGAGGGCTACCGTAAAACGCCGGTTAGCGAGATTCAGCATGACTGGGTCTTCAGCGAATTTTCTTCGCTACCGGCGATTGTGGCCAAAGCCATGCTGATAGGGCCACGCTAGATTCGCGCCTACACGGTTTCTGTTCGTGATGCAGTAGGCGTTTTCGTTAAAACCCCTTTATCTGTGCGTATCGGTTTCGGTGGTAGGCTTGGTTGCCATAGCTGGATTCCAGTACGCGCGCTCTTTTTAAATACAGACCTGCATTAAACTCATCAGTCATTCCGATTCCACCGTGAATCTGAATTAATTCATTTGACATGCCATGCAGAAACTCGCCGACTTTACATTTTGATAATGAACTCATTTCATCGATATTGTCAGCACTGGCATCAATAGCTTGAAGCGCCGCTTCCACACAAGACCTTGCTAGCTCTTTCTGACTATAAAAACCAGCAGCGCGGTGGCCGAGTGCTTGAAATGAACCTATCACTTGACCAAATTGTACGCGGGTTTTGAGGTACTCAAGATTCATCTCGAATGCTTGCGAGCCGGTGCCTAACATCTCAGCAGCAATACCGGCACGTGCACGGTCGAGGACAGACTCCAATAAACCATACCCCTCTCCTACTTTCCCCAGTACGGCATCGTCTGTCACTTTTACTTGAGTAAATTCGATATTGGCATAACCGCGACTGTCGACGGTGTTAAGTTTCGTCCGCTTAATGCCAGCAGCGTCTGCAGGGATGACAAATAATGTAATGCCATCTGTATGACCTGCCTTGCCATGAGTTCTCGCGGCCACAATATACGATGTTGCAGACATGCCTTCACAAACGAAGGTTTTGCTCCCGTTTAAGGTGAATACACCTGCCTCGGAATCTGCTGTTAAGGCGATGTTTTTAGGCGCGTGCCGAGGGCCTTCTTCGAGTGCCAGAGTGACGATTTCACTGCCATCGGCTATGCCGGCGAGCAGATTTTTTTTCTGGCTTTCAGAACCCCCCATTAAAATTGCCGATGCGCCGACTAAAGCAGATGCGAAGAGGGGCGATGCACTTAACTGGCGTCCTGTTTGTTCCAATATTAGTCCAAATGTGAGGTAACCAAGATCAGAACCTCCATAAGCCTCAGGGATAATGATGCCGGCCCACCCCATGCTGACCATTTCGTTCCAGATCTGTGGTGAAAATTCAACCTCGCTGTCGCCATCCCTAACGTCACGAAATTCTTGCACAGACGCGTTTTTTGTAACCCAGGACTCGGCCTGATGTTGGATCATTGTTTGTTCTTCGGTAAGTGCAGCCATTGGCCTAACCCTTCTGAGTTGTTTCTGGCAAGCCCAGAATATTTTTCGAAATAATGTTTTTCTGCACTTCGTAGGATCCGCCGTAGATAGACATGGCTTTTACGCCCAACCACATCCGTACACTGGCGAGTTCATCTTGATTGTATTCGTTGCCTTCCCAGCCGAGGCCCTGGCTTCCCATTAACTCCATCAGCAGTTCAGTGCGCGATTGAGCAACGTCAGTGGCGGAGTTTTTAAGAATTGATGCGACTGCAGTAACTTCCACATTTCCTTTGGCTTCCGCCATTATCCTACGGATAGTCAGTTTGTGTGCTTTTTCGTCCATCAGGTGGTTCGCTAGGCGCAAACGCAGGTCTGTATCTTCTAGCGTGCCATTTTCGTTAGTGCCAACGTAGCGCTTGGCGATATCACCTAAAAATTCTCCACCAGTTGCGGGGCCACCTTCACCTGTTTGACTCTGGCGTTCATGCTGCAGCAGCCGTTTGCCCAGACTCCAGCCGTCATTCAAATCGCCGAGCAATTCGTCCTTCTCCGCTTTAGCATCATCAAAGAACATTTCACAGAAAGGGGAGTCACCTGAAATCAGCTTAACCGGTCTTGTTCTAACGCCAGGCTGATCCATGGGAAACATCACGAAGCTGATTCCGCTGCGTTTTTTTGCTTTAGGGTCAGTCCGCACCAGTGCCCCGCACCACTGGGCTATATCAGCACCAGACGTCCAGACCTTTTGTCCGTTGATAAGCCAGTGATCGCCCTTATCTTCCGCTTTAGTCGCCAGTGAGGCCAAGTCTGAACCCGCTCCCGGTTCAGAGTAGCCCAGACACCAGAATATCTCGCCACTGGCCATTCTTGGTAGATGACGGCGTTTTTGCGCCTCGGTGCCATATTCAAGAATAGTGGGTCCTACCATTGTCACTCCCATGCCCGCTAGCATTGGAATCGGATTAAATGCCCCTCTTTTGTCCATTTCTTCGTTGATGATCTGGGCATGCTTCTGACTTAATCCTGCGCCACCGTATTCAAGCGGCCAAGTTGGAGTGCCCCAACCTTGGGCCGCTAAATTTTTACGCCAGGTGTCGCTGTCTTCTACAAGCTTGCCGGACACGTTTTTTCCGAGACTTAGTTCAGAAGCCTTGCCATTTAGTGACTTGGGAAAGTTTTCTTCTAACCAGGTACTGACTTCTAGTCGAAAGTCATCAATCTTGGGTTTGCTGTCAGTCATTTTCTATCTCTCGGTTGATATGTCAGGCTGTCTACACCTCACTGACCAGATGGGTAAGATCTCGTCGGGTAAGTATTACTATCGTTGTACGCAGAGCATACGCCTCAGCGGAGCCTATGTTAAATAGTTGATCGGGGCATGACAAGCAATCTTCCAACCTGTATACCACTGTAAGTGATTAAATAAATCTAGTCTGAGGTCACCAGGGCTTGTCACTGCGCACAAGGCGTAAAGGCCGGTTCAGTGAGTCACAATACGCAGAAGAGTCCATTACTATGAAGGAATTTGAAATAAAAGGAACCGTCATGCCTGGTTTTGAGTCAGTTAAACGGCTCTATGAACACAATATGCGGACACTGGCTGAAAGCAACACACAGCTGTGTGTCTATTATGGAGAGGAAAAAGTTGTAGACCTTTGGGCATCAGTAACGGAAGAGCCTAATTTCTCTGCCGATTCCCTGGTCAATGTCTTCAGTAGCGGTAAAAGTTTTGAAGCCATCGCGATGGCATCACTCGTAGGGCGAGGACTGATTACTTACGATGCCAAGATCACTGACTATTGGCCAGAGTTCGGTGGGAACGGCAAAGGAGCGCTAACAGTGGCTGAACTCATGCGACATGAAGCTGGACTAGCAGTGTTTAAGGTGTCTATAGAACCGGAAGATCTACTTACGGAAAATATCAAGAAAAATAATGTGGGGCGTATTATTGAAGCCCACGGCCAGACTTACCCGCGCGGTGCGGAACGAAAGAGAGAGTATCACGCCATTACAAGAGGCTGGATTGTGAATGAACTCTTCCGCCGCGTCGACCCGACAGGACGAACCATTGGTGAATTCTTGCGTGAAGACATTAGCCTTCCGCTGGGTGCAGACGCATTTATCGGTCTGGGGCAGGAAGATCTGGGTCGAGTAAAAAAAGTCGCACTGCTTGGCGTCCGGTTTCAATTTTTGGAGAGTTTGAAACCCAAATTTCTGAAAAGGCGAATGGAATTTAATGTGTTTCAAATCCTTGGAAAATTGATAAGGCTGATTCCTGCGATCCGAAGATCATCCGTTCGCGGCGCACCTCCGCCATTTAAGGGTATGAGAGCTATCGCCTTTTTCAATGAGCCCGCAGTCGCAACCGGTGAAACGCCATCGGCAAATGCAAACTGTTCCGCTCGAGGTTTGGCGAAAATAGCCGCGATGATGGCAGCAGGCGGGAAGTGGAACGGGAGGCAGTATCTTGATGAGCAAGGTTGTAATGCGATGCATGACCATCCGCGTGAAGCAGATATGGGTTTCGCTATCACCCGTTTCACTCAGGGCGGTGTCGCTCTATTCTCTGCGGTATCCCAAAACAGTACCAAGGTTGAGAAAGCGTTAAATACGGGAAGGGAAGGATTTTATGGCTGGATGGGGCTTGGCGGGTCTCTATTTCAATGGCATCCACAATACAAGATCGGCTTTGGATATGTGCCTACCTCACTGAACGTATTGGATTTGGTGAATGAGAGGGGAAAGGCTTACCAGACTGAGGTGCTGCGCTGTATAGAGACTATGAAAAACCAATGAGTCTAGGCTGTCCGGGAGAGAAACCGGCAGACGTGCCATCCTGCTTCACCTGGTCCGGGTGTGCACACCCCGGCGCGCTGCTAATCTAGAGCGTGAGCAATGAGATATCCAGCAACTATGATTCGGTTAGGTTTTTCCGCGGCGGGAGCGTCGGCTCGGCGGCGTTTCATCGCCATCACTACCTTTTACTTTTTGCGGCTGTTCACCTTTTGCAGTCTTTGATAGCCGGCTTATCGCGATTAAATCAAGCGTTTCTAGATCGTCCAATTTTTTTGCATTTTTTTCTAAGGTATCCAGCTCTGCAAAGCTGTACACGTCGTTCCTAAGCTTCTCTAGCCTGTCCATAAAATGCTCCAATGCCTGCCTGCCCAATTAGCTAAGGGCAGGTTAACGTATTGTTCTTTGAAATGAAAAAAATTAGACCCCTGTGCTCCCAAGTGAGCAGACACAGTTGATGTCTATGACATGATTGTCGCTATTGCAGTCTTTTGTACCGTCAAGTGCCCATTGCTCTTATCGTCGCCCGCTAGCGGCACGGCTATTTCCTCTGGCCTTGCCCCCATGATTGCCGCGATTACCCGGATTATTGCGACCGTCACCACTACGACCACCGCCGTTCCGCCCGCCACCGCTGCGACCGCCACCGTTGCGAATTGCCTCGGCCTTGATAAGCGGGTCCACATCGTAACCTGGCAGGTTGATCTTCTCGATTTCTAAACCCAGAACTTTTTCGATGTCACGAAGTAGTTTTAATTCGTCAACGCACACGAGGGATATGGCGTGACCCTTTTGGCCTGCACGCGCGGTTCGCCCTATGCGATGAACATAATCTTCGGGTACATTGGGGAGTTCAAAGTTCACCACGTGAGGTAGTTTTTCTATATCAATACCTCGTGCTGCAATGTCTGTTGCGACCAACACTCTGATGTTACCTGCCTTAAAATCTGCAAGCGCTTTGGTTCGCGCTCCCTGAGATTTGTTGCCGTGAATTGCAGCAGCAGTAATGCCGTCGTCGCCAAGCTGTTCCGTCAATTTATTTGCGCTGTGCTTGGTTCTAGTAAAAACCAGAACTTGTTGCCACTCTTCTTCGCCTATTTTATGCGAGAGTAACTCGCGTTTCCGTTTCTTGTCGACTGGGTACACAATTTGACTTACCAGCTCAACAGCAGTGTTTTCGGGCGTGACTTGTATCTGCGCGGGTTGCTTTAAAAACTCGGAGGCCAGACCTCGAATTTCCTTAGAAAATGTTGCAGAGAATAATAGGGTCTGACGCTGTTTGGGAATGATATTCAGTAGCTTTCTAATGTCGCGAATAAAACCCATGTCGAGCATACGGTCGGCTTCATCTAGAATCAGTATCTCTATTTTGGATAGGTCGATACTTCTCTGCCCTACGTGATCCAGTAAGCGACCGGGTGTGGCGACAACGATATCCACCCCTTTGATGAGTTTTTGTTTTTGCGGATTTATGCTCACCCCCCCAAAAATTACGGCGGAGCGAAAGGGTAGATATTGTCCGTAGTCTCGGACACTCTCATGCACCTGGGCAGCCAACTCTCGGGTAGGCGTGAGGACTAATACCTTGGGATGGGGTTTTTGACCACCACGGTGAGATAGCTGCAGTATTTGCAACACAGGTAGGGTAAAGCCGGCTGTTTTTCCGGTGCCAGTCTGCGCGCCAGCAAGTACATCTTTGCCTGACAGTATCAGAGGTATGGCCTGCTCTTGAATCGGGGTAGCCTCGTCGTAGCCCTGTTTTTCTACGGCCTGCAGAAGTTCAGCCGAAAGGCCGAGATCTTTAAATAACATGGATATTTTATTCCTGATTTATTCCTGATGAGATCAACCGGATACCTGAGCTTTCCAGTGTTATCCGACGTTGCTTGTAGAGACCGCCAATGGCCTGCTTAAACACCTTTTTACTGACCCTGAAAGCGGTGTAAATTTCGGGGGGAGGGCTTTTATCTGTTAGACCGATAAAGCCGTCATTGTCTTGCAGTGATGCTAGGATCGCGCTGGAGACCATGTCTATCTTGTCTGTGCTGAAGCCCGGCTGCTCCAATGTCAGATCGACTTTTCCATCCTCACGTACCTGCTTTATGTAGCCTTCGATGATGAGGCCTTTACGAATTTTCCGGTAGAGTTCATTACTATACAAAAGCCCCCAACACGAGTGATTAATAATCGCTTTAAATCCCAGTTCCGTTTTGTCGCCAATGATCAGGCTGACTTTGTCTCCTTGCTTTAGTCCTTGCGAGTCGTCCGAGATCCAGTAGTCGATTCGCGTTGAGCCTGCGAGCCGTCCCTGATTATCCTGATAGACTCTCACCAGCGTATGAGTTCCCTTGCTTAGTGCATACTGTTGTTCAGCAAAGGGTATGAACAGGTCTTTGGGCAGGCCCCAGTCTGCAAATGCCCCCAGATCGTTCGCTTCTACAACCTCGAGCCAGGCCACCTGGCCTAAGTGGGCAGCGGGGCATAGCGTCGTCGGTACCGCGTCACCTTCGGCATCGAGATAGATAAAAACCTCCAAATCATCGTCGGGGGCGAGGCCTTGAGGACACTGTTGCAGCGAAAGTGGAAGACGCCCTGATTGAGCGCCATCAAGGATGGCAGCATAGGCACCAACCTCCAGTACTTTAAGGTGATTCAGCTGGCCGATGTGGAGCATTAAAGGTGTACCTGAATAAAGCGCGCTGCGGGTAATTGCAAGCACAGCATTTTGGCCGCCTCCCGTCACTATTTACGCTTTATGCGCCCGTGGTGAGAAGGAGATGAAAATTTACCTGGAAGGCTTACGCCCGCTCAGCTGATAGTCGTATACGGTTCGCCGTTTTGTTAGGTGGATTTAGGCGCTGGTATTGTACACTGATCCTCGGGCAATTCCAGTTAAGTGCCTTTCTGTCGGGGAGTTGCCATAATTATTTGCCCCATCGAGACGTAGGTCATTGAGTATGATAGAGGAAATACCCTACTTATGTGTCGCAAGCACTCGGTATTTCGTAAGCTGCGCCCTCTATTTTGAAAGAGGCTGAACCCCGCAATAGGTTGAGCACTGGCTACCCCCACAGTATTGCGCACCTGTGCTTTGCGGAGACGAAGATAAAAAAACAATCAGTGAGTGATACTATATTTCGCAATTATGATTGCTGTCGTCGCAGCGGTTGAGCGGGTTGAAAGTGATCATGAAGGCCAGAAAACGTAAAATAGAGTCTATTATTAGGAATTAGGGCTATCCTCACATAGCATGTGCCATGGCGTATAAGACACGCACTGCGAGTTGCGTTTAGGATCAGGAGCTAGATTATGGATAAGGATATGTTGGCAAGGATAGACCGGTTGGAGTCACTGGACGAAATCCGGCAACTCGTGGCTAAGTACTCCTTGTCGTTGGATATGCGCGATTTAGACGCACACGTTAACCTGTTCGCTGAGGATATTAGGGTCAGTCGCGAACTGACCGGGCGCGCTCATCTCAAACAGTGGCTTGACGATACCCTGCGCAATCAATTCACCGGCACATCGCATCATATTGGCAATCATGTGATTGAGTTTGATGACCCCGACCACGCGCATGGTGTTGTGTATTCCAAGAACGAGCATGAGACGGGGAAAGAATGGGTGATCATGCAAATGTTATACTGGGACAATTACGACCGCATTGATGGTCGCTGGTATTTTCGCCGTCGATTACCGTGTTACTGGTACGCTACCGACCTGAATAAGCCGCCCTTGGGCGACAACAAAATGCGCTGGCCCGACCGAGAGCCATACGCCGGAGCGTATCATGATCTGTGGCCTTCCTGGCAGGCTTTCTGGGCCAATCCTCCGGATGCCAAAGCGCCGGGGGTTGCAGCCCCCGCGCCATTGGAAGAGTTCTTGCGCACCATGCGTGGAGACGTAACTGAACCGAAAATCCGCGTGCGCTAGACGATTAATACACAAAGCGACTTAGCGGACAGAGCCGCCTCCATCCACCGACAAAATTTGCCCGGTAATAAACGAAGCTCGGTCACTGGACAAGAAGCTTACCGCGTCTGCAATCTCCTCAGGTGCTCCTAAGCGATTCATTACGGATTTCTTTCTGAGCCCGTCCTCCTTATCGGGCTGCTCCTCAAAGTATTGTTCTAAGCCTGGAGTGAGAATGACGCCAGGAGACACGGCATTAATACGAATACCCTTGGCACCGTACTCCGCAGCGGCGCTCTTCGTGAGGATGTTGACTCCACCTTTAGCGGCGGCATAGGCCGTATTAAACGCTTGACCTCGCAATGAAGCGTTGGAAGAGATATTGACGATTGCACCGCCACCATTTTCCAGCATTGCGGCAATCTCGTACTTCATACATAGCCAGGTGTTAGTGAGGCACATCTCGAGGGTTTGATCGAAGATGCTGCGCTCGTACTCGTGTACTGGGCCGCTACCACGACTCACTGCCGCGCTGTTACAAGCGATGTCGAGACGGCCATAGGTGGTGAGTACAAAATCTATTGTGGTCTTGACGGCATCTTCTTTACTGATGTCGCCGTAGATGAAGCTTGCGGTACCTCCGGCATTTGTAATCAATTCCACTGTTTGCTGTCCCATCTCCTCATTGAAGTCGGCCACCACAACCTTGGCACCTTCGCGAGCGAACGAAAGCGCAATAGCGCGTCCAATGCCTTGGCCGGAACCTGTGACCAAGCCGATTTTGTTACTCAATGCTGACATGACTAGCTCCCGTGTACTGCGACTGTATGTGTGGATGCGTTTTCACGCAGTGCAATCAAGACCATGGGTACTACTAGGATGGCTGCTATCAGCCCGGCCCAAAGGCCTTTAAAGACCGCGTAGTATTCTGGGCTAATGGTCTGGACGCCAAATAGGTAGAGTCCAGTGAGGGTCACTGGGGCGATGATCAAAATACCTATCAGGCCAAATAGCAATGCGCTTTTTGCTGTGCTGGCGGGGAAGCGATCGGCCAAAGACTGCATAAAGGACGATGGGCCCAAGTTGATCGGTTGCAGCGTTCCTTTATTGAGTTTACTGCGCTGCAGTGGAATGACGATAAACGCCACGATCAGTGGTAAAAGAAACGCAGTCGCCACCACATCGACGGCAAAGGAGTCGTCTCCGCTCCATTGTAAGCTGCCCCCACCTTTCATCAACAGCCAGGCACTAAGCCCATTAAAAATAGTGTTGGATCCACCGCAAACCCATACTTCATGTAAAATATGCCCACTACTATTCTCTACGCTACTCATTTTTTTAAGCTCCCCGTTACGTCATCGTATCATTGCGGAAGGTCTCATGGTATGTGACGGGCTAGGCTAGGGTAGGACTCAAACGATCAGTTTATTGCACATATCCGATCAGACAGCTGGAGGGCACTTGGAGAGGATTAAAGTGAGCCAATGTTGTGCTAGAATCAAAAAATAATGAGATAAGACCGGACTCGCTAACTGCGGTGGAAGTTGAAACTCTGATGGCCGAAATTACCGTACCTGCGAAAAAATTTGTACGCCTCTTTGATTACATCTGTCTCTTATACACATCTCCGAGCCCACGAG
>CAJXTK010000022.1 GCA_913061115.1 uncultured Haliea sp.
CTTTTTGAGGACGCCACCCATCATTTTAGCGATGAATCTGTTGATCTTTTACATATTGATGGCTTACATACCTATGATGCGGTGCAGGAAGATTTTACAACCTGGCTACCTAAAGTGCGTCCTGGGGGCATCATTCTATTCCACGATATCCAGGCAAGAATGATGGACTTTGGAGCATGGAAATTTTGGGAAGAATTATCGGCTTCCGGAGAATACAAAACCATGGAATTCAAACACGGTTTTGGTTTGGGTGTTCTGCAAAAAAATGGTGGGCCTGCTAATGAACATCCGCTGCTGAAGCTCCTGTTCGATTCCTCGCCTGAAGAACATGCCGAATTGCGGGCTTTTTATATTCATGCAGGAGAATATTTAGAGCTAAACCGTGCCGCCGAGCGGCAGGAGCGAATAACACAAAAACGCCAAGATAAAATCAAAGCCGAAAATAAAAATTCACAGAAACAGTAGCCTGCAACATAGAAACCCAATACTGCTGCACTTGCCCTACTGATTATTAGAACTCAGCAAAGACCGCTTAGATGACGTTAATGTTGCGCACATTATAACAACGGACTCTAGAAACTAGCGTGGCCCGGAGTACGAGGAAAGGGAATCGCATCGCGAACATTTTCCATGCCGGTGACGTAGTTGAGCAACCGCTCGAAGCCCAGTCCAAATCCAGCATGCGGCACCGTGCCGTATCGACGAAGATCTCGGTACCACCATAATGCCTCGCGCAAGGATTCATCCATGCGTGAATCCAACACATCCAGACGCTCTTCACGTTGACTTCCTCCTATTAACTCGCCGACGCCCGGGACCAGTACATCCATCGCCGCTACGGTTTTACCATCATCGTTTAGACGCATATAAAATGCCTTGATATCTTTGGGATAGTTCATCAGTACAACCGGCCTACCAACATGCTTTTCGGTGAGGTAACGCTCGTGTTCTGACGCAAGATCCAAACCCCAAGCCACAGGAAATTCAAACGCCTGCCCACTGTCTTTGAGGATATCAATGGCGTCTGAGTAGTCCATGCGCTCAAACTCGTTATCGATCAGGTCTCGCAGGCGCGCGATCACGCCGTCATCTATGTGCTGCCCGAAAAAAGCAATATCGTCCTCGCGCTCCTCAAGCACTGTTGTAATGAGATGTTTTAGCAGATCTTCGGCAAGCGCGGCGTTATCAGCCAGGTCAGCAAAGGCGACCTCAGGCTCTACCATCCAGAACTCCGCCAAGTGACGGCTGGTATTGGAATTTTCAGCGCGAAACGTAGGGCCAAACGTGTAAACCTTACTCATGGCCAAACAATAGGCTTCCAACTCCAACTGGCCCGACACCGTGAGAAAGGACTCGCTGGCAAAAAAATCTTGATTGAAATCCACTTCACCACCTGCAGTGCGTGGCAGGTTAGCAAAATCTAGGGTACTCACACGAAACAGTTCCCCTGCCCCCTCACAATCACTGCCGGTGATGATGGGCGTATTAATCCATTGAAAGTCTTTACTGTAAAAATAGTTATGAATGGCATTGGCTAGCGTAGTGCGCACCCGACTGATTGCCCCAAAGGTATTGGTGCGCGGCCGCAGGTGTGTCTGGCTGCGTAAATATTCAAACGTATGGCGCTTTTTGGCGATGGGGTATGTCTCGGGGTCGTCAACCCAACCCACCACTTCCACCTCAGTGGCCTGAATCTCCACACTCTGACCTTTACCCTGAGACTGGACCAATTCGCCGCTGACAATCACCGCGCAACCCGTGGACAAAGACAGCACCTGGGACTGATAGTTTGCCAGCGTATCAGGCACTACGGCCTGAATTGCATCAAAGGCCGAGCCATCGTGCACGGCCAAGAATGAGATCCCGGCTTTGGAATCGCGCTTGCTGCGCAGCCAACCTTTGACCGTAACTTGTGCACCAAGCGATACCTGGCCTTTAAAGATTGCACTAATAGAACTGTGGTGTGACATGGTAGGCGTGTTGTCCTAGCGAATAGCGTTGGGCGGTAGAGTACCTAATGCTGTGATTTGCTGCCAGCCGTTTCATCCAGTACCTGAGCCTTAGCGACTCATGAGAGAGTTTCGCCCTCAAAAGACTGCGCGAGACATGAGCGTCTGTTCAATTAAAGAGGAACGATTGTCCCACCAAATCTTCGGACAATAACCAGAGTTCCTCCGCCACGGCCGGATCAACGGCATAGGATTCTACTCCGCTGCTGCTTCCGCTTTCGGCGGCCTGTGCAATGTGGCAATCCTCCAAATATTGACCGCCCTCAAGCGAAAGGTCGGACGCTGTGGCGGCCCACACCGTGGTGGCTGCACCCTGCTCAGGGGTTTTAAACGCCAGCGGCTCGCTTGAAGAGGATCGATCAGTAAGCGCGGTGATATCCGCTGCTTCCAGATGACGGGCGAGATTGGTCATAATCATACCGGGATGGACAGCAAAGGCGCGCACGCCGTGCTCACGCATGCGCAAATCCAACCCCACTGAGAACAAGACATTGGCAGTCTTGGATTCACCATAAGCCTGCCACTTGTCATACTCGCGCTGGTGATAATTTGGATCGCTGAAATTAAAGGGGCCAAACTTGTGACCCGCTGAACTAAGGTTTATCACCCTGCTTGGAGAGCCATTAATCAGCGCGGGCGACAGCAGTCCGGTCAATAAAAAGTGGCCCAGATGATTAGTGCCAAATTGCATCTCAAAACCCTGCGCAGTTCGCATCAACGGACAGGCCATCACACCTGCATTATTGATCAACAGCTGGATTTTATCCGCCTGCTGAAGTATCTCCGCCGCCGCACTGCGCACACTATCCAAGTCTGCCAAATCCATGATCTGAGTCAACAGTTGTGCCTCTGGCTGCCGCTGTCGTATTTCCTCTGCGGCAGTCTCCAGCGTGTCTTTATTGCGAGCCACCATAAGCACAGTAGCACCCGCCGCAGCCAGCACCCGGCAAGTCTCCAGCCCGAGTCCCGACGAGGCACCGGTCACTACCGCACATTTTCCTTTTAAGGAAACACCGTCAATGACCTGATCGGTGGTTGAGGCTCCATCAAAACGACTCATATCAAATCTTCTCCCATTTGTTGTATTGTGAGCCCTGCCGATTGCGGCTCTAATAGCGCCATCGGTCACAGACCACTGACTTCGCACTACAGGTAATCTTATGGACGCTAATGAAACAGATTTTATCGAAGGGGGCAACTACATCAGCCTTGCCACCCGCAAGCGATCCGGTGAATGGGTCGCTACGCCTGTATGGTTCGCGCCAGATAAAGGTAGCTACTATGTGTTCTCGGCAGGGGATGCAGGCAAAGTGAAGCGACTGCGCAATTTCAGTGATTCACGTATCGCCGCCTGCACCGTGACGGGTACGCTAACCGGCGAGCTTCATGATGCGCGCGCCTATGTGCTCGATAAACCGGCAGAAGAGACCCTAGCCCTCGCGGCTCTAAGACGGAAGTATGGCTGGCAAATGCTGCTGGCGGACTTTTTTTCCAACCTTACTGGCAAAATGAAGCGCCGCGTCTACGTTCGTATCGACCCCTAGGCATGCCTCTGCAGTGGACTCAGGCGTGCGTGTGTAACCCGCACTCGCGGCCGTCATGCGCCTTGGTAGGGTCAAAATAATGTTTGCATGTGGGCAGTGCCAACTGCTCCATGTAGTTTTCAACATCATCCTCTGACCAGTAGAAAATCGGCGCAACCTTAATGATGCCGCGACCATCCACAGACACAATATCCAGCGTTTTTCGGTGTTCCGTCTCCTCTTGACGAATACCGGTTAGCCAAATTTCAGGTTGGAATTCGGCCAGCGCGCGGGCAAAAGGCTCCAACTTAACGTCCTGCGTGAAACCCTGGTGCCGGTCCTCCTCATCCACAGCAGGTATACCTCCCATAATCGCGTTGCGACGCTCGGAGGTCATTTGAGGCGAGTAGACCTGTATATTGATGTTTAGATCGCGGATCAAGCGCTCTGCAACGACGTAGGTATCGCGAAGGTTGTAGCCGGTATCGACCCAGATAGTGGGCAAGCTTGCATCGACCTGACTGACAAGATGTAACATGACCGCCGCATTACGACCCATACTGGTTGTCGCGATCGCTCTACGACCCTGACCCAGCGCCCACCTGACGACTTCGGCCGCACTGGCGTCGCGCAAAGTCTCGTTAACAGTGTCGAGGTCCAATTCCACAGGGCATATACCAAAATTATTAGCGTCAGGGGGGGCACTTTATAGAATCAAAAACGGAGTTACCAATAACCACGAAGTATATAGATATTCCAGATTTCATTAATGACGCCTCTCGCCTGGCGTCCGCTGGACAATCAGCTTGTTGCGCGCGCGGCGGTCCTTTCAAGTTCTGCATGCAAATCCAGAAATTGGCCGGTGAGCTTATGGCCCGGCGCCAAATCTATGAGGGGCCGATGCGCCCGGTGAGATTCTTTCATCTTCACGGAACTACTGAGAAAGGACGTGAATACGGGTAGACCTTCCGCCTGCAATTCAGCCACCAACTCACCGGGCAGCCGCGCCTGAGCGTTGAACTGATTGACAATAATGCCTTCCACTTCAAGATCGGGATTGTGGTCCTCCTGTAACTCGCCAATATTGTCCAGCAGGGAATACAAGCTCTGACGCGCAAAGCTGTCGCAATCGAAAGGGATCAGCACGAAATCTGCGGCTATCAACGCCGATTTGGAATAGAAGTTGAAGCTGGGAGGCGTGTCGATATACACCCGGTCATACTCGTCATTGAGTTTCTCCAGAGCGTCGCGCAGTTTGTATATCTTGTAGCGGGATTCAAGTTCCTTTTCCATCGACGACAGCATCGGACTTGAGGGCAGCAGGAACAAATTTTCATAGGGGGTTTCCCAAACAAACGAATCCGGATTGCGGCCCATCTTGCGAGGACCTACCGTCTGCCGGTAAAGGCCCGCCACACCCTGCGCTTCTGCCGGGAAAGCTTCCCCGTCAACTGCGCCCACTAAGTAGTGGGTGGTATTCCCCTGAACATCAAGATCAACCACAAGAGTGCGATAGCCCATCGCCGCGCTGATAGCGGCCAGATTACAGGCGATGCTAGTCTTACCAACCCCACCTTTCTGATTAAATATGACACGTTTCATACGCTAACAACCCATTGTGAGTGGTAAAACGAGGACCAACTTTAAACAATATAAGCAGGCAATGTAACCGTGACAGCCATCCACAGGTGCGTTTTTCACCTCCCCGCTATGGTTATTCCCTTGACCCGCGTCTACCAAATACGCTGGTAGAGTTGCACGATGTCCTGCGCCTGCGGTACCCGCGGATTGTTGGCAGGCGAACCGGAGTCTAGGGCCTGAGTAGCCATTAACTCGAGGGAATTGAACCAGTCATCACGACTGATACCAAAGGCTTTCGGTCCCGGGACCTGCAAGTCTGTCGCCAACAGACGCAACGCATCGACCAGACTAGCGCATGCGATCTGATCGTTCTGTGAAGCACTCGCTATACCCATATAGCGCGCACAATGTGCATACCGCTCGGGCGCGCAATCGACGGACCAGGCGGTAACCTCCGCCAATAACATAGCGTTGCTTAGTCCATGTGGCACATGAAACAAAGCGCCAATTGGACGACTCATCCCATGAATCAGTGTGACCGAGGCATTGGCAAACGCGATACCGCCCTGGGTCGCGGCCAGCATCATCGCCTCCTTGGCCAAACGATTGTCCGGCTCAGCACACGCTGTGCGGATATTCCGGTAAATCGTACTCATGGCGGTAAGAGCGATACTGTCAGTAAAGGCATTAGCCTTGCGGCTGACATAAGCCTCCAGTGCATGACACAGGCTGTCGATACCGGTGTCCGCTGTGAGGCGGTAAGGCATGGTCAGCGTCAGCTCAAAATCAACCAGCGCAGCCAGCGGCATCAGGCCAAGACCCATACACAGCATTTTTTCCTGCGTTTCGGTGTCTGTAATCACCGCTACTCGAGTGGCTTCAGAGCCGGTCCCTGCCGTGGTAGGGATCGCTATAATAGGCAGGCCTGAATCGACCTGACGAGGCGCCTTGTAATCACGCATAATGCCACCATGCTCGGCCAATACCGCAACGGCCTTGGCTGTGTCCAGCGAACTACCACCCCCAAGGGCAACCACACAGTCGTAATCCCCCTCGCGCAACTGGGCCAGTGCAGCGTAAACGCTATCTGTAGTGGGGTCAGGCACGCATTCACTGAATAAACCATACTGCATACCCGCTGCCCGCAGCGGAGCCTCAAGTCGCTCACAGTAACCGCACTCCAGCATAAAAGGATCGGTCACCAGCAAAGGCCGCGCAAGGCCTAACTCATTTAAACTGGTGACCAGTTGCCCACTCACGCCAGCGCCGACTCGAAGAATACGCGGCAGATTAATATTCGCGATCATCGAAGGTCAGTCTTTAATGGCGATCAGGTGAACTTCAAAGACCAGTGGTGTATTGGGCGCAATAGCGTCGCCGGCACCCTGCTCACCATAAGCCAACTTGGGTGGACACGCGATACGCCACTTGTCCCCTACAGACATCATCTGCAGTGCCTCGGTCCACGCAGGAATGACTTGGTGCACACCAAACTCGGCGGGCTCGCCTCGGTCAACTGAACTATCAAAGATAGTCCCGTCCACGAGTGTTCCATGGTAGTGCACGACAACCGTCGATTGCGCATTAGGACTGGGGCCGGCAGCGTCGCCAGACTCCAGCACCTCATGCTGTAGCCCACTTGCGGTGGTGGACACTTCCGCCCGCGCGGCATTGGCCACCAGGAATTTTTCAGCCAACGCCTCGCGCTTCTTAGATCGCTCGGCAGCCTTGGCTTCCTGACGCTCATGCATGATCTGGTAGCTAGGATTAATCTCGGCATCAGACAGCACAGCTTCCTGATGATGATACCAGTGCTGCACGCCTGCCAAAACGGCCTCCAGCTCTAGGCCATCAAAGCCGCTGCGGCGCAGTTGTTCGCCAAATTGTAAGCCAAAACCGTAGCTGGCTTTTTGTTCATCGCTGTCTAATGTCACTTCGGGAAGTAATGCCATGAGGGTTTTCCGCTGTTTTAAAAAGAGGGCGGCACTTTACCATATTGAATAACGCGATAGTGCCACTGGTGGTCTAAAATTTAGCCGCCTTTAACGTCTGTTGCCCGATTGATCAACCTCAGAATGGGACACGGGGCGCAACACATAGTCGCTTTCAGTCATCTCAGCCTGCCACACATCAAAGCGACCACTATCGAGATCATCATAGGCCTGTCTGATGGAGTCATTGACCTGCGGATAAGCGACCTCATCCCACGGACACTCATCGCGCGTGAAAAACCGACAGTCCATGGATTCAACGCCTGGCGCACAAACATCCACATCAACGGTTGCCCGAAAGCCCATGTAGACCTGATTGATAAAGGTGATGCTCCCCGTCATATACAACTGCAATTGATCGGGTCGCACAGCAATACCGGTCTCCTCATAGAGCTCTCTTGCGGCACCTTCAGCCAGTGTCTCCCCTAACTCGAGAAAACCGCCCGGTATGCCCCATTTACCGCGCTGCGGCTCCAAACCCCGCTGTGCCCACAACAGGCGATGGCCACAGCCGACGAAAGTGGTCACAATAATGCGAGGGGAGACGTATTGAGGCGTCAGGCATCGAGAGCAATACCAATGATTACGCAGTTCTGTCTCTACTACATGTCGTAGCAGCGGGCCGCCGCATTCGGCACAGAAATTCATATCAGACAATGTCACACTCCTCCTACAGAAACGATAGCACTTTGGCTTCGCGAAAGCATTGGCGCTATGCTTGCACGCTACCTCGTGGATAAGATCCCTATGAAAAACTCCCTGTTGAATATACAGCTCCTGCTCACCGGCAACGAAATCATGAGTGGCGATACGGTCGACTCCAATTCTGCACTCATCGCGCAGCGCTTTGGCGAAGCGGGGCTGGGCATCTATCGCAAAGTCACAGTGGGAGACGATGTCACCCTACTCCGCACAGAGCTCGCCGATATGGCGACCAAGGCCGACCTCATTATCGTCAACGGCGGATTGGGCCCGACGATTGACGACCTTACTGCTGAAATTTTGGCAGCGGTAGCAGGGGTGCCGCTGCAAGAGCACCCACAGGCAGTCGCCCACCTAGAGCGTTGGTGTGCTAAACGTAATCTGCAGCTCGATGCCGCTAACCTAAAGCAGTCTATGCTGCCGCAAGGTGCCACGATTGTTGATAATCCGATCGGCAGCGCTGTGGGCTTCGAGATGACATTGGGCAACTGCCGCATTATTTGCACGCCCGGCGTACCCAGCGAACTGGCAGCCATGCTAGGCCCCATGGTGGCAGATCTTGCCGCGCAGGTGCAGCAAGCCCCCGGGCGCAACATCCTGCGCCTACAAACCTTCGGTCTCGGCGAGTCTACGGCACAGCAAATCATCAGCGACGCTGTGTCTGACTGGCCGCCCGAAGTAGAGCTGGGCTTTCGCGCCGGCGCACCGCAAATGGAAATCAAACTCAGCATCGCCAGCGCAGCAGACAGTGACGCACAGCGTCGCTGTCGAGAAACACTAGAAGCCTTGTTTGGAGACCACATCATCGGCGAAGGCGATACTGTGCTGGCGCACAGAGTGTTAGAACTTTTGCGTGAGAAGGGTGCCAGCCTTACAACTGCCGAGTCTTGCACCGGTGGACTCATCGCTTCCATGCTCACCCGCATACCGGGCTCGTCGCAGGGTTTTCATGCCGGCTTCGTGACGTATTCCAACGCGATCAAGCAATCGGTACTGGGTGTGAACACCCGAACGCTAGCCGACAAGGGTGCTGTCAGCGAGGAAGTCGTGCGGGAGATGGCCTTGGGTGCGCTGCAGCGCTCTGGTGCCGATTACGCCATCGCCGTGTCTGGCATCGCGGGACCCGGTGGCGGCACAGAAGAAAAACCTGTAGGTACGGTATGGCTGGCATGGGGCGACCGGCAAAACATTCGCACCCGCTGCCTAGTATGGCCGGTAGACCGCACATTATTCCAGACGATGCTGGCCGCCGCAGGCCTAGACATGATGCGCCGCTTTTTACTGGGAATAGACGAAGAGCCGCGCTATTTCGCACAGCGCCAGGCCCGCTAACACGCCAGTACCTGATGCCTCACGCTCAGGGGTTTGTCCCGTTGCGGCCTGAATCGTCGCGGCGCAGAGGCGTCGTCCCCCAGAGCCCAGAAGATGCACTGCATTGCGGATAAGGACGGCACGGCGGCACATACAGCCCGCGCTCAATAGCTTCAAGTACGATCCCGTTCGTATACTGAAGTGAGTATCCCATCACCGGATATGCGGCGTGATTGAACGTGACCACGCGATCATCGTGAAAGTCTTCCACCGCAGGCAAAAAGTGTAAATAGGTCCAGTAGGAATAATTGGCAGCGAGCATCACCACAATCCAGGAACCTACTACAGAACGCTTTTTGATACCTACCTGCGAAAGGACCACCATAGCGGCCACCAAAACGAGTGAGATAACGCAGTATCTCGAATTGAGAATTTGAACGGGCAAAAAGAGTTTAGCCCTACCCAATGTCACCATTGCTGCACTCGCGACAACAAACCAGCAGCACAATTCCAGACGTATGTCGCCCTTGCGAACAGCAAGGACACTAAAAACTGTCAGCGCACTCACTAGCAAGACCCCAGCGCCGATGGCTATCGCGGCGTCATCGTGGCTAAAAGCGCTTCCCAATATGACAAAGAACCACATCACGTATCGGACAAGCAGATCAGTCAAAGGTGCCCCACCGGACATGGAGTTAGGCAGAGCAGCCAAACCAACTATGCGAGCTTCATCGACACCTTCGGAGCCCAACCCCACGCTCCAGAGCGCCAGAGCGCCAGCGTCAGACAATATCCAGAGCCCCAGAGCGCCACAAGCACACAACACCCAGACCGAAAGATACCCCAGCGACCTATTTTTTAGCACTAGGCTTTGGTGAGCCAGACTGGCACCTCCTAAGATCCAGATGGCATAGCCTGCCGCGAAGGTAAAGCTCGCCAGCGCGCAGAAGCACAGTGCGAAAACAAAACGAGTGAGTGTCACCTTGTGCAAGACATAAATACCAGCGAATGAGTAGAGATAGCATAAAAAATACGGAAAGGCGGACTGGGCGAAAAATATGTTGCTATAGTTCTTTAAATTCAGGAGAACAAGCGCTGCTCCGAGGAGCCAAAGCCAGCGTAATTCCTCACGCTGGACACGCAGATAAAACAACAGCAGTATCAACGTGAGCCCGATGTTTGCAACAGCCATTAGCGTTTGGAAGTTCACTTCGCCCTGTATAAGATAAACGGCGTAAACCAACAAGCGAGACGCCGTGGTCTGATGATCGTTGTAACCTGCAAGGAAGATCGAGGCAGAATCCTTAAAATTATCGGCGCGATCCAACAACACCATGGTCTTAAGAAAATCAACAACGCCATCCTGAAAAGGGATATTCAGGGCGTATTGCATGATAAACGAGAAGTACAATGCGATGGTCGCGACCAACAGGATCAACGGTAGCACTTGGGCAGCAAAACGCTCACTTATCTTAGCCATTGGCAATGCCTGCATTTGAGGTTCAGTGTTTCGCATTGGCTCAGGGCTGCAGTTGCTCGATGTTCCACGTGTCCTGGGCGCTTTTGCGGTACACAAAACGGTCGTGCAAGCGGTGCGCTCCGCCCTGCCAGAATTCTATGCGCTGAGGCACAACCCGATAGCCACCCCAGAACGCCGGCGTCGGAATGTCT
Organism: uncultured Haliea sp.; assembly: GCA_913061115.1. Taxonomy (GTDB): domain Bacteria; phylum Pseudomonadota; class Gammaproteobacteria; order Pseudomonadales; family Halieaceae; genus Marimicrobium. Next base: position 10,789 of record CAJXTK010000022.1, read on the forward strand.
CCATCACCGAATTGAAGACGAATAGCTTCCGCTTGCTGCTCCAGCATCGCACGGTCGGCAATGGGCCTGCTCTGGCGTGAAGCCCACGCCGCTATCTGGCTCTCGCGGGGGCGTGTCATAAAATAATCGGCAGACTCAGCGTCACTCATTTTCTCCGCCGTGCCGCCCACAATGATCTGCCGTTCCAGCACATTCCAGGGAAACAGCAGCGACACTCTTGGCTCGCACTCGATCGCATGAGCCTTGTCGCTGTCGTGATTGGTGTAGAACACAAAACCGGCGTCGGACAACCCCTTCAACAATACGATGCGTTGCCGAGGTTCACCCCCCTCATCCACCGTCGCCAGCACCATGCCCGTGGGGTCTATCAGGTCAGCGCGCACTGCCTGCTCCAGCCAGATTTCAACCTGCCGAATGGGACAGGCGTCAAGCCCCTCTCGCGTCAACCCGCCGGCAGTATATTCGCGTCGAAAGGTGTCGTATTTCACACTCAAATCCTGCTCTATCCCAGACCACTCATAGTAGCGGTAGCGCGCACCAGAGGCAAAGCTCGCGCAGAGAAAAGCGCTTCCGCTATACGCAAAGCTGCGCGCAATGGCGTCTGGGGGATCCTGCTGGCATGGCGCTAGTCGCGGGTGCTGGGATACACGGGGGCCCGCTTCGACATTGCAGGAATCTGTGGGAAGGGGAAAAACGCCTGCCAGTCCTCTCCACATGCCTCATCGAGTCCGCAGCCAAAAACAGCGTGATAACACCTGTCCATAGCCTCAATCAGCACATCAGGCGTGGCAATGCCCAGCATTACGACGGCTTCCATCATTCCCTCGGCACGCAAGCGCTGAGACGGCGGCACATCGTCCCCGGCCGCTAATGCCGCGAACATGGTGCGCCAGCGTTGTTCGATTTCGGTTTGCAATACGTCCACCGCTTGACTCTCCCACTTGACAACATCCTTTGGGTCGATACAGAACCCTTGAGGCCATGAGTATGCGTGGCAATGCAAAACAGTTAAAGTCTGTGCATCGTAAAAACTAGGAGCCTTACCTGTGAATCGTCTGCCTCAATCACGACTGATCCTGAGCCTGTTCAGCCTCGCCATTGCTTCCTGTGCCTCCCACGAATCAGACAACGCATTCGTCTCCGACGCTGACTCAGTGCCGCTGGCAAGCAATGCCAACACAAGCACACTCATACCCATCATCGACTACAAAGAGCGCTTTCTGCCTGTTATCGCACGCAGTGGCATGGTGGTAGGCCCCGAGCAGTTGGCCGCAGAGGTGGGGGCGCAAATATTACGCCAGGGCGGCAATGCGATCGACGCCGCGGTCGCGACTGGTTTCGCGTTGGCAGTCACCTACCCCCGCGCCGGCAATCTCGCCGGGGGCGGATTTATGCTGATCCACCTTGCCGATGACGATAGAGAAACCCTGATCGACTATCGAGAGACCGCACCCGCTGCGGCTAGCCGCGATATGTTCTTAGACGACGAAGGCAACCTCGACAAGCAGCGGGAGTATTTCAGTCTGCAGTCGGCGGGAGTGCCGGGTACCGTAGCAGGCATGCTTTACGCGTTGGAAAAATATGGAACCCTCACCCGGGAGCAGGCGCTCGCGCCCGCTATTGCGCTAGCAAGGGACGGCATTCCTGTTTCTTACAGTCTCTTTTTTGAGATCAGCGCCAGCGCGCAGAATTTACGCAAAAACCCCGCCGCAGAGCGCCAGTTCTTTCAGCCCGATGGGTCCGCTTACGCGGTTGGCGATATCTGGCGACAGCCTGATCTGGCCTGGACACTCAGTGAGATCAGTGAAGAGGGTATCAATGGCTTTTACGGTGGCGAGGTGGCACAGCGCATCACCACCGAAATGGAATCCGGAGGCGGCCTGATAACAGCCCAGGACCTCGCCGACTACCGCGTGGTGGAGCGGCAACCCGTGCGTGGCACCTACAAAGACTTCGAAATTGTTTCCACGCCGCCGCCCTCCTCTGGCGGCGTGCATATCGTGCAGATGCTCAACATACTCGAAGGCTACGATCTGCAGGCCATGGGCCACAACTCTGCGGCCTATGTACACCATCTAACAGAAAGCATGAAACTCGCCTATGCCGACCGCAGTCTGTATCTGGCGGATCCCGACTTCGTTGACGTGCCGGTCACTCAACTTATTGACAAAGCCTATGCTGAGCAGCAGCGGCAACGTATCGACAGCAACGTCGCAACCCCTTCTGTGGACATAGCACCTGGGCAATTATTGGGCAGCGAAAGTACCGAGACCACGCATTACAGCGTCGCCGACCGCTTTGGCAACGTTGTCAGCAACACCTACACACTGAATTTCAGCTTCGGCTCCAACATCGTCGTACCCGGCACGGGCATGCTGCTCAATAATGAGATGGCGGATTTTGCCAGTAGCCCCGGCAGCGCTAACGCGTTTGGTCTGGTTCAGGGTGAGGCCAATAAAATCGAGCCCGGTAAACGGCCGCTTTCTTCCATGAGCCCAACCATTGTCTTTCGCGCCGGTGAACCTTGGCTGGCAACCGGCAGCCCCGGCGGCAGTGTCATCATCAGCACCGTGTTACAAACCACGCTCAATGCCATGGTGTTTGATATGAACATCGCCACCGCTGCGGCTGAGCCGAGAATGCATCACCAGTGGATGCCGGACGTACTCAAAATGGAAGAAGGCTTTTCGCTAGACACGGTCAGACTGCTCCAAGCCATGGGACAAAACGTGGATATGGCGAGCCGCACCACGGGTCGCACTAATTCCATCATGCTCGACGAAGGCTGGTTATACGGGTCTTCAGACACGCGGCGCCCAGGCGGGTGGGTGGCGGGTTACTGATCAATACCGCCCAGTGACTTAGCGCTTTTTAATACGAAGCTTGGCCGTTTGGCGACTGAGCGCCACCAGCTGGCCCGCACTGTCCCAGTACTCTCCGTCCTCCTCGATCACGCCCTGGGTCATATGACGTGAGCTCAAGCGAACCTGCAACGGGCCAGGCGCAGGGTGGGCGCGAACCTGTACTGTCAGCTCCACGGTAGGCACCCAACCCACCAGACCAAACACGGTAAATATCGGCGGCGGAAAAGCATCGGCAAACATCAGTAAAGCGATGACATCGGGATCACTGCCATCGCGATGACTCACCCAGCCACAAAATTCACCACTGCCATTCGTCTTGCGCTCACTAAATACCTCCTGGCCGGACACCATTCGTATTTCCGCACGCTGCCTGAATTCGATGCCCTTGTCACCTGCAGGCGCACACTCGTCCCAGGCAGGGTAATGCGGTCTGTCATTGGCTGACCAGGTCTCTCCGTGAAGCTTGTCTAAATCGGTATAGGCGGCCGTCACCTTTACTTTAAGCTGCCCTTCTTGGTACATCTTGACCTCGGCAAAACTGGTACTGCGCCCGCCCCCAAGAATCTCTACCCGACATTCAATTGGACCCAGTAAAGTGGGTGTTAAATAAAAGGCACTGACGGTCAGCGGGTCCTTATGCGGTAAAACGGCGCGCAACGCCCGCCCCGCCAGCGCCAGCACATAGCCACCGTTAGGAACAGCACCAATACGCCAGCCCTCATGTAGCTCTCCTAGAAAGCGGTTATCGTCCACCTGTTCAACTGCCGTTTCCCGTTCAAACTGACTCATAAAACTCCCTGCAATAGTGGCGCGCCACCGACGTCATAATGGGCGGGTATTTTGTCCGTCTACTGGGGTGATGTATAGTCCTGTTAAACCTTGATCTTTGCACTTAAACACATTAAACGCGTCTTACATGAGGTGGGAGTTGAACAGAACATCTATTGTTAACCTTCTCTCGTCCATCCTGATTACTGGGCTTGCGCTACATAGTTTTCCTAACTCTGCGGACGAGACGCTAGCGAACGAACCAGCTGTATACTCCGTCTCACAGGAAGAACAGGCATACACGCGCGCTATAGAGGCTATCGAATCCAGCGGCGGCGCCTATGCCCCAGAGCTCTCAGAACCGTTGCTCAGTCTGGCCTTGACCCTGCAGTCCCAAGGACGACACACCCAAGCGATCGCGTTATTCAGGCGTGGCATACACCTGACCCGCGTCAATGAAGGACTTTACTGTGCTCAACAAGTTCCGCTGTTGCAGGGCGAAATTGTTAGCCACCTCGCAATACAAGACTATGCCATGGTGGACGAGCGCCAAGACTACCTCTACCGCGTACAAACGCGCAGTATAGAGGCTGGCGATGCGTTAACGGATGCCTTAATGCAGCAGGCACAGTGGCAGTACGCTGCCTATCAATTGGGGCTGGGACCCGATGGATATATCCGCCTTCTGAATATGAGTGAGCTATACGGGCAGGCACTGCGCAATGTCTTCGCAACAGAAGACGTAGAAGAAACATCGGCAACACTCTTACCCCCGCTGCAGGGCATGCTAGAGACACAATACCTTATTGCGGGCTATGCGTGGCAGGAGTCAGACCGGGCATTCGACGAAGACGAGCGTCCCAATGAGTCTCTGCGGCAGTTCAGCGCCTATCGAACCCAGAGCTACCGGCAGGGTAATAACATCATTGAAGCCATTGCCCGCATCGAGCGAAATGTCGCCCAGACCCAAGTGATGCTAGGAGACTGGAGACTTTGGAATGGCCGGACAAAGAGTGCATGGCAAGCCTATCAAAAGGCCGAGGCGGAACTTGCGGGGGAAGACGATGCCCAAGTCCAGCTGCAGAAGATATTTGGTCAACCAATAGCGCTGCCTGACATTGCCGGTCTTACGCCGCTGCCGCCAGCGGTAGACCCGAAAGAGGACGAAATCGTGTTGGAATTCACCGTCGATGCAAAAGGCAAGGTACAGGATCTGGAACGGATAGATGATAATGACGATCACGATAAGCAAGCGAAGCAGCTGATGAATCGGCTGCGTAAGACCACGTTCCGGCCGCGTTTCGCCGACGGACAACCACAAGAGACAGAAAAAATGGTTAAGGCGTTTGATGTTCAATAACCCAATATCCCAGCAGCTTTACCGCGTCGGCGCTGCCGCCAGTCTTTGTGTCGCCCTGTCCGGCTGTCCCAGCGCGAGCAACCCAACGCAACCTGAGCAACCACAGACACCACCCCCGAGCAGCGCACCACCCCCGCAAAGTAGCTCCAGCAGTTCAGCGGGAAGCACCAGTAACCAAGCATCCAACAGCAGTCCCAGCCAACCAGCCCAAAGTTCCTCCGCGAGTGAGGGTGAGGCTGAACGTCAGTCCGGTGATAAACAAGCGAACTCGGCAGCGGACAGCGACGTCATGGGATCGCCAGATAACGATACTCAAGCGTCGAGCGCGAGCGGCGAACAGGCCGAACCCAGTGGCTCTGAAGCAAACAGCAATGACGGAGACAGCACGGAACCCGGTTTTGGTGACGAAATCGCCAGTGGTGACGGCCTGCCGGACCTGCGCGACGAACCCAGTCAGCCATCAACACAGGGAACTCCTAGCGAAGCCGACGGCACCGCAGCCGATGTGGGTGCCTCTGAAAATGCCGGTCAGTCTAACGGTGAGACAGCGGGCAGCGGGAGCCCTGATAGTTATGACGGCAGCGGCCGTTATGGTTTACCCAGTAGCGTAACGTCCGGCAATGGCAGTTATGGTTTACCCAGTAGCGTAACGTCCGGCAATGGCAGTTATGGTTCGCCTGCGGGCATGCCCGCAGGCAGCGGTGGTCCACTGACACCTGCAGAACAGGTGGCAATACTCGACGCTCAATTGGAAAAAGGCGCTGGCGAGTTCGACACCATCATTATGAAAAGCCAGCAGGAGCAGCGCGCAGCTGCACGCGCACAGGCTGCCAAGCGGCCGCCTACCCCGATAGGCAGCGCAAATAGCGGGAGTGCTGGGCAGGGCAACGGCTCCTATGAAAACGGCACAGCGGATGCTGGAGGTTACACCGCCGGTGGTGGCATGGGCGGCGCTGCCGTTGGGGGCCGTGTGCCGCAGAATACGGCGAAATATCCACCTCCAACCGACATCCCCAACGGTAATAATGATGATGTGGTTGCTCGACAGCTGCGTGAGGCCGCGATGCGCGAACCTGACCCGGCTGTTCGGGAACGACTGTGGGATGAGTATCGTAAATATACAGGCCTCGAAAAATGAACACTTTGCGACTGCTGGCTGTAATAACCGCGTGTTTCGTGTTGAGCGCCTGCGTTAGCCAGACGAGCAAAAGCACTTCTGTGCCCAACATCGACACGCCCTCTTCAGCTGTGCCAGAGGCATTACTGTTCGATGTGTCTGTGGTGGTGTTTGATCCCGGCCTCGATAACTTCGATGAAGATGAGCAGGTTTACCCAGAGGTGCGCCAAGCTGAAGCCCGATTCATGCCAATGGTCTTGTCTGAATCAATACAAAATAGTGGCGCTTGGGGCGCCGTGCGGGTAGTGCCCGATGGCACGCAGGTCACTGACCTGATTGTGCGAGGCGAGATCCTGCACTCTGACGGCGAGGAATTGCAACTGGCTATCACCGCTATCGATGCGCGCGGGGAAGTGTGGCTGGAAGAAACCTATACCGGCAAGGCCAGCCGTTATGCCTATCAGCCCGCGACACGCAACCCCTATGATCCTTTCCAAGCCGTTTACAACACCATCGCTAATGATCTGCTGGAGCGGTTGGAAGAGCTAACCGAAAAAGAGCGCGGCGATGTACGACTGGTCACCGAGCTGCGTTTTGCGCGCGATTTTTCCCCTGAAGCCTTTGACCCTTATCTGGAAAAGACACGCAAAGGTGAGTATGAGATCAAGCGACTGCCCGCCGAAAATGACCCCATGCTGGGGCGCGTGCGCGACATTCGCGAAAGAAACCGTCTGTATGTCGACACACTGCAGGTTTACTATGCCAGTTTTGATTTACAAATGTTGGAGCCCTATCAGGAATGGCGCAGGGCAAGTTTTGAAGAGTCTGCTGCACTGCAGGAGTTGCGAGCCGAGAGCACACGCAACTTGATCGTAGGCGGCATTGCGGTTTTAGCCGGCATTGCGGCTGCCAGCTCGGGCGATAGCAGTGCCGCCAGAACCGCCGGCCAGGTCGCTATCCTCGGGGGGGGGTATCTCGTCAAAAGTGGACTGGATAAGCGTAATGAAGCTCAGATTCATGTGCAGGCGCTGGAAGAGCTGGGCATGTCACTAGAGGCGGAAATCACCCCGCAGATCATCGAACTGGAAGACGACACCATCATACTGACAGGCAATGTTGAAGAACAATATGCTCAGTGGCGTGCATTGCTAGGCGATATTTACCGCGCCGAGATTGGCAGCCTCGAATTACCTGAGGAATCGGCGGACACTGCTGATACACTCTGATCCATTTCACTGGTACTTAAGGTTCCAACCACCGTATGCCGTCTCACAATGATCCATTAGAACCCACACCGTTTGACGCAGTGAAACCGGCCCCCGTGCCGAATTCCGCTCACCGTAACGCGGATGTTGCTGTTCCTCGAGGCACTCCAGTCTGGGTACTGCCAGCTTTGGGTGGCTTGCTGCTGCTGGCAGTATTGGTCATTTTTTGGCTTCCCAAAAGCCTGGAGTCAGTAAAAAATGTGCCGGAACCGACTGCCACCGAGACATCGGGCACAGATTCGGCAGCGCAATCCGTCTCTGCTGCAGGAAAACCTTCTGCTGCCAGTGTCGACGCCTCGCCTTGGTCCGATGCGCAAGCGGCCCGATTACGCAAAGAGGCTCAAGACATGCTGGCGCAGTTACTGGAACTCCAGGACACACTGCAGACGCGCGGCGTTGAACAATGGGCACCTGAAGCCTTTGCCGGCGTGGCTACCCTCGCCGTAAACGGCGATACGCTCTACAAAACCCGGCAATACGCGCAGGCCACAGCAAACTATCAGCAGGCACTCACGGCACTGCAAGCACTGCAAGACGCCATGCCAGAGGAACTAAACAAACGACTGGAGACTGCCGGACAGGCGATAGAAGATGGTGATAAAGAGGCCGCCCTTGCGGAACTGACAGTAGCGGCCCTTATTGAGCCCAACAGCAGCGATATCGTATCACTGCAACAGCGCGCCGAAGTGTTGCCGCAGGTGCTTCCTTTGCTGGAACAGGCTGCAGCAGCCGAGACTGACGGCGACCTGTCACAGGCGCAGCAGTTACTGCTGCAAGCAACAGCGCTTGATCCGCTGCACCAGCGCGCGCGCCGTGAACTGCAGCGCATTACGGAGAAAGCCAGAAGCCAGAATTTCAATAAGGCCATGAGCGAAGGCTATAGCGCTCTGAATGAAGGCCGATTTGACACCGCTAAGAAAGCTTTCCTCACCGCCGCTGCATTACAGCAGGGCTCCACAGAGGCGGCCAGTGCACTAGAGCAAGTGGCGACAGCTCAAACCGCACAGCGCCTTGGCACCTTAAATCAGCAAGGGCAAAAAAATGAGCAGCAAGAGCAATGGCAAAAGGCGGTTGATGACTATGAGCAGGCGCAGCAACTGGACCGCAGCATAGTATTTGCCAGCGAAGGACTGCAACGCAGCCGAGCACGAGCAGCGCTTGACCAAGAACTTCGCAACACCATTGAAGCGCCGCAGCGGCTGACCGATGCTGCGGTCGCCACCGCAGTTGCAAAGCGATTACAACAGGCCAAACAAATTAGGCCACGCGGACCGGTTCTGACGCGGCAAATTGACCGACTGGAAACCTTACTGCAGCGAGCCAATGCAACGGTTAATATCACCCTGCGCTCAGATGAGGAAACCGACGTGATCGTCTACAAAGTCGCTAGGCTGGGTCGCTTCGCACAGCGTGATCTGTCGCTGCGGCCGGGGACTTATACTGCTTCGGGCACCCGAAATGGTTATCGCGATGTACGCCAGAGTTTTACCGTTACGCACGATAGCACTCCTCCTGCTGTGACCATCATCTGTACAGACCCTATTTAAATGGCACAACACATGTCAACCAAGCCAGTCACTATCGCACCCAGCGGCTTTACTCCGCTAGAGCAAGCTGCCCCGAAAGCACCAGTGCCGCGCAAGGCCGGTAGAATGGTGCTGTTTTTTTGTCTGGCCCTGTTCGTCCTGCTCATGCTATTCCTGCTCAGCGCTCGGTCACTCATGATCGAGGTAGCGGCGCAGGTGCCCGGGCACGTCTCTGTCTCTGGACTGGCTTTGCCGTTTGGTAAACGCTATCTGCTGCGGCCCGGGGAATACGACATCCGGGTAACCGCTGAGGGCTATCACCCGCTTGCCACCACCGTGACGGTGGATCAGCGCGACAGTCAGTCTATCGAGGTACAACTTCAGTCTCTGCCGGGTTTACTCTCCGTCAACAGTGAGCCGGCCGGCGCCAGCGTCATTATCGACGGTGACACCGTTGGTAAGACCCCGCTTCAGGACCTTCCTCTGACAGAAGGCGAGCACCAGCTGCGGCTCGAAGAGGCCCGACATCTGCCAATAGAGCAAACACTGCTGATCACCGGCCGCAGCGTGCGACAACAATTACAGCTGAAAATGGCGCCTGCCTGGGCCAAGGTCACGTTAGACAGCGTACCCTCGGGGGCAAATATTCTGCTGGACGGGGAGCCCGCGGGACATACGCCAGCTACTCTAGAAATACTGCAGGGTGAGCGTCAGCTGATATTGCAGTTGCAGACCTATGCCGACTGGCAACAAACACTGCAGGTCAATGCCAGTGAAAATCTTGACCTGGGCGTGGTGACGCTGCAACCCGCCGCAGGAGAGCTGACCTTGAGCAGCGTACCCAGTGGCGCCAACGTGACCCTTGATGACGAATTTCAAGGCCAGACTCCTCTGACGCTGGCACTGAGTCCGGACCGGGCTCACCGCCTAGCGGTGTTCAAGCCCGGCTATAAACGCTACAGCAGCTCAGTAGAACTGCCCGCCGCGGGGAGTGACCAACAGACGGTCACGTTGCAAGCCAAACTGGGTGAGGTGCGCTTCAGTATCATTCCGGCCAATGCCGTATTGCGCATTGATGGCAAGCGCTATCGCAACAGCAATCAGACCGTATCGCTGCCAGCAGTGAAGCACACCGTAGAGATCAGTCTAGACGGTTACGCTACTGTGCGACGCAGCGTCACCCCTCGTCCCGGCCTGGCTCAACGGGTGGAAGTGAGATTACAGACGCAGCAGGCGGTAAAACTGGCCAGCATCAAACCGGAGGTCACCACGGCTTTAGGACAGACGTTACTGTTATTCAAACCCGGCGAATCGGCAATGGCGAACTTCACTATGGGAGCCTCCCGACGTGAGCCGGGTCGGCGGGCCAACGAAGTACTGCATCCCGTCGCGTTAAGGCGCATGTTCTATCTGCAAACGACCGAGGTCACAAACGCCCAATTTCGCCAGTTCCAGCCTAGTCATAATTCAGGGCGGGTTGAAGGCAATAGCCTCAATCAAAAACACCAACCGGCCGTGCAGGTGAGCTGGCAACAGGCTGCCGCCTTTTGCAACTGGCTTAGCGCGAAGGAAGGGTTATCCGCGTTTTATGCGCAAAAAAATGGCATTGTGACAGGCTATGACGCCAGTTCCACCGGTTACCGATTACCCTCGGAAGCTGAATGGGCCTGGGCGGCTCGCGCCAGCGGCCAAACCCTGCTGCGTTTCCCGTGGGGTGACACTTTTCCTCCGACGCAGGTTATCGGAAACTATGCCGACACTAGCTCAGCCTATGTGACCGGTTCGACACTGAACAACTATGCGGATGGCCACGTCGTCAGTGCACCAGTGGCCTCTTTTGGGCCAAACCAGCACGGTCTCTACGATATGGGCAGCAATACCTCGGAGTGGGTAAACGATGTCTACCGCATCCCCTCCGCTAATGGCACAACACAGACGGACCCACTAGGCAGCCAGACCGGCGACAACTACGTCATTCGCGGTGCCAACTGGGGGCAGTCCAAGTTAAAGGAATTACGCCTATCGTACCGAGATTATGGGCAAGCCGGGCGCGATGACGTAGGATTCCGTCTAGCGCGTTATGCGGAGTAACCTATGATCAAACGACTATTCGTACTGCCACTGTCCCTTATTCTGTCTCTGCAGGCCATGCCGCTGGCCGCTCAATCTGTGCCGGCTGAGCAAACACAAAGCACTCAAGAACCCCCGGCTAGTCCTGCTGACAAAAATGATACTGCATCCTCAGCAGCGACGGCGGAGGGATCCGCAGAAAAAAAAGCGCCGTCAGCCAAGCGCAGTGAGTCACCGTTTGATTATCGCTCCTCAGAAAAAATTTCCGAAGACGTACCCGTATCCTTTCCGGTCGATATATAGGACACCCCAATGAAGCAAAAAATGTCATCCGAATTTATCTATCAGTTATTCGCATTGCTGATCGCTATTATCGTCGTGCATGCGCTATACGTGGGTGTGATACGACCCAGTGCAAAAGCACATCTGGAACTTGAAGCGGCACAGCAGGCGGCCGGAGAGGAGGTCGTCACCACTCGCAGTCTAGCCGTGGTGATAGGCAATTATGAACAGGAATCCTGTTTTATCCTGTTGATTTGGGCGCTGGCGATCATGGGCTATAAGGCTCGTCTAGGGATGCGAGAACGCAGTATGCTCGACCGTCACCTGCTGGATATTCCAGAGGGCACCACAGTACTGCCAGAAGATGCGCGCGAGTACAGTCGTGCCATAGAGGCATTGCCTTCGGTAGAGCAAGACTATCTGCTGCCGCGCACTCTGCTGTCGGCATTGCAACGCTTTGCCACCACCGGCAGCATCCAAGCCGTGTCTGACACGATAAAAGAAAATTGCGAAATCGAATCCGACAGGCTTGATTCTGAAATGTCGATGGTGCGCTACATCGCGTGGGCTATTCCCTCCATCGGGTTTATTGGGACCGTGCGCGGAATTGGTGACGCGTTAGGGCAGGCTTACCAAGCAGTGGCAGGCGATATTTCAGGCGTTACTGCGAGTCTGGGTGTTGCATTTAATAGCACTTTCGTTGCATTGGTGCTGAGCATTATCATCATGTTCTGTCTACATCAGTTACAGCTGTCGCAGGAACGTCTAGTACTAGACAACCAACGTTATGCCGACAAGCGCCTGTTGCGCTTCTTGGTAGCCCGCTAATGAGCATCGGCGTGCTGGATATCAACGATAGCAATCTACAGCTGTGGCACGAGGGCATCACAGTGCAAAGTCCCGGCTATGTGTTGTTCCAGGAAAAAGAGTACCGCTTTGGCTTGCCCGCACGCGCCGCCGCCAGATTGCAACCGCGGGATATTAACACGCGGTATTGGTGGCAACTGAGCACCGAAACATTGCAGCCCGCGCTTGGCCCTGCGCGACACACCGGGGACCTCGCTCATGCTCACCTCAAACAACTGCATCACGAAGCCAAAAGTCCCAGTGAGGTGTTGTTGGCCGTGTCAGGCAGTATGCAGCGCGAGCAACTCGCCCTGCTGCTAGGAATTGTGCAGCAATGTCCGTTCGACGCTGTCGGCCTGATCAATCGCAGTGTGGCACTGGCCAGCCTCTATAGTGGTGAACGTATTCTCCATCTGGAAATTCAACTCCATCAGGCCGTGATCTCAGAGCTAACAAAACAAGACCATCAAATTGAACTGCAGCGCACCACACCTCTGCCCGGTTGCGGCCTGCTGCAGCTGCAGGAGCGGATGGTCGAGCTCATTGCCGCGGCGTTTGTGCGCCAAACCCGTTTCGATCCACGCCGCAAAGCGGATAGCGAACAACAGTTATACGATGCTCTGCCCGCCGCTTTGCAGACACTGCAAAATGCTTCCGAAACCAATCTGGAGGTGAATGGTTATCAGGCGCGCATCAGCGCTCACGGACTGCAGGCGGCTGGGAAACAGCTGTTCGACAGTGTGCGCGAGACTGTTGGTGTGCTGCGTCCTGACGACCAGATCATTGCAGACCCACTGGCAGCATTACTGCCGGGGCTGACCGCCACATTCGAGCGCATCGCTGTGTTACAGCCAGACGACGTGCGGCGCGCACTGCAAGCGCATCAGGCGCAATTAGTTCAACGCGAACAAGCTCTGAGCTTTGTAACAGCCCTACCGTGCCTCGATGCAGAGGTGGTCTCATCTGACGCAGCGAATAAAGGGCCACCGGTAACACCATCCGCAGCGCAACCACCGGCTCAAGCCTCGACAACAGAGCCAACACATGTTCTTTACCGGCATCGCGCACAACCTTTAATGGAGACGGGAACCACACTGGAAGGCGGATGCGATATCTATCGCGGTAACAAGGGCTGGCAATTACGTGACAGCGTTACACCGGCGATCGTTAATGGCGCAACGTATCACTCCGGTCAGATTTTGGCTTGCGGCGACACCATCAATACAGGCCAGGATGATACCGATGCTGCGCTGTTGATTGAAGTGGTTGTCTAGCCAGCATGGCAAGAAAAAAACGCGAATTTACCACCTTTAACCTCAGCTTTCTGGACATTATGTCCTGTGGCTTTGGCGCAGTCATTCTTGTCTTCCTCATCATGAATCATGGCATTGTAGAGCAGAAAACGGAGTTGAATGAAGACTTGTTGTCGGAAGTCAATCTACTCAACGAGGATGTCACTGAAGGCACCGAGGGCTTAGTACGACTGCGTAATACGTTGTCAGACGTAGATCTAAAAACGGCAGAGGCGCAGGGGCTGTCGACCCGCATAGCGCAGGATACGGAAAACTACGAGGCTCAAATAGAGGCCCGCAAACGTGATGGTTATACCGACAGCAGCGATATTGAAAGCCTGAAGGCTGAACTACTGTCACTCGAAGCAGAGGTCAAGGCGTTGCGTCAAGCAAGCCAAGATAGTGGTGGCAACAACGCCCGCTCCTTCATCGGAGAAGGCGACCGCCAGTACCTAACGGGATTGAAGCTTGGAGGAAGCCATATTGCCATATTGCTCGATGTGTCGGCCAGCATGCTGGCGGAGAAGGTGGTGCAAATCATTCGTCTGCGCAATATGAGTGCGTCGATTCAACGCAAGGCTGACAAGTGGACCCAGAGTCTTAATACGGTGGATTGGCTGACAGCGCAGCTACCGGTTGCCAGTCACTATCAGGTCATCACCTTCAACACCACAGCAACCTCGGCATTGCTCAACACGGACGGCAAATGGCTAAAAGTCGCTGACGAGCCACAGCTGGCAAAATTATCAAGCGTGCTGGGGAACATGACGCCCAGTGGCGGAACCAGCCTTGAAAATGCCTTTATCGCGCTACAAAAGCTATCACCACTGCCCGATAATATCTTTCTGATTACTGACGGACTTCCTACGCAGGGGACCACCCCCCCACGCGGTAGCAAAGTGAGTGGCCGGGAACGTCAAAGGCTGTATGCTCAAGCGATCCGGCAGCTACCGACCAAGGTACCCGTCAATATCATACTGGCACCGATGGAGGGCGATCCCATGGCAGTGTCAGAGCTGTGGCAGCTCGCGCAAGCTACTCGGGGCTCATTGCTTAGTCCTTCACGAGACTGGCCCTGATGGCGCGGCGCAGGGGAAGGGGGAGAGCCCCGGAAGAGTTTTCGCTGTCGTTCCTCGACGTCATCTGTTGCGGCTTCGGGGCGATTATTCTACTGCTAATGATCACCAAAACGGCAGAGCCACAGATCATCGAGGCATCCACCATCAACCTAGAGGGGACGGTGGCTGAACTGCAGCAACAGGTATTTCAAATTCGCGGCGAAACAAACATTCTCAATCGAGATCTGAACGCCAAGCAAGAACAGCTGTCTGACTATGAACAGCGTATTGCAATTCTGCGTGGTCAGATGGCCAGCGTGAAGTCGCGCTACGACAGTCTGCAGGTTGAGACCAGCAGTAATTCAGCGATTTCGGGACAGCTGGCCATAGCAAAACAGACGCTAACTAAAGAGATGGAACGTCTTTTGGGTAAACAGTATCGTTCGAAGAACCAGTTAATTGGTGGCATTCCCGTGGACAGCGAGTACATCATTTTCGTCATTGATACATCAGGATCTATGTATAGCAATGCTTGGGAGCGTGTACTGGAAGAGGTTCAAGCGACACTAAGTATCTACCCCAAGGTCAAAGGCATACAAGTGATGAACGACATGGGGAGGTACATGTTTCCTAGCTACCGCGGGAGGTGGATACCCGACACCCCGGGAAGACGCGAGGTGATCATAAAAAACCTGCGCGGCTGGAATGTTTTTAGCAACTCCAGCCCGGTGGAAGGAATTGAGACCGCCATTCGCGCGTTTGCGGCACCGGACAAAAAAATTAGTATCTATGTGTTCGGTGATGAATTTACTGGCAAGTCTATCTCGCAGGTCGTTGACACCGTGGACCGCATCAATCGAGTCGATGCTAATGGCGATCGACTGGTGCGCATTCACGCTGTTGGCTTCCCTGTGCTATTTGATCCCCGCGCGAGTAATCAGACAACGGGGATTCGCTTTGCCGCGCTCATGCGCGAACTCACCTATCGAAACGGCGGCACATTTGTCGGACTCAATGACTTCCGTTAATCGCCGGCGCTGGCTGTTCGCATTGCTAATGCTGGTCGCATTGGCTGGCTGCGGACCCAACAGGGTTGTTGTAGACGGCAACTTTCCACCCCCGTTGATCGAACCGCTGCCGCTCACTCTGGGTGTGTGGTTTGGTGACGACTTCGCGCTGCACGAGTTCTCAGAAGAAGCCAAAGGTCGCGAGGAATCGAGCTGGGTAGTCAATACCGGGGCAGCTCAGATAAAAATGTGGGACAGCCTACTGGCTGGCATGTTTAAGCAGTTTACTGTGCTCACTAGCCCACCTCCGCCCGGGCAATCAGGTCCAGTCGTAGACGCAGTACTAATTCCACATGTCGAGGAACTACAGTACGCCATCCCTGCACATACCCAAATCAAGGTCTATGAGATCTGGATACGCTATCGCTTTGAGTTAGTCTCCCCGGGCGGCCAGCCGATTGCCGAGTGGACTATGAGCAGTTACGGAAAAACACCCACAGCATTTCTGCAAAGCGATCAGGAGGCAGTGAACCTTGCAGCCGTAATGGCGCTGCGGGATGCCGGTGCTCATTTTGTCAGCCAGTTTACGCAGATTCCCGCGGTGCAGGGTTGGTTACAAGAGCAAGGTATACCATCGAGGGCGATGACTCGATGAACGCTTCTTTTATTCGCATGCTCACTGTGTGCGCCAGCCTGTCACTCACCGCCGCATGCGTGACGTCCACCGTGGATGAAATGACATTCAATGAGCCGACCGAAGGCATTGGCGATTCCAGCGTAGTAATTTTGGGGCGACGTCATAGCAGTGACTATGAAACCGAGCCTGACTTTGTCGCCTGCGTCGGGGACCATATTACCTCTCACGACGGATCGATCAGGGTCATTGATGAACTGGAATTTCTCAACGCGTTGTATCCGTGGTTTGAGCCGCGCACGGCGCCGCTGTACCCTGACAATATAGAACAGTTGCTGCAGCAAAAGCCGGTGGCCGAGAAAATGCTGGCGCTGAAACTCGAGTACCTTATCTGGCTAGACGGCTCAACAGTGCGTACCGAAGGCGCGGGCTCAATGGCCTGCTCATTCA
>CAJXTK010000023.1 GCA_913061115.1 uncultured Haliea sp.
ACGAGATCATGCCTAGTCTCGTGGGCTCGGAGATGTGTATAAGAGACAGATTGCTGCCGACGCAGCCGGCGAAGTCATCGAAGTCCTTGCCGTAGCAGGGCAGCAAGTGGCCGTTGATGACTTATTAATTGACATCGACACCGCTGAGAATCACTGACTTGAAATCTTCCAAAACGAGGACATGGTGCCAACACATGGCATCGTTCCCTCAAAACTATTTAAGGACTCTACAATGATCGGCGAAGAACGCTACCCACACCTTTTTTCACCCCTAGACCTCGGTTTCACCACAATCAAAAACCGCGCCATCATGGGCTCGATGCATACGGGTTTAGAAGAGGCTGAGAATGGCTTCGAGCGCATGGCGGAATACTTCGCTGAGCGCGCCCGCGGCGGTGTTGGCATGATTATCACCGGCGGTATCTCGCCCAATGAAGAAGGTGGTTTCGGTGCAAAGCTGGCTACAGCGGACGAAGCAAGGCAGCACCGCATCGTCACCGATGCCGTACGCGCAGCTGATCCAGACGTCAAAATCTGCTTGCAAATTTTACACGGCGGGCCGTTGGCTTTTGCGGAGCATGCTGTCGCACCGTCAGCTGTCAAATCGCGTATATCCCCCACCATGCCGACGGCCCTGGACGAAGCCGGCATCGAAAAACAATTGTCGGACTTCGCAAGCTGCGCCAGCCGCGCTAAGGAAGCGGGCTATGACGGCGTGGAAATTATCGGCTCTGCCGGTTACCTACTCAGTACTTTTCTGGTCGAGAAAACCAACCAACGCACCGACCGTTGGGGCGGCTGCTATGAAAACCGCATGCGCTTTCCAGTAGAAGTGGTGCGCCGTGTTCGCGAGGCCGTGGGCGAAGAATTTATTGTGATCTTCCGTATCGCCGCCATGGATATGCTGCAAGGCGGCATGTCATGGGACGAAGTAGTGCAATTAGGCAAAGCGATTGAGGAAGTCGGTGCTAGCATTATCAGCACGCACTTTACGTGGCATGAGTCAGCAGTGCCGACCATTTCCACTCGTGTTCCACGGGCCGCATTTGCGCGGGTGACCGGGCGTTTGTCAAAAGAATTGGGCATTCCCACCATTACCAGCAACCGTATTAATATGCCCGATGTTGCCGAAAATGTGTTGGCAGAGGGCCACGCTGACCTCGTCTCCATGGCTCGCCCCATGCTGGCTGATTCAGAGTTCGTCAAAAAAGCGCGCGAAGGCCGCGAAGACGAGATCAATACTTGTATCGCCTGCAACCAAGCCTGTCTTGATCACACTTTTACCGGGCGGGAGGTCAGTTGCCTAGTGAATCCACGGGCCTGCCACGAGACACTCCTAAAATACGAACCCACTACCGCACCGAAGCGTATCGCAGTAGTCGGAGCCGGCCCCGCCGGACTCGGGTTTGCCACTGTCGCCGCACAGCGCGGCCATACAGTCACGCTCTTTGACAGCGCATCTGAAATCGGCGGCCAATTTAATCTGGCGAAGCGGGTCCCTGGAAAAGAGGAATTTTATGAAACGCTACGCTATTACGCTCGTATGATCGAGGTGCTGAATATCGACCTGCAGCTGAATACCCGCGCAACAGCAACGCAGCTGCACGATAGCAACTTTGATCAAATCGTCATCGCCACGGGCGTCGAACCGCGCATACCAGAGCTGGAAGGCATCGATCATCCCATGGTCATCAACTATATCGATGCGATTATGGGACATAAACCCGTGGGCAAGAAAGTCGCCATCATGGGGGCCGGCGGTATCGGCTTTGATGTGGCTGAAGTGATCCTACACAAAGGCACCTCGGCGGCGCTGGATATCAATGTCTTCGCCCGCGAATGGGGTATCGACTTCGAACGTCATCCACGCGGCGGCGTCACCGGCGTAGAGCCGGTAGTAGAAAAAGCAGATCGTGAAGTCTTCCTACTGCAACGAAAGTCCACGCGCATAGGTCGCGAACTTGGAAAAACCACCGGCTGGACTCATCGCATGGCTTTAGCCCGGCGCGATGTCAAAATGATTAACGGCGTTGACTATCAAAAGATTGATGACGATGGGCTGCATATCACTATCGATGGGAAATCCCAGTTGCTGGAAGTCGACACCGTCGTTGTATGCGCCGGACAACTCCCTCTGCGCGCGCTGTACGACGAATTACAGGGGAGGCATCCTAATGTCAGCCTTGTCGGCGGCGCCTATGAGGCAGTAGAGCTCGACGCTAAACAAGCAATCAATCAGTCAAGTTACCTAGCGGCAGCGGTCTAGCGGCGCCACGATCAACCAAGAGATACCTGACTCTGCGGGCAGAAGAAAATATCGCCTCGAGGTGATTTCCCGAAAGTAGATTGTTCTGCATATTTGTATTATTTTGCCTACGAGGACTTACTCTACTGAATCCCTTAATTGACAACACAATCGAGAAAAACGCGATTGTTTTTACGGTCTTCCTCTGGCTCTATAATGTCACCAACTGGGTCCACTGCCACCAGAATTTGATGAGCGCCGCTGGCGAGCGACAGAACAATACTAAAATTTTCACTGTCGCCAGCTGCCAGCCAAGGTAAGCGCAAGTACTGTCGCTCGCTGTAACGGTTATCTGGAACGACATCAATGCCGATATCGCTGACATCCATAGCGCCGCAGTTGGACACCCGAAAACGTAATGTGCCCGCATCGAAATCAATGTCAGTGATTGCCAAATCTGAACCTAACTGATCAATCGTTTCAATTGGATAAATCACTAATTCATCGATGCGCAATAGGCGAGTGCGACCGTGCTCATGATGCAAATGTCCTCCGTAACGATGATCGACGCTCACCCCATGAATATGCAAATTCGCGCCTGCCTGCGCTACTGTTACGCGACCTTTTTCTGGCTGAGTGTCAAAAAATCCACAGCAATCCCACTCGAGCGAATCGCCGAGATACTGAATCTTATCATCCGCTTCGGTGGATGGTTTGGCTGACAACAGATAATGCTGCAACGAATCATAGATAGAGGAACCAAGTCCAGCTGCGGCCCCGCTGTTAGTGTTGCGACTGCCTTGATTTAGGCAAAGTTTAGATGCCACAGTAATAACGAGGTCATCCCACTGACACCTGGCTCTAACACCGTATAAATCGGCTGGTTTATCGAGGCTATCGATGGCCGCCGCAACCCAATCAGCTAATCGCCAGTCGGCTTGCGAATTCAGCGACGACAAATCGATCGGACAACCCATATCGGTAGCGTCAGAGCTAAAGCACACATAAGGAAAATGATCACTACCATCACCGGGGCACACCTTGTGTATCCCGCCAGTATTGGCATGACACTTGAAAATAGCCGTTTCTGCTTCGACCTCATTATAAATAAACGTTAGTTCACCGTTATCAATACTGGTCGTCGTGCCAAATCCTAAAACATCTCCCCTCAGCGGGATACGAGCTACCGGAAGGTGCTCTTTAATATCACCCTGAACCAGATCAATAATGGTGTTGGCGATGATCAGATGGATCCCGGGCTGATTGATCACGTATTGTTCCTTTTATATTGATGCTGATTGATTACCGCGTTTTACTGAACGCCATTAAACGAATGCTTCTAGCACACTAGTTCTGCTGCGCTGGACACTGGCCCTGCATAGGTCGCAGCGGTCATGACCATACACTGCATTCATTTCCTCTTAGATCCAAGAAACCCCGCCAGCCCAAGACCCGTTAACGACAGTAAAAGAACGATGCCTATCACGCCAAAAACAGTGTCGGGAAAAGGGCGACCTAGCCATTGCAAATAGTGAACCTTGTACAGATTGTTGATCAGCACAGTGTCGCGACCCGACTGAGCAAGAGACAGATTGCGCCAGTCCAGTGTGATTTCAACGCCTGTCGAGGTTTTCGCTTTGTTTCCTGAGATGTTTACCAGCTCGCCATAGCGTTCGGGATTTACGCCTATGGCATCTTCGACGAGTCGTTTCATATCAGCGGCTGATGGTGCCTCTTTCAGCTGCATATTAACCGGATCAAGATGTATCGAATTGCCGTTGTCGCCAGCCAAAAGGTGGTAACCAAGAACGGTTCTTAACAGCCGCGCCTCGTGCCAATCACTAGTCGGGCCAATCTTGAATGCACGCTTCAACGGATACGTTTTGACGCTCAATAACTGATAGGCACCGTCATATCCTGGTTTCACCAAAAACACGATGCCAGTCAAAGACCAGGCAAGTAAGGGTACCGCCAGCAAAATTCCGATCCATTTATGAACGGTCTTTGTGCTCATTGAAAAACGCCCATATCTTGCATCAACATCGTTACGCGTATCTACGGAAGCTGGGCCATTGTATCTAATGGCTCCAGAGCACGACCCTGCCGATAAGCGCTCACCACCCCAATGACCCAGCACACGAGCAACATTGTCGTGGCCACGTTCGTGGTCTGTGCGCTGGCGCTTAACTGCTGGGATACAAGCTTGGCAATGGCGCCGATATCGGGAGGAATTATACCGCTCTGTATCTTCGCACTCAACTCCAGAGCGATCGTCAAGGTGACGTTGATAATAAAGTAGGTCGCACTCGCTGCCACTCCCATCAACACCAAACCAAGGCTCCATCGCTTCAGGTAGAGCTGACCTATACCTGGGAACACCAATGCTGAAAGCATAACAGCCGCCGTCGATTTCCTCATGAATCGTCTCCGCTAAACCTCGGGTTAATCTAGAAAAGGGTTTTCGTTCGTTTTTTTAAGGTACTGTATACGCACTGCGGTACAACTATAACAGTGCATTTGTCATCGGTGAAAGGTTCATCAATTGTAGCGTCATATTGGCAGACATTTTGATAGGTACCAATGTACAAGTTGACGCCTATCATACAACGCTAAAGATTTTAGAAGAGCGAAGGGAACTTGTCTGTGGCACCCACCACTCACAGACCACCAGCGCAATAACGTGCCTGCGGCGAGAAATCACTTAGCGGGGAACTTCAGCTCGGCGGGCATGCTGCGTGCTCGCCGCATATTGATCGAGGTAGTCGAGGGCACTGCGCGCTCTTTCAGAATCGAACCGACTCGACTCGACATGCTCTGAGAATGCCCGCCGAAACTCAACGACGCCCATTTTCTCCAGAATCTCAAATGGTCCTGTCTGCAGCGCCATGCCCACACGCCAGGCTTGGTCGATCACTGCAGGTTCGGCAACCTCACTGGCCGCGACTACCAGAGCACTTCCCAGCAGTGCCAGTTGCAATGGCTTGTAAAGATCATCTCGCTCCCGCTCCGCCTCCAGGAAATTTGGCTGCTGGTAAACCGGATCCGGATAGCGGTAAAAACCGCAGCCAGAGCGCATACCTAACTCATCGCGCTCCACATAAGGCTGCAACAGTTCCAACACCTGAGGTCGCAAGCCCGGCATGAGTCCCTCGTCTTCACGGTCCAGCCAGCTGTCGTATATCAGGCTTATCCCAATTAGATCGAGAATGCCCAGTGGCCCGATAGGCGCAGAGTGCGCGCGCATCCAAGCTCTGTCCACTTCCGTGCAGGAAGCATTCTCAGCGACAAGGAGATACATCGACGTGGAAAGTACCGGCCCCAGCATCGCGTTCAGGATATAACCGGGGTACTCTTTTTTTAGCACAAGCGGCACTGTATTCATACTCAGCGCGTAACGCTTGAGAATGTCGAGTGTAGCCGCACTTGTGCGCACCCCGCCAACAATATCTATGAGTGGTGAAGCCATGTAGGAATGCAACGCAGCAATACGATCACCTCGCTCTACAACATCTTCGAAGTCCGACAAGCAAAGGAACGAAGTATTGCTCGTCAATATCGTACTGGGGGGACAGACTCGATCGAGCGTCCTGTGGACCTCTCGCTTGACACCCAAGCGCTCGGACACCGACTCACTCACCAGATCCGCATTCAAGGTAGCCTCGGCGAGATCTGCTACCAGTGATACACGCAACAGGGCCGAAGGAATATCCCCCGCAGCACAGTAACCACTGCTCACCAAGAACGCAGCGGATTCCTGGTGCCGGTGTGCGACTTGCGCCAGCATCAATTCGTCAATATCATAAAGCACTACATCGTAACCAGAAATTGCCGCCTTGAGGGAGTTGAAGCAACCCATGGCGCCGGCACCCACAAAGCATACCCTCTGTATTTCTCTAATTGTCACGGTGCGACGCGATCGCTCTAGATGGTCTATGAGGCAACAAGAGATCAGCGCTTCCCTTGGCCACCATGGCGGGCAACTCAACCAGAACCGGCAGCGCGGCTAGCGCATTGACGATATGGTGCTGCGTAGGATTCTGTTCCCAGGTCAGGTGCTGCCAGTCGACTTTGCCCTGCCCTATCCAGATGTCAGAGAGTGTTGTCTTCGACGGAAACGTGGTGAGCTCATCAACGCCTTGACCGCAGCCGCCAATGGCCGGCAGGAAACGCCAGCCCATAGGATTATCCTTCCCTTCGCCAGGCTTACCGTATACCTCAGCCTCGTCTGGCGTAGGGGCTCGCAAGTCTGAAATAGACATGTCCATTATCTTATGACCAAAGTGGCTGGCACTAGTGGACCAATCCCCAGCAATAACACTATGATCCTGAATGTCCGCATATATTTTGGGGATACCCTGCGCTTCTCGACCTATAAGAATGGGATCGGCCAAATTTTCCCAGATAACCAGAGTATAATTGCCCTCCAACCTTTCTTGCTCGCCATTAAAGACAACGGCCGCACTCACACCGATCATGTTGTAGCCATGACCAGCAAGAAAATCGACATTCCTGTTGCACGCATACGTTACCGTTATAAGCGCATTATCAGCAACCTCCAACGGCTCCGGTAGATACTGTGCAAGACTGTCCCGGTCGGTTAGGAACGGGACTGTCATCGACGTGATGTCGTTGTAACGGAAACTAGACTTCGGGGAAGACGGCCGTGGTCCAAAATGCGCAGGCATCATATATCGCTTGCCGGGTTCGAGTTTAAACATGACTTACACCTTGTGATTATCGCGTTTCATCAACCCCCAACTAAGATCGGATGCCAATGCAGCACGTTCTCGATCTTAAGTTTCAGACTACTGTTAAAACCAATCGACTTTCATCGAATGGGTCGTATCGTCGAGTGTCATTAAGAGATTGGCCCAAGCATTAATCTCTGGCAGCTCGTAGCGAAAGAAATAGCGCATCGCCTGAAGTTTTCCGCGATAAAAGTTCTCATCTGCGACAGACAAAGGACACTCCAGACCCTTTGACGCGGCCACACCCTGTTTCAGCCACATCCACGCAATCACCACATTGCCAAAGACATCCAGATACTTGACTGAATTGGCTAGCACCAAGTCAATGTTCTTTTCCAGCATCGAGCCCAACAGAAAGTCCGTGACTTCCTTCAAAGTACCCACCGCAGATTCAAGTTCATCGGCAAAGCCACCTAGCTCATCGCGGCCTCTAGCCTCCGCAATAGTTTCGTGGATTGCTTCAATGCAGGCCGTGTAACCCGCCAAACCGTTCTGCGGCACTTTACGCGCCAACAAGTCCAGAGATTGTATGCCGGTAGTCCCCTCGTGAATGGGGTTAAGACGATTGTCCCGGTACATCATTTCTACGGGATGCTCGTTGACATAACCGGAGCCGCCCAGCACCTGAATGGCAAAATAATTTGCTTTCGGGCCATATTCCGACGGCCAGGTTTTAATGATGGGCGTCAGGAAATCCAACAAGGTGTGAGCCTTAGTACGCTCCTCCTCAGTGGGGGCCGTTTGCTCATCATCGGCTAGTTTAGTGCCAAGCAGGCAAAGGGCGTAGGCGCCCTCTGCATAGGCCTTTTGTGCCAGCAACATACGCCGCACATCGGCGTGCTCGATAATATTGACGGGCGGGGATAAGGGATCCTTGTTCGAAGGCAATCGTCCCTGTGGCCTCTGTTTGGCATAATCGAGCGAATACTGGTAGCCACAAAGCGCTAAAATGGCAGCGCTACTGCCAACCATAATCCGCGCCTCATTCATCATGTGGAACATATACACCAGACCGCGATTTTCCTCGCCCACCAGATAACCCACTGCGCCGTCTTTCTCGCCAAAATTCAGTGCGGTTGACGTCTGTCCACGACCCCCCATTTTATGGAACAGACCCGCCAGCGTGACATCATTGCGTGCTCCCAGAGAGCCATCATCATTCACCAAGAATTTGGGTACGATAAACAGCGAAATACCTTTAATGCCTTTTACAGCGCCTTTCACGCGAGCAAGCACCAAATGCACAATATTCTCATTCAGTTCGTGGTCACCTCCAGAGATCCATATCTTGTTACCGGTTATGCGGTAGGTGCCGTCTTCAGCAGGAACAGCATAGGTGGTCAGGTCCGAGAGAGTGGAACCAGCGCCCGGCTCGCTCATTGCCATTGTTCCGGCAAAGCGTCCGTTAAGTAATGGCTCCAACCATTTCTTCTTCTGCTCCGGAGTCCCATGAGCAGCGATCAAGTTGGCATTGGCATTCGTTAAAGCGACATAGCCCATTGTGGTGCTGGCCGCAGCACTGAGGTAAGCCCCAGCCGCAGCAGCCACCAGCGCTGGCAGCTGCATTCCACCCAGTTCATAGTCCGCTCCGGGAGACGCCAAGCCTGCCTGTGTCACAGCGTTCAGCGCTATTTTGATCTCCGGGATCATATGCACTTTGTGGCCATCAAACGTAGGCTGATGCGTATCGACTTTCTGACGAAAAGGAAGGAAGTATTTTTCTGCCACGACGCGAGAAGTACTAATAGCCGCATCGAAAGTTTCACGGTTATGGTCTGCGTAACGTGTGCGGGACGTCATCGCCTCGACATCAAACAATTCGTACAACATGAATTCCAGGTCGCGCTGGTCAAGAAGAGGAGCTGCCAAAAGAAATGCCTCAAGGTGAACTAAAAGCGATACGCTAACAGGGATAGTGCAAAATTGCCTGTCACCTAGGTGACCAATCTATTAAAAAAGTCCGAATTCCTGCTCAAAGGCCGCCATATCAGGGATCAGGAGCAGTTTGTTATGGGTCTCTATCAGGCCCCGTTTACTCCAATCACGAAATATTCTGTTAACGCGCTGGCGGGAGCCCTTGGCGAGACGGGCGAGGTCGCTCTGAGTCACTTTTATCGCGATGAGCATGCCCCGCTCGATCGGTCTCCCATGCTCTTCCGCCAGCTCAATCAGGCGCTTGGCAACTCTCACTTCGAGTGGCTGGAACATGCCGCCCACTATCTTAAAAAGGCCACGACAGACTACCACTTGATGCAGCCATAGATTGCGATACAAAAGAGACCAATGTCCAGCCGCCAAGAGTACAGCTTCCTTAGGAATTAACAGTATTTCCGAAGAAACAAGTGTACGCGCGCCGACTGTGCGAGCATCGGTATCTTTTAAACAAGACTCACCCCCCCAAGAGCCGCGTGGCAGATCAGTGACGGCGAATTCCTGACCCATGGCGGCGGACACATATATTTGCACTCGACCCGTCACAACGCCAAAGATTTCCGTGTTAGTGTCACCCATGCGCCACAGGTGACTGTTAGCATCGTAGTGCTTTAGCGTGGACGCGCTGGCCAGCGCATCTAGGACATCGTCAGGAGCATCATGGAACCACGCAGATGCCGCAATGAAGTCGCGAATAGAAGACATGTCCATTAAAGCGGATATCGGTCTTGTGAGGGCAGGGTTAAGCGTGTCGGCACGGTAACTATCAGACCTCTTAACCAGCGCATAAGCTTTGCCCAATAAAAATATACATTTTTCCCAGCCGTCGATTTACGCAGGGGTAGCTGGCTGGATCACACAAAAGGCTAAACTAAACTTAAGCGCACCAGCATACAAGCACTGTCTTTGATGCTTACTCTGTGATGTGCGGGTGGTACGGCAAGTCTTCGTGAGTTGACCTAGGGCGGCGGCCCTGCGGAATTCTCCGTCTCTAAAGTTCACTCAGTACGACCACTGATGATGGCGATGGAGGGTGGGAGGCGGCCAACACAGGAAAAGTACTCCCGCAATAACTGTCTAGCAGCTATGATGGCGGCATAACATGGCCGCAAAAATAACCCAAGGAGCTCACATGACTGCAGCGATACGTAATATTTATCAATCGCGTTTTTCCAGACCGTTTCTTGAATCAGGAATACGGTTAATGCCGGCGTTCTTGCGCATGTCTGTGCTATTGCTGCTTACGCTTGGCATTGCAGCCTGCGAGCAAGACGGAGCGTTAATCCTAGAGTCTCAGTATGACACTAGCCTCGTGGGAGATTGGCAGGGTACGGTCGCGGGAGAGATTGAATTGATCAGCTTTCGCGTCGACGGCAGTTTCACCTCACAGTTACAGCAAACGGGATTTATCAGTACGACTCTGGGACAAGGTGTTGCCGGATCAATCGATGGAAGGTGGAACATTCAGGGTAAAGTCATTACTCTGGCTATCGAAAGCGCTGAGAATGAACAGCCACTGAACCTGGCAACGACCAGCACCATTGTGTCGTTTAAACAAAACGAGTTGGTGATAAACAGCGGCAGAGGCGGAACCTCGAGCTTCGTGCGCGCACTTAAGCTATAGGTTATAGATCATTAGCCTTTGAGAAGCCGATTAATGGCCCAATCGACACCGCCAATCCAATTACAGATCCTGACCGGATAACTGAAAAATGTCTCTGCAAGAACTGGTATCTAACTATGGCTATCTAGCGATCGGCGTTGGTACGTTCCTCGAGGGCGAAACCATTCTCGTCCTCGGAGGATTAGCCGCGCATCGTGGATTTCTGCAACTGCCGTGGGTCGTTGTGTGCGCATTTCTGGGCGCTTTCTCGGGGCATCAACTGTATTTCCATATTGGCCGCCACAAAGGTGAGAAATTACTCGCGAGACGACCCGCTTGGCAAGCGAAGTCTGCGAAGGTATTTGCTATGGCGGAAAAACATCAAATCTGGTTGATCCTGGGTTTCAGTTTTATTTATGGCGTACGCACAGTGACACCGTTTTTACTTGGGGTTGCAGGAGTATCGCCCATGCGCTTCTTCCTGCTGAGCATGATCGGCACACTCGCGTGGGCTGCCGTCGTCGCCAGTGTGGGTTATTTTTTTGGTTATGCATTGGAATCCATGCTCGGCAATGTCAAACAATACGAATTACTCATTTTCGGGGTATTCGCGGGCATCGGTATCATCATATGGCTGATACGCCACCTTAGACATCGTTGACGCTGTCCGTCGCTAACGCGGCGCAGGGTTAGTTAGGCGGCGCGCAATGCTCGGCCCAGCCGCTGACCGCCCAAGGCGCTGGTCGCCTCCCCATCCTGCCAAACAGGCTCACCGTGAATCAAAACTGTCTTCACTACACCCTCAGATCGATTGAACATCTGGTTGTGCTGGAACAGCTCACGATACTCAAGTACTCGCGTGTCGTTGGAGTCCCAGGCCTGAAGCGCTTCCGGATCCAATAAAACAATATCTGCCTGCGCACCGATGTCGAGGCTGCCGACATCCAGACCAAAAAAGGCCGCGGGCTCGCGCGTCAATCGCCTGACCATCAGGCTGACCGTTTGCAGAGATTCCGCTTGCGCCAGTTTTAGTGACATTAGGTTCGCATCAAAAAAAGCCATGTTAGTAATATGCGCACCGGAATCGTTAAAGCCTGGCATCGCGTGCTTGTACTTGAGAAGCTCCAGTGTCGCTTTGTTGCCCGCATTGCCCACATCGACCCAGAAACGAAAGGCTTTATCGTAAGTCCGCAGCATGTGCAACATGAAGTCTGCGTCATCGCGAATAGGCCGCGGAAACAACTCAAAGGCCTCGCGCTCCTTATCTGACCGTGCGTCTGCCTGAGCGCCTTGCTGCCAACGCTCCAACCGATCATACACGGCCTGCATACTCTCCCCGTCCCAATCCGCAACGGGGGCGCCGTCAAAAATCATTAGATACAGATCACGAATTACCAGGTTGTCCGGAGCACCAAGTTTAGTCTTGAGGTGCGCCAGAGTGCGACCGCGGCGACCATGGTGCCAGTCCTCACGGAAACGGCGAGCAAAATCCGGGTCGTTAAGCAGCGCCATACGCCCTTCAACATCATCGTATTCCTTGGCAATCAATTCACAGGTAGACCCAAGTTCTTCGTATAAGGGGGAGACTATGCCATCGGACCAGATACGAAAATTAGTCCCCAGCGCCTGGAAGTGAATATTGCCCTTCATCAAGCGACTGTTCATGAGTGCCGCAAATCCGAGAAAGCTTTTATGCGCCCCCGGCATTAACACGAATTCCATGACCGACAATGCCGAGGTCTTCAAGGTTTTGCCGAACAACCGCCCACTGGTCAACATAAAGTAGAGGAACGCTTTTGCGCGATTTTCGATAATAGGCGTGGTCTGCCATACCCGGTCATATTTACGCAGCACCTTGAGTAGACGCTTCATTTCGCCAAACGTGGCGAACTGAGTAGGAATGCGCTGAGCCGTGTGAGGCTCACTGGCCAAATAATGAAAAGGTAATCCGTCAGTACTCATCCCCACATAACCCTGCTTCATGCCCTGTTCCAGCAACTGCTCCATACGCGTCAACTCGGCCTCGGTAGGCTCGCGGCTTATACTGTCTTTAAGCCCCATCACTTCTATTCTGAGCATCGAATGAGGAATAAAAGCACCGATATTAGGTCCCAGAGGAATGTCCTCGAAGTGATCCAGATAGTCTTCGGTATTATCCCATTGCACGGCCTCAACACATTGCCTCAGCACTGACTTAGGAATGTTTTCGACCCGAGTAAAACAATCAACAATAGGATTCTGATCGTCGGTCTGCTGGCGGCCGAAACAGGTACCGAGACTGCAGTTACCCACCAGCACTGTGGTCGTCCCATGTCTGACGACCTCTGGCAGACCAGGCTCAAGATCAACCTCCAGGTCAAGGTGAGTGTGGATGTCCAGCAAGCCTGGCATCAACCACTGGCCCTCTGCCTCTATGATATTCAGCGCCTCACCGGTAGGCAGGCTGCTGCCACAGGCGGCGATACGCCCCCCTTCAATAGCAATGTCCATTTCACGGGGCTCGGCACCCGTGCCGTCAAACACCAGTGCATTTCGAATTAGGGTATCCCAGGCTGATTTCGCCATCGCATGTTTCCTCTTGTTAAGCGCTATTACCGGCGTATATAAAGCCACCACAAAGTGTTGCAGTCAACCAGCGCAAAGCCAATCACGCCCACTAGTATCCAGACGTTGCGGCATGCTTTATGCTCACGTCTTTGCAAAACCTAGGCCGTTACGCGACCCAGTAGCTGCAGCCAGCCAATTATAACCAATCCTGAGGAGTCCGGCGAATGAGCCCTATCACCTTCGACAATAGCTATGCACGCCTCCCGGAGCAGTTTTACGCCCGTCAGGCGCCGGTACCCGTCACCGCGCCGGGCCCCATTAGAGTCAATCGTCAGCTGGCAGAACAACTTGGAATCGACGCTAACTGGCTGAGTTCCGAGGCCGGCACACAGGTCATTGCAGGGAATGCCGTTCCCCCAGGGTCTGAGCCGCTCGCTAGCGTCTATGCCGGACACCAGTTTGGTGGCTACAACCCGCAGCTGGGAGATGGTCGTGCTATTTTGCTGGGTGAGGTGCTGTCTCACGAGGGCCGCCGCTTTGATCTACAGCTGAAAGGGTCCGGCCCCACGCCCTACTCCCGCGGTGGCGACGGTCGGTCTCCAATCGGCCCCGTGCTGCGCGAATATATCGTGAGTGAAGCCATGCACCAGCTCGGCGTACCCACCACCCGGGCGCTGGCTGCGGTGACGACAGGAGAGTGGGTGCAGCGCGACGGCTCCCTTCCTGGAGCCATCCTCGCGAGGGTGGCCAGTAGCCATATTCGCATTGGTACGTTCCAATATTTTGCGGCACGACGCGATATTGAGTCACTGCAGCTGTTATCCCATCACGTCATCGATCGCCACTATCCTGATGCCAAAAGCAGTGACAACCCGGTACTGGCGATGCTCGAAGCGATAATCTCCCGGCAGGCACAGCTGATGGCCCACTGGCAATTACTGGGCTTCATTCACGGCGTGATGAATACCGACAATATGCTGGTTTGCGGCGAAACCATTGACTATGGCCCCTGTGCATTTATGGACCAATTCAATCCCGACCAGGTGTTCAGCTCCATCGACCATGCCGGACGTTACGCCTATCGTCAGCAACCGGCCATCGCCCATTGGAATCTGTCTGTTCTGGCCCAAGCACTACTGCCGATTCTGGATAACGAGCAGGAGCGCGCTGTTGCTCTGGCTCAAAAGGCTATCAATACCTTTCCAGACCAGTTTCTGCAGGCCAACACGCAGGGCATGGCGCATAAGCTGGGCTTACAAGCCATTGAAGAGCAGGACACGGGGCTGGTGGAAGACCTTTGGCAACTGATGGCAGAACACGCTCTAGACTTTACCCTGACGTTCCGGCGACTAGCAGATCTGGCCGACAAGAGCACAGAAGCCGAGAGCAGTGTGGCCGAACTGTTTGAATTTCCGGACAGTGCGCAGCCATGGTTGGAGCGCTGGCATACCCGGCTGGCACAGGAATCCACATCCAGCACCGAGCGGCAGGCATTGATGTACTGCAACAATCCTGTCTTCATTCCACGCAATCACCTGGTGGAAGCCGCAATCGTCTCGGCCACTGACAGGGGTGACCTAAGTACGTTTGACCAATTGGTGGATACACTCGACAAGCCGTATCAGTACCGCAAAGCGCTGGCGCTTTTTGCAACACCACCAAAGCCAGATCAGGTGGTGAGACAAACTTTTTGCGGCACATAAGGCTTTTTTTATGCCGGAGTGGACGATACTGGCAACGCCAAGGTCGTTTCTGCACCACTAAACCCGTATAATCTATTGACTGTTAATCCGCTGACCCATCGACGCGTGAGCCCGCTATCTTGAACATGGAATTTTTTGGTAAAACACTGTCCGGTCCGTTCACCATTCCCTCGGGCATCGTCACAACCGCAACACCCATCATTCAGTATATTTTTGATCATTTACCCGAGGTGGGTGTGGTCACGACTAAAAGCATCGGACTGGAGCCGCGCGAGGGTAATCGAGAACCGGTGTATAGCCAATACGCGCCGGGTTGCTTCGTTAACGCGGTGGGGCTGACCAATCCAGGAGCACACCAATCGCTGGCGTTATTGGCGGCCCTCAACATCCCCAAGGACCGCTTCCTACTGACCTCAATTTTCGGCGGCAGTATCGAAGAGTTCGTCACCGTGGCCAAGATCCTAGCGCCGGTATCGGACGGTCTGGAGCTAAACCTGTCTTGCCCCCATGCCAAGGGCTATGGCATGGCCATGGGTCAGGATCCAGATCTGGTGCGACAAATCACCGCTGCTGTTAAAGCGGTGGTTGATATTCCGGTCATCCCCAAACTCACCCCTAACACACCTGATATTGCGAAGATTGCCAAGGCTGCTATCGCCGGCGGCGCCGATGGCTTGTGCGCCATTAATACTGCAGGGCCGGGGTACACCTCCTCACACGGATACCCTGTATTGAGCAACGGTACCGGCGGCATGTCAGGCAAAGGGGTATTGCCCATTGGCCTGCAATGCGTGAGAGATATCGCTGCGGTAACAGATTGCCCAATAATAGGCTGTGGCGGCGTCAGCAGTGCTGCTGATGTGCGTGCTTACTTCGACGCCGGCGCTGCTGTCGTCGGAGTAGGCTCGTCACTTACAGGGCTTACTACAGGCGAAGTTAGCACTTACTTCAAGGCGCTCAGTAACGATCTTGATACGGACAATAACCGCGCCGAATCGCATATTCGCTACGACATCGATATGAACTTCCACCCCGTCATTCTGGTGGAAAACAAACGGATTTGTGAGGATATCTGCATCCTAACGTTCGATCGCAAGATCAATATTCAGGCGGGCGAGTTTGTCTTTTTGTGGATACCTGGGGTGGGCGAAAAGCCGTTTTCGGCTCTCACCGACGACCCTTTCACACTGGCCGTTATTGATGTAGGGGAGTTCACTCACGTGCTGATGGACCTGCCGCCCGGCACCGAGGCCTATGTGCGTGGCCCACACGGTATTCCCGCAGCGCCCCCAGAGGACGCAAGAATTATGGCGGTGGCCGGCGGCACTGGCCTAGCCGCCGTGTACCAGCTCGCGCGAGATTTCGGTAATGCCGAAGTGTTCACTGGAGCGCGCAGCGCAGAGCGCCTTTACTATTTGGACGAATGTCGTCAGGTTGCCGAGGTACACGTCGCCACGGATGACGGCAGCGCGGGGTATCACGGCGTGGTGACCGAGTTATTGCGGGAGCGCCTGCAGGTGATGTCGCCACAGGAGCTCAAGCAACTGGTTTTTTATAACTGTGGCCCACAACCAATGGTGCACGC
This sequence comes from uncultured Haliea sp., assembly GCA_913061115.1. Taxonomy (GTDB): domain Bacteria; phylum Pseudomonadota; class Gammaproteobacteria; order Pseudomonadales; family Halieaceae; genus Marimicrobium. Next base: position 16,364 of record CAJXTK010000023.1, read on the forward strand.
GGCCATTGCGGTACAACGTGAGTTTTGCGGGCAAGAGCAGATCTTCAGTGCCATCGACTACCTCACCAAGTGTGGCGTGGGTATTTGCGGTGCCTGTGCGACACCTGACGGACGCCGACTATGTGTGGATGGCCCATTCCTGAAAGCCTTATGACCCTCTCTGCTACGGCTCAATCGACCCAACAACAGAGGCTTGCTCATCATGCCCGCTGGTAAGGGAATCTATAACGCACCCTGGGAAAAGTCCTTTGATCGGATACTGACGCCACTAGAGGAATTTATCCACCGCCAGACTACCAGCGGTGTGCTATTGATGATTTGCGCTGTGGTCGCGCTGGTAATCGCCAACGGGCCACTGCATACCCGGTACGAGCATTTATTGCATACCGAGATCGGTATTAGCGTAGGTAACTTTGCCTTTTCATTGTCGATTCATCACTGGATCAACGAACTACTGATGGCTGCGTTTTTCTTCATCATGGGCCTGGAATTGAAACGTGAGCTTCTGGTGGGAGAGCTGTCATCACCCAAGCAGGCGCTCTTGCCCATCATGGCCGCTATCGGCGGTATGGTCATTCCTGCTCTATTTTACGTCGCCGTCACCGCAAACACCCCGGGCATGCGGGGCTGGGGCATTCCCATGGCGACCGATATCGCATTTGCCATCGGGGCCCTGAGTTTACTTGGAGCCCGCATTCCCAAAAACCTGATCACCTTTCTCATCGCATTGGCGATCGTCGATGATCTGGGCGCAGTCGCGGTGATCGCGGTGTTCTATACAGAGAGCATAGATCTGTTTGCCCTTGCCTGCGCGGGAGGCTTCACAATCCTCCTGATTGCGCTCAATATGGGTGGAATCCGCCGACCGCTGCCTTACACTGCTATCGGCGCTCTGCTGTGGATCGCAATGCTCGCCAGTGGCATACACGCTACCATCGCTGGGATCGTGGTGGCCTTTGTCATACCCATTCGTCCCAAGTTCGAACCGGAACTCTTCATCCGCCGTGTAAAAGATACGACCGTTCAAATGAAGAAGGCCATCACGGACAATGCTGACATCATTCACAACACTCGCTTCCGCGCCCTAGTAGCCTCTCTGGATGATGGCGTACGGCTGGTGCAAGCGCCCGCACAGCGCTTGGAGCATAGCCTGCATCTGCCGGTTGCCTATCTTGTAATACCCATATTTGCCCTAGCCAACGCAGGCATTCCAGTGGATTTTGCCCGTTTTGGGCAGTATCTCCAACATCCTATTGCGCTGGGTGTTTTGGCAGGGTTACTGCTAGGCAAGCCTGTGGGTATCGCCGGTTTTACCTGGCTTACGGTAAAAATGGGCTGGGCAGAATTACCCGACGGCATGAATATGAAGCATGTCTTAGGGGTGGGCTTGCTGGGCGGCATCGGCTTTACTATGTCCATTTTCATTGCAGATCTGGGTTTTACTAACTCACCCGAGGATCTACTTATGGCCAAAACCGGCATTCTGTTGGCTTCTGCGCTGGCCGGCTTCGGCGGATTTTTCTGGCTGATGTTGCAGACTCGACAGAGTGCCGTTAATAGCCCGGATGAAAAACGTACCCAATAGCGAGTTTTGTTGTTTGGTAGGGCCTGGCGGACTCGAACCGCCGACCCCCTGCATGTCATGCAGGTGCTCTAACCAACTGAGCTAAGGCCCTATTTTCTCCCTATAGACACCCTCGACGGTGGTCATTACCGTGTCAAGGCAGCGCTCTAACCAACCAGGCTATCGTCCTATAAAGGATGCGCAGTATAAGGGTCAAACCGTGTTAGCTCAACCGTCTAATGGGGCGATAATTTTTGCTGGAGATTTTGCGCTGAAGAAAGTCTGCAAAGTGTTCGATGATCGCTTTTACCACTTCTAATGGCATGAGCGGACAGTTGATCGGATGTATAGGTGGCGTAAAGTGCTGCACTATGTTGACCAACCACAATAAGAATATAAAAAGGAAAGGGGCAGCGTCGCTTTCCAAAACTACTGGCAGAGGACCAGAACGATGAATATTGAGTTGACCGCCCAGCAGAAAGGTCTCCAGCAGGAGGTCCGCGAGTACATGAAGACCGTCATGACGCCGGAGCTTCTTGAGGAACTCAAAATCCCTGAGTTCAAGGAAGGTGGCGGCCCAGAGTTTCGCAAGCAATACGCGCGCATGGGCGCTGATGGCTGGATCGGTCTGAGCTGGTCCAAGGAACTGGGCGGAAAGGAACTGTCACACATTGAGCAGTACATCTTTACCGATGAGGTCGTGCGCTCGGGTTTCGCTTACCCGTTTCTGACTACCGAATCTACAACGCCGGTCATTGCCGCCAACGCCAATGCCGAAGTGCGCGAAGAAGTGGTCGGCGGGGTAAAGCAAGGCAAGGTGGTTATTGCCATCGGTTACTCTGAGCCCAACGCGGGCACTGACCTTGCTAGTCTCACGACCAAAGCAGTGCGCGACGGCGATGACTGGATCATCAACGGCCAGAAAATGTGGACAAGCTTAGCAAATTACGCTGACTACGTGTGGCTCGCCGCGCGCACTGACCCGGACGCGACCAAGAAACACAAGGGGCTCACCATGTTTCTGGTACCCACAAATATCGAGGGGTTTTCGCTGACGCCGGTTCACACCTTGGGTGTGCGTACCAACGCAACATACTACAGCGACGTCAGACTCCCGGACAAATACCGCGTCGGTGAAGTCAATGCTGGCTGGAAGCTGATTACTGGCCAACTCAATATCGAGCGCCTGTCCTTGTTTACCCATGGGCAGGTGGATTCGCTTTACCAAGGTGTCTGCGAATGGGCGGCACAGACCGCTGCACCCAAAGGAGGCAAATTGATTGAGCAACCTTGGGTTCAGCATAATCTGGCGACGGTGAAAAGCGGTCTGGAAGTGGTCAAGCTGATTTGCTGGAAGCAGGTCTGGGCAATGGACCAGGGCCCTCTCAATATGGCCGATGCCTCGGTGGCTAAGGTCTACAGCAGTGAGTTTTTTGTGGAGTTGTATCGGTTGTTATTGGAGGTCATGGGACAGGCAGGCACCATTGCCGCCGACTCTCCCGGAGCCGTGCTCAGGGGGAGGATCGAGTTTCGATGGCGGGTGGGTGCCGTTCTCACTTTCGGTGGCGGCGCCAACGAAGTGCAAAGAGACATTATCGCAATGGCAGGGCTGTGGATGCCCCGCACACGCTAGGAGGACGAGACCGTGAATTTCACTATTTCTGAAGAACAACAAAGCGCTCAGCAACTTGCCCAGCAGATCCTGAGCGATTTTACTGACGTTGATAAGCTCAAGGTCATTGAGCAACAGCAGGAGAACTTCGACACTGGACTCTGGCAGGCGCTGGCAAAGGCCGGTTTGTTGGGGCTGGATATCGCAGAAGATCAGGGCGGCATTGGGCTGGGCTTTTACAGCCTGACCACGCTGTGCGAGGAGGTGGGTCGCACTGTAGCGCCCGTCCCGGTAGTTCCAGTACTCGTATCCGCCGCCGGCACCTTGCGGCGGTTCGCAAGCAATACCCAGCAAGACCAATGGCTTCCGGGCATTGCTAGCGGCACAACTCTAATCAGTGCCGCACTGGAGGAGTACAATAACGACGATCCCACGACACCCTCTTGCTCCGCGCAAAAAATGGAGGGCGGCTACTCCATCAGCGGCACCAAGATTTGCGTTAGCCAAGCGCCGTCAGCCGCTCGCATTCTGCTGTCTGCCCAGACGGACGAGGGGATTTTGGTGGCCCTGGTAGATCCGCGTGCCGCTGGCGTCACCCTGAACGCGCAAACAGTCACCACCGGTGAGACCCGCCATGAGCTGGTCATGGCCAAGGTGCAGGTGCCCGCAGAGGACATCGTCGCAACCGGCAGTGAGGCTCTGGCGGCGATGGATTGGGCACACCTAGCGACTCGCACTGCACTGGCCGCTATGGCGGTAGGTTTATGTGACAAGATGATGCGTATAACGGGGCAATACACCTCAGAACGCGAGCAGTTCGGTCGCCCAATCGCGACGTTTCAAGCCGTCAGCCATCGGGTGGCAGACTGCTACATTGACGTCGAGTGTCTGCGCCTAGTGACGCAGCAGGCGGCATCACTGATGAACGAGGGTCACCCCGCTAGAGATGCAGTGCAGATAGCGAAAATCTGGTGCGGGAACGTGACGCACCGCGTCAGCCAAGCATCGCAGCATTGTCACGGGGGTACCGGCGTAGATCGTGATTACCCATTATTTCGCTACTGCCAGTGGGCACGCCAGATCGAACTGACCTCTGGTAGTAGCGCCCAGCTCACCGGCGAGCTAGGCCAAACTATTTGCGCTGAGTACCTATCCAAAGCTGGTTAAAGCACGCTTGCAAAAGCTGACGCTCAGGCGTAGCCATTATCGCGGAACCACTTAACCGAATCAGCCACCGCGGTTTCAATGGGCGTCTGAGGCAGACCCAACTCCTGCACCGCCTTGGCCGGATCGACATAGCCATGTTGCAGGACATAACGGGTATTCTTGTAGGTCGTTATCGGCGCACGGCCGCTAATTTTTGACCACATCTCAGCAAATTTCGCCACGCGTAACATCACATTACCGGACACCTCAGTTTGCGCAACATTAGACACGCCCGCAATCTTCCCTATCATCGTTAGAAGTTCTTTATTAGGCATATTCCCATCCTTATTGGCCAGGATATAGGACTCACCAATACGTCCCTTCTCCATAGCCAAAACATGACCAGCGGCCACGTCACGGACATCCACGGCACAAACCCCGCCGTCCCAATAGTTTTTCATTTTTCCTTCCAGCGTGCGCAAGATCATGGTGCCGGTGGGCGTCGGCATGCGATCTCCAGGACCAAACGGCATGCCCGGCATCACCATGGTAACGGGGAGTCCATCACTGACCATACCCTTTACCATCTGGTGGCTAATAAATTTAGACAAAATATACTCACTGGCCCAAGGCCAGCTATTAAAGGCCGTTTCCTCTGTCGCAAATCCACCATTACCGACAATGCCGATCGCTGCAACACTGCTGGTGAAGACAATTTTCTCAACACCAGCGGCCTTCGCCGCTTCCATCATAGAACGCGCACCGTCCACATTGATTTTAAAGTGCAGGTCTGGATCCTTGGTCCAGATCGCAAACAGCGCCGCAAGGTGATAGAGCTGCTGTACGCCCTGCACAGCTCGGACCAGCGACTCAGGATCCAGCAGGTTGCCTTCTACGAACTCCACATCCATACCTTGCAGCGGAGATCGGTCTTCCCCTGGCATAACCATGACCCGCACATCATCGCCTCTTTGAAGGCACAGCCGAGTTACATGGTTGCCAATAAAGCCTGTAGCGCCAGTAATGAGCACTTTGCTCATAATCATCTCTCCTTTCACTAGATTGGGTTGCTTATATCTTACCAGTCCACTGAGCAGCAGGTATGGCGGAATCGGTCAATCTAATGGCATTAGTGGACTATCGGGCATCAGAAACCACTTTACAATTGTGTCAGGCCACCTGACAGTTACTGATATTGAACACTCACTGTAAAAGGAAATCTCAATGTCTATTCTGCGAACGTGTCTATTGGTAATAAGCCTTGTGCTGACAGGACTCATTCAAACAGCTTACGCCGTGACTGAAACCGACACCCTGAACGCAGTGCTAGCCTCGCGCAGTGATGAGGACAAAGTTCGCGATGACGCGCGCCACCCGCTGGAAACTCTGACCTTTTTCCAAGTTAAGCCAGGCATGACGATTGCCGAGGCCCTACCTGGTGGAGGCTGGTATACCCGCATACTGGCAAACTACCTGGGGCAAGACGGCACTTTGTATGGCGTGAACTATCCTGACAGTCTATGGCCCATGCTCAGCTATGCCTCCCCCGAGTGGATCGCAGAACGCATTGCCGCTACCCAAAACTTCACAGCCAAGGTCGCAACTTTCACTGACAACGATATCACAGCACAGGGCTTCACTTTCGATACCGTCCCCCGTGAGGTGGAGGGCACGGTGGATCGGGTGTTGCTGATCCGCGCCCTACACAATCTCAATCGCTTTCAACAAAAAGCAGGCACACGCTCACAAGCGCTTGCCGCGACCCACGCTATGTTAAAAAAAGACGGGCTGGTCGGCGTCGTGCAGCACCGTGCACCGGCAACAGCGAGTAAAGAATGGGCTGACGGCAACAAGGGCTACCTCAATGAGGTGGCAGTCATCGCCATGTTTGCAGAAGCGGGCTTTGCGCTGGTCGCGCAGAGCGAGATCAATGCCAACCCAATGGACCAACCTTCTGGCGAGGATAGCGTCTGGCGATTGTCCCCCTCGTTGCGCGGCAGTAATGACGACGAGCAGCGCGACGTAATGGTTGCCATTGGCGAGTCTGATCGCATGACGCTACTGTTTCGCAAAGCACCCTAGAGCTGACTGTTAATTATTTTATAATATCAATACCTATCATATCGTTATTTCTTGCGCGTTTACTGCTGCTTATACTGAAAATACGCTATGCTTCCATTGCTAAATAAGGAAGTCTCATGACTGGTGTCAAACAGCTTTTAAACGATATTGAGAACGCACCCAGCGGTTCGCGCGTAGTCGCCATTTTCGATTTCGATGGCACTCTCATCGCCGGTTATTCAGCCACAGCCTTTATCCGCGAACAACTCAAACGCGGCGATCTGTCCGTGCGCCAGTTTATCGCATTGATGCGTGCCATGACCAATTTTGGGCTCGGCAATATGGGTTTTTCGGGCATGATGGCCATCAACGCCCAGTTCATGCGTGGCATTGAGGAAGAGACCTATCACGAGGTGGGAAGACAACTGTATACCAAACAGATCGCCCGCCTCATCTACCCTGAATCGCGCGCACTCGTAGAAGCACACCAGGCCAAAGGGCACACTGTTGCCATCATATCTTCCGCCACGCCTTATCAAGTAGAAAACGCCGCTGCAGGCTTGGGCATTGATCACGTGCTGTGCACACGCCTAGAGGTTGAAAGCGGCAAATTCACAGGCGGCGTTGTCAGCCCTACCTGCTTTGGGCAAGGCAAGGTCGACGCCGCAGAATCGCTAGCGAGCGAACTTCGCGCTGACCTAAACAAAAGTTTCTTCTACTCAGATAGCACGGATGATCTGTTATTGCTCGAGAGAGTGGGACACCCCCGAGCGCTGAACCCCAGCGACAGACTGGAGCGAATCGCACGCGGACGGCAATGGCCCGTTACAAAATTTGGCAGCCGCGGGCGCCCTACTCTGACCCAGTTTATTCGCTCCATAGCGGCCACCACATCGCTAGTGACCAGCTTTGTAGCGGGCCTTCCCGTCTATGCCCTCACGGGATCCAGACGCGAATCACAAAACTTTTCCTTCTCCCTATTTGCCGATACAGCCAGCGCCCTTGTCGGCATGGATTTAGACGTAACAGGAGAAGAGCATCTGTGGTCCCACCGCCCCGCCGTTTTTGTATTCAACCACCAGAGTAAGGCAGATGTCATTATCATCGCCAAGTTATTACGTCGCGATATCGCCGGAGTAGGCAAAAAGGAAATTAAAAAAGAGACACCGGTTCTGGGCAAGGTGCTGGAACTAGGCGGATTAGTTTTTATAGACCGCGCCGACGGCAAGAGTGCGATCAATGCGATGAAACCACTGATAGATGTGATACGCAACGAAGGGAAGTCAGTGGTACTGGCGCCGGAGGGCACCCGCACCGTTTCTCCGGCCATGGCACCTTTCAAAAAAGGTGCTTTCCACCTGGCAATGCAAGCGGGGGTTCCCATTATACCTATCGTTATTTACAACTCGGGGGATGTTGCGCCCAAAGGTGACTTCGTCCTCCGCTCCGCGACCGTCAAAGTAGAAGCATTGCCGCCGGTTGATACCGGTCAATGGTCACTGGAGACAATGGACGAACATGTACGTGAAGTGCGCAATATGTTCGCTCGAGCGTTAGGCCAGCCAGAACAAACACTAGGAAAAGCAGTCACCACCAAGATCAAATCAAAAGTGAAACCCAAACCCAAAGCAAAGGCGAAGGCAAAGGCGAGGGCCGCACCCAAACAGACAGTCAAAAAATAATATATGCATCACAGAAGCAGGCTGGATGAATGAATGAATACAATAAGGAAATACCAGCAGGGTAGTCCGTGGCCGGAAGGGAATCATCCGCACGTGCTATTCATACTCGATACCTGTAACAGTTTCGAGCAGAGCCTCCTGAAAGGATGGATAGAACATCACAGCCAGCCCGAGGGAGCAGCAGCACAAACAGTCTGCATCGATCTGAGCGACGATCATCGCAGCATAGACAGTGTGCTGTTGGTTAATGCACTGACACTGCCGATCGACACCGTGGTCGCTCCTTTGCGGATCGCATGGTTGCCGTCGCAGGAATCCATTCATTCAGGACCCCGACTGCGCGACCTAATATTCGGCGATCCCCGGCACCCCAACCCCCGGCGCGGCCGCAAGATTCTTAAAACAGCGCCGCAAAGAATGCATCTTCTGAGCGGAAAGCCCGACTCGGTGGCTAATTTGCACGTGCGCTTTGAGCTGCATCACAAAATGGATAACGGCGATACTCAGCGAGACTTCGCTGACTTCGTCGCTCGTCAGGCCTCGGTAGTGCTCGACCTCGCCGAACGTCGCCTACAAGGTGGTCGCTACAAAGTGCCGCGCCATGTCGCAGCTAACCTCCTGGCCAGCAGCAGTTACAACGAAGCACTGAACAATCTCTCTGTGGACTCTGGCATCGCGAAGGCACAACTAGTAAAAGAGGCCAAGGGCTACTTGGATGAAATGGTGTCTAGGCCCAGTATGTTCTGGCTAGATGTCTATGCTAAGTTCAATAATTTTTGCCTCGGCCTAGGGTACGAAGCGGAGATTGTCTGCAATCAAGACGCTGTAGAGAAACTACGCCAAATCGTACGCGAATATCCTTCGATACTGCTGTGGACACACAAGACCTATCTCGACGGAATGGTTCTACCCAAGCTACTTTACGACAACGATTTTCCTATGCCCCATATGTTTGGTGGCGCTAACCTGAACTTCCCAGGACTCGGGTTTTTACTGCACCGGTCGGGTGCCATTTTTATTCGGCGCAGCTTTCGAGATAACGAGTTATACAAAATGACGCTGCGCCACTACGTAGGCTATCTTATGGGAAAACGTTTCCCCATGAATTGGGCTTTCGAAGGCACACGATCTCGTCTAGGGAAACTAATGCCGCCGCGCTATGGATTGCTTAAGTATGTGCTGGAAGCCTGCGACGCGACTGATGCAAGAGACATTCACATCATTCCGATTTCCATCAGCTACGACCTGATCAGAGATGTCGAGGAGTACGCCACCGAACAAACAAGCCACAGCAAAGGCGCCGAATCTCTGCGCTGGCTTATCAGTTATCTTCGCAGCTTGGCCCGACCGATGGGCAAAGTCTATGTGGATATCGGCAACCCGGTTGTACTGGATAGGGCGCCGCACCCCGATGACCGCCTTGCCCTATCCAAGATCGCCTTCGAAGTCGCCGTGGAAGCCAATCACGTCACCGCCATCACCTTTCCCTCTCTGGCGACAATGAGCTTACTCGGCGCCGCACCGAAGGCACTCACAGAGGACGAAGTGGTGGCCGATCTGAATGCGCTGCTGCGCTGGGCCTACGCCAGAGACATACGAGTCTCAAAGGATTTTAACCTGACCTTTGGAGATCAGATTCAGAGCTTGTTGGGCATTATGCTAGATGAGGGCATCGTCACGCGCTATGACGAGGGCCCCGAAGTGGTATACGGCATCGGCCTGAATCAGCATGCAGTGGCAAGCTATTATCGCAATACGGTGGTCCATTTTTTTGTCAACAAGGCTATTATCGAGCTGGCCCTTTTAACAGCCAGCGAGAACGAAGGACCTGACGCTTTAAATATATTTTGGGCAGAAGTGGACCAGTTGCGTGACCTATTCAAGTTTGAATTTTTCTATGCCCCTACTGAGGTGTTTCATCAACAGATACGCGATGAGTTGAGTCGTTATGACCAGGACTGGCAAACGCTACTCAGCCAGGGCACATTTGCGTTCAGCCAACTACTCAACCGTATGACACCGTTGGTCTCTCACGTCACGCTGCTCATTTTCACAGAGGCCTACTCCATTGTCGCCGCTCTAGCCGCGCGTATGGCTTACTCAGAGACGCTGATAGAGAAGGCGTGTGTGACTGATGCGCTAAAATTGGGTCGCCAGGCTTACCTGCAACGCCGGATCAACAGTGAGGCATCAATTGGTAAACTGCTGTTCAACAATGGCTTCAAAATGTTACAAAGCCGGGGACTAACGGACGCTGGAGAGCCGATGCTGGCAGAAAGACGACTTAAGCAGTCACACCAGTTGCGCGACCTATTGCGGCGCCTGGATCTGATTCGCGCGATCGGCGTGGCCAGACGCGGTAGTTAACAGGCATCAATCAGCAAGCATTTATTTGCAGGAGAGCAGGCAATGACCAATCTTAATGTCACAGTTTTAGGTGGCGGGTCCTGGGGCACAACAGTGGCATCACTGGTCGCTCGCAATGCCCCCATCACTTTGTGGGCACGCAACCCGGCAACGGTGGCAGAGATCAACACGCATCATACCAACGAAGTGTTTCTGCCAGGAGCGATACTGCCAGAGAAGCTTTTCGCTACCACCAATTTGCGCAGTGCGGTGCGCAGTGCTGATGTCATCGTGATGGGTATACCCTCACAAAATTTTCGCCAAGTGTTACTTGAAGTGAAAAAAAACATACGAGCCTGGGTGCCCGTAATCAGCCTCACCAAAGGGTTAGAGCTGTCTCTTATACACATCTCCGAGCCCACGAGACTAGGCATGATCTCG
>CAJXTK010000024.1 GCA_913061115.1 uncultured Haliea sp.
GAGATCATGCCTAGTCTCGTGGGCTCGGAGATGTGTATAAGAGACAGTATCAAAGGAATTGACCAATCATAGTTTGCCAGAGATTGGAGACAGTTTTGGCGGTAGAGACCACACGACAGTTCTTCATGCTTGCCGTAAAATCAAGGAACTTCGTGAAACAAACTCGGATATTCGAGAAGATTACAAAAATTTGTTAAGAACGTTGACGACCTGAACACATAAACAAAACCAAGTTTCGTTTATGTGTCGCAACCTGTCTGGCAGCACCAGATCGTATTATTGTTAGGGAAGGGAAAACACCAATATGAAGTTCAGTATTTCGCGGGACAGCTTGGTCAGATCGTTAAACCTTGTGGCAGGCGTCGTTGAGCGTAGGCAAACATTGCCTATTTTGGCGAATGTATTGCTGGTGCTGAAGGAGGACTGGCTGTCGCTGACAGGAACAGACTTAGAGGTGGAGCTGGTCGGCCGCATACAGCTTGCGGTGGCGGGCGAGGAGTCTGGTGAGGTTACGGTCCCTGCTCGAAAATTGTTGGATATCTGTAAATCGCTGCCAGAGGGTAGCGATATCAAGTTCAGCGCTAAAGAAAACAAGGTGGCGGTGAGGTCCGGCAGTAGCCGCTTTACGCTCTCTACGCTGCCAGCGAGAGAGTTCCCCAATGTTGAAAACAGTATTGGAACGCATCAGCTTACCCTCAAGCAGGGCCAGTTGAAGCGTTTGATTGATCGTACCGGCTTTGCCATGGCCCAGCAGGATGTGCGCTACTATTTAAATGGGATGTTGTGGGAGCTCGACACTAAGCAGCTGCGCGTCGTAGCGACCGACGGACACCGTTTGGCCATGTGTACGTTAAAAGACAAGATAAGCGTCACTGGAGAGGGGGGCGTGCAGGTGATTCTTCCTCGCAAGGGTGTTTTGGAGCTTGCCCGCCTATTAGTGGACGACGAGGCAGAGATCCAGATCAACATTGGCAGCAACCACATCAGGGCAGCGACAGGTGACTTTACTTTCACTTCAAAGCTTGTGGACGGTAAGTTTCCCGATTATGAGAAAGTGGTGCCACGGTCGCCGAATAATATTCTGAAGGGCGCCCGCCAGGAATTGAGGCAGGCATTTACGCGAACGGCGATCTTGTCCAATGAGAAGTTTAGAGGTGTTCGCTTGAAGCTGACGGCCAATACCCTGGATATCGTTGCGAATAACCCGGAGCAGGAGGAGGCCGAAGAAACGGTTCCGGTTGATTATTCCGGTGAGACGCTTGAAATTGGCTTTAATGTTAGTTATTTGTTGGATGTTCTTGGGGTGCTGAGTGGAGATCAGATTCAGCTGTCGTTGGCGGACCCTAATAGCAGCGCGCTGCTGGAGGAGTCCGACGAGGGCGATTCGCTCTATGTCGTCATGCCGATGCGGCTCTAATTGAGCGCATTCTGATTATGCGCGGAGCTTTAATGGGTTTTTTTCGGCTTATGCCCGATATTCCCCAGTAGTTGTGGCGCTGACCCAGTTACAAATAAGCAACGTAAGAAACCTGTTACAGGTGAGGTTGCAGGGCTTGAAAGGCGTAAATGTGTTTTTCGGCTGCAATGGCAGTGGAAAAACCAGTGTGCTGGAGTCAATACACCTGCTGGGAATGGCTCGTTCCTTTCGCGGTAGCAGTGTTAAGTCGCTTATCAACCATGAGTCGGCCAGCTGTACGGTGTTTGGGACGACAGTGCTTGAGTCGCCGCCGCCCGTTGCCGAAGCGGGTGCGGTTGGGGTTGGAGTGGGGACGCCGGTGGGCGTGCAGCGCAACCGTAGTGGTGAGGCGCAAATTAAGATAGGAGGAAGAGCGGTCCGAACGGTTGCTGAGCTGGCAGAGCAATTGCCGTTGCAGGTTATCACGACCGAGAGTTTTGGGCTGCTGACGGGCGCACCTGGCGCGCGGCGCCAATATCTGGATTGGGGAGTGTTCCACGTGGAACACCAGTTTTTCGGCCAGTGGCAGCGATTCCAAAGAAGCATAAAACAGCGCAACAACTTACTGCGGCGTGGTAAAATATCGGACCAGGAGTTGACCGCCTGGACACGTGACTTGGCGCAAACGGGCGCTGCGATAAACGAGTACAGAAAGGGTTATTTTCAGATTTTAGCGCCGTGTTTCAAGGAGATCATGGCAAGATTGGCGCCATCTTTAGGTTCGCTGGAGCTGCGATATCAGCAAGGATGGGACCGGCAGCTAAGCTATAGTGAAGCTTTGGCGCAGGGATTTTCTGCAGACGCAGAACAGGGGTATACACATTCTGGCCCGCAGCGCGCGGATATCAGGGTGATGTCAGGTGGCCATTTGGCGGCAGAGACATTGTCCCGAGGGCAGCAAAAACTCGTCGTGTGCGGGTTAAAGTTGGCGCAGGGCCGGCTGATGACTCAGCTAGGGCGGGGCAAATGCACGTACCTTATCGATGATCTGCCCTCGGAGCTCGATAACGCCCATAGCCTTTTGGTCTGCGAGTTGTTGGCGTCTATGGAGGCGCAGGTATTTATCACCTGTATCGACCAGCGGGAAATCAGGTCGGTGTGGCCTGAAGGTGAAGAACTGGCAATGTTCCACGTGGAACAGGGTGTTGTGAGGCGCCATTCGGAAGAGTGACGGCACCCCTTATACATAAAACATGCATTAAGAGTGAGAATCCATGAGCGACGACATAAATACGTATAACTCAGATAACATCAAAGTGCTGAAGGGTTTGGATGCGGTCCGCAAGCGCCCAGGGATGTATATTGGCGACACGGATGATGGTTCTGGGCTGCACCATATGGTCTTTGAACTGGTCGATAACTCAATAGATGAGGCGCTTGCCGGCCACTGCGAAAAAATCAACATCGTCATTCATCCTGACGAATCGGTGTCCGTCAGCGATGATGGGCGAGGTATCCCGACAGAGATGCATGAGGATGGGGTTTCTGCTGCCGAAATTGTGATGACGGTATTGCACGCCGGCGGTAAATTCGATGAAAACGCCTATAAGGTTTCAGGAGGGCTCCACGGCGTAGGGGTCTCCGTGGTCAACGCTCTCTCTGAAGAGTTGGTGTTGACGATTAGACGAGGCGGTAAACTGTACGAGCAGGTGTATGTTCACGGCATACCGCAAGCGCCGCTGGCAGAAATAGGCACTACAGAGACAAGTGGCACGACGGTCCGCTTTAAGCCCTCACCGAATACCTTTACCAACATAAAGTTCCATTTTGAGCAGCTGGCCAAACGCTTACGGGAACTCGCCTTTTTGAATTCTGGGGTGTGTATCTTGCTGAAGGATGCGCGCAGCGGCGGGAAGGAAGAGGCCTATGAGTATGAGGGCGGTTTATTGGCCTTTGTTGACTACCTTAATTTGAATAAAAAGCCGGTAAATAAGCCGTTTTACTTCCAGCATCAGTATGAAGATGGCATTGAGGTGGAGGTCGCGCTGCAGTGGAACGACGGTTTTCAAGAAAACGTTCTTTGTTATACCAACAACATACCTCAGCGTGATGGCGGTACCCACCTGACCGGCTTCAGGACGGCGCTAACCCGATGCCTTAATGCCTATATTGAGCGTGAAGGGCTGTCGAAGAAAGCCAAAGTGGACACAACCGGTGAAGATGCACGAGAAGGCCTGACAGCGGTTGTTTCAGTGAAAGTACCTGACCCTAAGTTTTCTTCCCAGACCAAAGATAAAATGGTGTCTTCAGAGGTGCAGCCCGCTGTCGATCAGGCGATGAGCGCGCAATTAAATGATTACTTAATGGAAAACCCTTTAGAAGCTAAGGCGGTTGTCGGAAAAATGCTTGACGCTGCGCGGGCCCGTGAAGCCGCGCGCAAGGCCAGAGAGATGACCCGACGCAAGGGTGCCTTGGATATCGCGGGGCTGCCTGGAAAGCTGGCCGACTGTCAGGAAAAAGACCCCGCGTTGTCTGAGATATATCTAGTGGAGGGTGATTCTGCGGGAGGTTCTGCAAAGCAGGGGCGCAATCGCAAGTATCAGGCGATCCTGCCTTTAAAAGGCAAGATTCTTAATGTCGAAAAAGCTCGATTTGACAAGATGCTCGAATCTGCAGAAGTTGGCAATATCGTGACGGCTCTAGGCTGTGGCATCGGAAAAGAAGAGTTCAGCCCGGATAAATTACGCTACCACAGTATCATCATTATGACCGATGCGGATGTCGATGGGTCCCATATTAGAACCCTGCTCTTAACCTTCTTTTTCCGTCAGATGCGTGAACTGGTCGACCGCGGCCATATTTTCATCGCTCAGCCACCACTGTACAAGATTGCCAAGGGAAAACAGCACCAGTATCTGAAAGATGACGAAGCCCTCGATCAGTTTTTGACACAATCCGCGCTGGAATCGGCTTCGATCGTCGTTAACCCTGAGGCGCCTGCTATCTCAGGCAGCGGCTTGGAGCAACTGGTTAATGATTACCGTGCCGTTGCAGTAACAATTAATCGCCTTGGCCGGTTGTATTCGGAAATGGTGCTCTGGGAAATGGTATATGGCTTATCGCTGACCCTTGAGCAGATGAAAGAGGAGCCTACCGTTAGCGTGTTTTGCGAACAACTTAGTGAGCGCTTACTTTCAGTGGCGGCCAAAGGATCCAGATATTCTGTTTTGGTAAGAAAAGATCAGGAGCGTCAGCTCTATTTCCCCGTGGTGAAATTACTCTCTCACGGGGTAGAGTCGGAAACAGAATATCACCACGAGTTTTTCTCTTCCGGCGAGTATCGTAGCCTGATAGCGCTGGGCGAAACGCTCAATAACCTGATCGAAGAGGACGGTTATTTTCAGCGTGGCGAAAAGGTGCTGCAAACCCGAGTGTTTGCCGATGGCTTGAACTGGTTGATGACGGAGGCACGCAAGGGCTATAACATTCAGCGCTACAAAGGCTTGGGAGAAATGAATCCGGAACAGCTTTGGGAAACGACCATGGACCCAGATGTTAGAAGGATGCTCAAAGTGACAGTAGAAGATGCCATCGCGGCCGACCAAATGTTCACCACATTAATGGGTGATCAGGTCGAGCCGCGGCGTGAGTTTATCGAAGATAATGCGCTGTCAGTGGCCAACCTTGATATTTGACGGCTTAGTTCTCTAGCTGTGGCGGTTGCTGGCTCTTGTTATCCGTTGTTTCTGTCACAGACTCTAAGCGACTGTTTTCAATGTCATCGTGAATAGGCTCTAGCACAGCCATTTCTTTATTTGCACGGGTCGACAGTAGTTGGAAACGCTCGACTTTGCCGTGCAACCCCTGCTTACCTGCTAGGCCTGTTACGGCGTCATTATAGTGGTTGTTGGCGGCCTTTAGGGTGTTACCTAATTTGTGTAGCCGATCTGCGACAAGGCAGACTTGGTTGTAAATGTCCCCCGCTCTGCTGCTAATCTCTTTCGCCTCCTGATTGCTGTGTTCAACCATCCATAGGTTTGCCACCGTGCGCAGAATAGGCATAAGGGTGGTATGAGAAACCATCACCACGCCTTTTTGATAGCCATAATTAAACAGGCCCTTGTTGTGTTTCATGGCCTCAATGTAGGCGGGCTCGATAGGCATAAACATGAGTACAAAGTCTGGGCTACCAATGCCGGGAAGGTTGGCATAATCCTTCGATGCTAGGTCGTCGATATGATTGCGAACCGCCTGTGCGTGGGCATTCAGGGCGCCCACCCGCTCCTCATCGGTGGTCGCTCCGATGGCGCGGTCATAGTCAATTAGAGAGACTTTGCTGTCGATGATCAGGTTTTTATTATCCGGCAGTTTAATAATAAAGTCAGGGAGCTTACGCTTCCCCTCCCCGTCTCGATACACGGATTGTGCCTCATAGTGCTCCCCTGACTGCAATCCCGCCAGCTCCAGCGTACGTTCCAACTGGGCCTCCCCCCAGTTACCGACGGCTTTTTTATCGCCTTTCAATGCTACTGTCAGATTGCTGGCCTGGCTGTTCATTTCCAGACCAACCTCCAGTACTTTTTGAATCTCCTTTTCAAGAGCGGTATTGCCCTTGATAGATTCCGAATGCACCTCGTTTATGCGAGTTTGGAAACCAGTGATTTGCTCGCGAAAAGGTTTTAGCAGGACCTCCAGTGACGCCTGACTGGTTGTTGTAAAGCTCTTGCCTTTGTCTTCAAAAATTTTGTTGGCGAGGTTTTCGAACTCTTTTTTGAGGTTGTCGCGGGTTTCATTCAACAGCTTAATTTGCTCTAGGTGCCGGTCCTCTCGTTCGTCCTGCTGTGTTTGCAGTTGGGTATTTTCCTGTAAGGAAGCATTGAGTTGGGCTCGAATCTGGGTGAGATCGTCCGCTAAGGCCGAGAGCTCTGAGGACTTAGCCTGCAATTGCAGCTGTGCTTGCTCCAGCGCAACGGCCTGACCACGCTGCTGTGCACTCGCTTCTGTCAACGCCTCTTCGCGTATCCGTAACTGCTCTCGGCACTCGGCCAGTGTCCGCCTACTGGAGACGCCTTGCCAGATACTGATGAACAGCGCGGTGAGTATCGTCGCTGCCAATACGGCGGCGATAATGATGAAATGATTCTCGGTTAGTGCCATCGAGTATTCCCTGTCACAGGTCGTCAGTGTAGATCAAGAAGGGTCCGTTAAGGAGATAATTCCGCTCCGGGAAAAAACCTGTTGCGCATCTGACCCTTTTTGCCAACAACAGGCGGATGTTCCTGGCCGCTAACGTTATTTGCTGACCGCTAACAGGGAGATATCAGCCACTTCTAAGAAAAGATCACGCAGACGCTTTAGTAGGTTAAGGCGGTTGTCACGTAACGGGGCATCTTCCACGTTGACCATTACGTCATCGAAAAAAGCATCTACAGGCTCACGCAAGGCGGCCAGACATGACAGTGCTTCGGTGTACTCATCGTGCTCCAAGTGCTTGCGACAGATATTGCTAAGGTCTTCGAGGCAGCCCAAAAGCTTCTTCTCCTGTGGCTCAACAAGTAAGTTGGCGCTCACATTGCCGAAAGAATGGGCACTATCTAATTTGCCAAGGATATTGGAAACACGCTTGTTGGCGGCAGCCAGAGCCTGCGCCTGAGGCAACAGTGAAAAGGCGTATACGGCCTCCACACGGCGCTGAATATCCAGCGGGCGGGATAGATTTCGTGCGCTGACAGACTTGAACACTTCGGCAGGAATATTCTCCTCTTCATACCAGGCGCGAAAGCGTTCGATCATATAGTTAAACACCTGTTCTGCAGTTCCGGCGGCGAGAGTGCTTGCCGGATACTGGGCCACGGCCTGATCCAGGCATTCCATTAAGTCCAGGTCTAGACGCTTCTCCACTAAAATGCGCAACACCGCTAATGATGCTCTGCGCAGCGCAAAAGGATCTTTGGAGCCGGTGGGCGGCTGTCCAATTCCGAAGATTCCAACCAGTGTGTCCAGTCGATCTGCGAGGCCCAGAGTGCAGGCGGTTGCCGCTTCAGGAAGACGGTCGCCGGCAAATTTCGGCCAATATTGTTGCGCCAGCGCCGCAACAACTTCTGCCTCTTCGCCGTCGTGCAGAGCATAGTAGGATCCAGCAATGCCCTGCATATCGGCAAATTCCAGCACCATATCGGTCACCAGATCGGCTTTGCTCAGTTCCGCAGCCCGTTGCGCAAACGCAACCGACGCGCCGACGTCCGGTGCCAGCAAAGCGGCAAGCTGGGTTATGCGCAGGGTCTTATCCAGCAGGGTGCCCAACTTTTGTTGAAAGACGATATTGCTCAGGCTTGCGACCCGGTCGGCTAGTGGAATTTTTTTATCCGTTTCAAAGAAAAAGGCGGCATCTGACAGCCGAGGACGAATGACCCGCTCATTACCTGCTATGACTTGCGGTGGATCAGAACTTTCAATATTCGCTACGGTGATGAAGTAGGGCAGAAGCTCGCCTTTGCTGTCGACCAGATGAAAATATTTCTGATGCTCTTTCATAGAAGAAATCAGTGCCTCCGGCGGCACTTGCAAATAGCGCTCCTCGAAGGACCCAGTGAGTGCGACCGGCCATTCCACCAGGCCTGTGACCTCTTCCAGTAAATCTGTTGCGATAACGGCGTTAGCACCCAGGGTGAGGGCCTGCGCCTCTACCTGCTCACGAATGATCTGTTGGCGCTGCTCAAAAGAGGCGATCACGTTGGCTTTGGCCAGTGCAGACTCGTAATCCTCAGCGTGATTTAAGGTAAGTAAACCGCTGCTATGGAAGCGATGGCCGCGCGTTGTATTGCCGGTGCTCAGGTTAAAAATTTTACCGTGATCGCAATCTTGGCCCAGCATGGCAACCACCCAATGTATCGGTCTGACAAACGCTTCTCGACTAGCGCCCCAGCGCATACGCCGTGCAATAGGCAAGCCCGCAATGCTGCTCTGTATTATAGCGTTGAGAGCATCCCGCACAGCCACGCCGGGGACGGTTTTTTGAAGACCCAACCGCGGCCCCTTAGGGGTATCGATACTCTGCAGTTGCTCCGGCGCTACGCCCTGTTTTTTAGCGAAACCGATGCTGGCGTTCGACCAGTTCCCCGCTTCGTCTCGCGCGCGATCCAGCGGAGGCCCCAGAACTTCGACTATTTTCTCGGGTGCTGCTAACTGGACGTCAAAGATGAGGACGGCCAAACGGCGCGGAGTGGCGAAGCACTGCACTTGGCCATAACGTAACTCGCGTTGCTTCAGGCCGTCTACGATGCCGTCCCGAAACGCCAAGCTTAGAGGCTTCAATGTCTTTGGGGGCAATTCTTCCGTGCCCAATTCTACTAGCAGAGTGTCAGTGCTCATGCGCTATTTTGCCTCTGCCTGAAACCGTTCCAAGGCCTCTATGCGCAGAGCCTCGGTGGCTAGCGGGAAACCCAGCCCGGCGCGGGTGTTGAAGTAAGCCTTTGCAACCGCCCGCGCCAGAGCCCTCACGCGGAGTATAAAGCGCTGGCGCTCTGTAACAGAAATAGCGTGCCGAGCATCGAGCAGGTTAAAGACGTGGGACGCTTTCATTACCATTTCATAGGCGGGTAGAGACAGGTCTTTTTCAACCAGTCGCATGGCCTCGTGCTCGTAATGATCGAAGCTGGCGAACAGGTGTTTGATGTCGGCCTCTTCGAAGTTATAGCGGGACATTTCCACCTCGTTCTGGTGGAACACATCGCCATAAGTCACCTTACCCGCAGGTCCATCAGACCACACTAAATCGTAAATGCTGTCTACGCCTTGCAGGTACATCGCAATACGCTCGATGCCGTAAGTAATTTCGCCGGTGACCGGATAGCACTCTAGACCACCCGCTTGCTGAAAGTAGGTGAACTGTGTCACTTCCATGCCGTTCAGCCAGACCTCCCAGCCTAAGCCCCATGCCCCGAGGGTCGGGGACTCCCAATTGTCTTCAACAAAGCGCACGTCGTGAATGGAGGTATCAACGCCCAGTGTCGTCAAAGACTGGAGATACAAATCTTGAAAGTTCTTTGGGGAGGGCTTCATGATGACCTGGAACTGGTAGTACTGCTGCAGGCGGTTAGGGTTCTCTCCGTAACGCCCGTCCGTCGGGCGGCGGCAGGGCTGCACGTAGGCAGCGCTCCAGCTTTCAGGCCCTATCGCGCGCAGGAAGGTCGCTGGGTGGAATGTCCCCGCACCGACTTCCATATCCAGCGGCTGCAGTACAACGCAGCCCTGCTCTGCCCAGAACTGTTGAAGCTTGAAGATCAGCTGTTGAAATGTAAGAGTTTCGCTTTTGGTTTGTGCCACCGGATCGCTCATCATGTCGCTGCAAAAAGCTAGCTACTATACAGCCTCTTTTAGCGTCATAATACGCGCTTTCCCCGAAAGTAAAATTCTTCTGTAAAATTACGGCGTTTTATACTGATCCGGGTGGCCCTGCGTTCCGGCACTGCGCTCTTGTAGGGATCGGTGCAAACGACAGATTGGAATGTGGCTCAAGGTTGAGGAGACGTATGTTTTTTGGAAAGATCATCGGTGGATTAATCGGGTATTCGGTCTGGCACATGCCTGGCCTTATCTTGGGTGTATTGGTAGGACATACTTTTGACAGGGGTCTGCATAACGCGCTTCGTTTCGGTTCGCCGGAGAATGTCGAGCGGGTGAAAAATAGTTTTTTCGAGACCACTTTTCTACTGGCCGGCTATTTGGCGAAGGTAGATGGCCATGTTTCTCGCTCAGAAATAGACCATACCGAGAGTTTTATTGCCCAAATGGGCTTGAGCGGCGATCAGCGCGAGCGGGCCATTGACCTATTTCGACAGGGGGCCGTCGTCGGCTTTGAAATTGAACCGGTGGTCGCCGCGTTTTTGAAGACCTGTGGCCCTCGACGGCAACTGCAACAGACCTTGTTGTTGTTCCTGATCTCTCTGGCGCAGGTGGATAAAGGTATCGAGCCATCTGAACACGCGGCGCTAATGCGCATTGCCGGCCTGATGGGGTTGAGCGCTGCACAATTGGAACTGATGTTGCGCATGGCGCGCGCGCAAGAGCAATTCCACCAAGGCGGTTCTGCGGCCCGCTCAGAACATAGTTTAGAAGATGCCTACTCGGCGCTGGGTGTCGACAGGACGATCGGCGATAAAGAACTGAAGCGCGCGTATCGCAAACTGATGAGCCAAAATCATCCAGACAAACTGATCGCAAAAGGTGTTCCTGAAGATATGATAAAACTGGCAACGGCACGCGCGCAGGAGATTCAGGCAGCGTATGAAATGATCAAGAAAACGCGACCGGATATACGCTGAGCTTAAACGAAGCCAGTCAATCGCGAAGGCTAGGTGCGCCAGAATGCCGGGGTAAATAACACCAGCAGCGTAAAGATCTCTAGACGCCCGAGCAGCATGGCAAAGCACATGATCCCCTTGGCCGTTTCACTGATGTCGCTGAACCCATTCGCGACGCCGGCGATGCCTATCCCCAGGTTGTTAAGCGCTGCCGCGACCGATGAGAAGGCGGTTATGAAGTCCATTCCCGTTAGCATTAGCATTAGTAATAAAATGATATACGACGATGTATAGACGGCAAAAAAGCTCCACACGGCACTGACCACCGTCGCTTCTACTCGGCGCCCTCCGACTTTTAGTGGAATCACCGCCTGGGGGTGCACCAGTTGCTTAAGTTCTCGCAGCCCTTGTTTATAAATTAGCATGACACGCATGGCCTTAATGCCGCCCGTTGTTGAGCCAACGCAACCGCCCATGCAAGAGAAAAAGATCGCCATAATTGGCAGGGCTATAGGCCAAACAGAAAGATTGCCAGTGGAGAATCCCGTCGTGGTGATAATAGACAGGACCTGAAATACACCGTGAAGAATACTGTCTTTATGCCCGTGTATATCCCAGATGATCAGGCAGTAAATAGTAATCAGCATGCATGCCAACACCGCCGCAGTATAGAAGCGCGTCTCCGAATCTTTACGGTACGATGCGACTGATCCCCGCCGCCAAGCCATGAAGTGCAAGCCGAAATTAATACTCGAAATAAACATAAATACCGAAGCAACAACGAGGACAGCATCACTTTTGAAGAAACCAAGGCTCTCATCGTGAGTTGAAAATCCCGCTAGAGATACCGTAGAAAAAGAGTGGGCGATAGCATCAAAGCCCGACATGCCGACGGCGTAATAGGCGATGGCACAGGCGATGGTGAGAAGTAAATAGACGCTAAATAGAGCCTTGGCTGTCTCGGTGATTCTGGGCGTCAGTTTGCTGTCCTTAGACGGTCCAGGTGTCTCGGCTCGGTACAGCTGCATTCCGCCCACGCCCAGCATTGGCAGTATTGCCACAGCGACCACGATAATGCCGATGCCGCCTAGCCACTGGAGTAGCTGACGGTAGATGAGAATAGAGTGAGGTAGGCTATCGAGTCCCACAATAACCGTGGCGCCAGTGGCGGTAAGGCCCGAAAGAGACTCAAATATTGCGCTTACAGGCGTCAAGTCTAGTGTGTCGGCGAGGGCAAAGGGCAGCGCACCGAATAACCCCAGCACTGTCCAGAACATTGAGGTGATCAGGAAACCATCACGGATTCGCAATTCATGACTGGCATTACGCAGGGGGAACCACATCAACAGGCCGGAAAAAAAAGTAATGCATATCGCGGACACAAAGCCCGCAGCACTGCCATCTTTTTCCATCAGTGCAAGGGTCAGAGGCACCAGCTGGATAGAGCTGAACAACATTAGCAGGATGCCGAGAATCCGAAATGAGACTGAGAAGTGCATCGTCTAGGAAAAAAACCCGAAGCCAACGGCAAACAGTTTTTCGACAGCTCCGATTTGTTTGCGATCGAGCAGGAATATGATGACATGGTCATCGGTTTCTATGACGACATGCCTGTGTGCGATAAGAACCTTTTCATCACGCACAATGGCTCCTATGGTCACGCCTTTTGGCAGGGTGATGTCGTCCAAGCGCCTGCCGACAACCTTAGAGGAGCGGGGATCACCGTGGGCTGTTACCTCAATAGCCTCTGCCGCCCCGCGCCGTAGCGAGTGAACGTTGCTGATATCTCCCTTGCGCACATGCGTCAGTAGGCTGCCGATGGTAATTTGTTGTGGTGATATGGCGATATCGATTTCGTCACCGACCAGTTCGGCATAGGCGGCATTAGTGATCAGCGTGATAACCTTCTTGGCGCCCATACGCTTGGCCAGCATCGACATCATAATATTGGCTTCGTCGCTATTCGTGAGGGCGCAAAAAACGTCTGTAGCCTCGATGTTTTCGGAGGCAAGCAGTTGTGGCTCGGAGCCGCTGCCGTGCAGGACGATACAGTGCTTGAGTCGCTCAGACAGTGTTCGGCAAAGGGCATAGGACTTCTCGATGAGCTTTACTTGATACTTGTTTTCGAGGTTCTGCGCCAGAGTTGCGCCTATGTTGCCGCCACCGGCGATCATTACGCGCTTGTAGGGCTTGTCGACCTTGCGCAACTCAGACATGACCGCTGTGATGTTTTCTTTGGCCGCAATGAAAAAAACATCGTCATCGATTTCTACCACGGTATCACCCTCAGGGATGATGGCGCGGTCCTGCCGAAAAATTGCAGCGACGCGCGTGTCGACTTTAGGCATATGTCGGCGAATTTCCTTCAGCTCATGACCAACAATCGGTCCTCCATGGTAGGCCTTTACGGCAACCAGTTGAACTCGGCCTTTGGCAAAATCGAGCACTTGCAGAGCCCCGGGATTTTCTATCAGTCTCTGGATGTTTTGGGTGACCAGCTGTTCTGGACCAATGATGACGTCGACAGGGATATGGTCTCGTGAAAACAACTGTTCTTGGTGAGTCAGATAATTGGGCGAGCGAACGCGACAAATCTTGGTGGGGGTTTTAAATAGCGTGTGTGCGACCTGGCAAGCCATCATGTTGATCTCATCGCTATTGGTGACAGCGACAAGCATGTCAGCATCTTCAGCGCCTGCTTGGTAAAGTGTATTGGGGTGAGATGCGCCGCCGACCACCGTGCCGATATCGAGGTGATCCGTTAGGGCGCGTAACTTATCAGCGTCAGTATCCACGACGATGATGTCATTTTGTTCGTTGGCCAGATGCTCGGCGAGGGTACCGCCAACTTGGCCAGCCCCGAGAATGATAATCTTCATGGCTCGATGTGTTCTAGTGAATTAAGAGGACTTAAGTGTTCTTTTACGATAAAGAAATCGCTCGATGATTGTAAGCACCGGAGAGCCGCAATTATGCACAACTATTATCCGGCCTTTTTTAGCGTCGCATAGAATAAACCGTCAGTACCGCCGCTTGATGGCAGCAATTGGCGCCCGCTGGTGACGGACTCGCTGCCCGCCATTTCAGTGCCAGATAGCGCTGCGTCGCCTTCTTCGGTGAGAAAGCGTTGTATCACTTGGCTGTTCTCTTCATCTAGGATGGAACAGGTCGCGTACAGCAATGTGCCACCTGTTTTAAGCAGCGGCCACAGGCCCCGCAGAATACACAGTTGCTGATCTGCTAGCGGGGCAATATCGCTTTCTCGGCGCAGCAATTTCACATCCGGGTGCCGGCGAATGACACCGCTGGCGGAACAGGGAGCATCCACCAGAATACGATCAAAACTTGCGGGTTCCAGCGCAGCAGGAGGGCTTGCAGCATCGCCGGTGATCAGAGTCGCCTTCAGGTTCAGCCGTTGCAGGTTTTCCGACACTTTTTGCAGGCGTAGTTCGTCGATGTCCATGGCGACAAGCTCGGCCAGTTCTGGCTGCAACTCCAAAATATGACACGTTTTGCCACCGGGCGCGGCACAGGCATCCAGTACGCGTTCCCCTGCTCCGGCTTGTAGCAGTAAGGCCGCCATTTGGGCCGCTTCATCTTGCACGCTCACCCTGCCAGCGCTGAACTCTGGCAGATCCCAGACATCTATCGGCACGGCTAGCTGGATGGCATGCTTACTCAGGCAGCCAGCCTCGGCCGCAATGCCATGACCTTTAAGGCTGCCAATATAGTCGTCCCTAGAGGCTTGGCCGCGGTTTACGCGGAGAGTCATTGGAGGCTGTTGATTGTTGGCATCGATGATTGCGGCGGCGGCAGCAGGCCATTGCGCCAATATTTTTTGGAACAACCAGGCCGGATGGCTGGCGGCTGCGGCCTCATCAAGCGCTTGTGTTAATTGCTCGCGTTCGCGTAGATAACGCCTCAATACCGCATTGGTCATGCCCTTTGCCCAAGGTTTTTTCAATGCACGGGTGGCATCGACGGTGGCTGCGACAGCCGCGTGGTCTGGAACCCGTGTGCTGTCTAATTGGTAGAGTCCGCAGAGCAGAAGGCCTTGTACGTCGCGGTCTTTGTCGCGCAGGGGCTTGTCGAGTAACTGCTTGAGAATAGCCTGTAGTCGAGGGCTCTGGCGTAATGTGCCATAGCTCAACTGTTGCAATAAAGCACGATCTCGCTCGCCGACGTCGTTGAGTTTCTCTGGCAGGACCTGGTTCAAGGAGAGCCCTCCAATGACAGCCCCGATAACGCGGGCGGCAGTCGCCCGCACATCCGCGCTCATGTATCTACGCTCGCGACGGGCAAGGTGAAGTGCTCGCCGGTCGCGAACAACGCCTGATACGCGCTGAGGAGTTGCTTTGCTTCCAGTGGTTTTCCGCCCTCTAATTGCAGCACCTCGATGGTGAGTTCGCCCTCACCACAACGTACGGTGATACCTTCTTTGTCGGCGCGCAGTATGGTTCCAGGCATTTGCGTAGCGGCTGTGGACAGCAATGGACTGGCTTGCCAGATTCTGACGCGTTGCCCGTCGAGTTCGCAGTAACACACAGGGAACGGGTTGAACGCCCGAATTTTATGATCCAGCACCGAGGCGCTGTGCCTCCAGTCAATCTGTGCTTCGGGCTTGAGAATTTTATGCGCGTAATTGGCGTGCTCATCGTCTTGCGGTCGGCTGTGCCGCTGATGGCTTTCGATAGCGGCTAAAACGTCGCCCAGTAAGGGCGGGCCCAACAGTGCCAGCTCGTCATGCAGGTCGGCAGCGTTAGTCCGGGAGCCTATAGGGCAGCTGACGCAGGCCAGCATCTCGCCAGTATCGAGGCCGGCATTCATTTGCATAATAGTAATGCCTGTAGTGGCATCACCGGCTTCAATGGCACGTTGTATTGGTGCTGCACCGCGCCAGCGGGGTAATAGTGAAGCGTGTACGTTGAGACACCCTAGGCGCGGGGTGTCTAGCACGGCCTGAGGCAAAATCAGCCCGTATGCGACAACGACCATCACATCGGCATTGAATGCGGCCAGCTGTCGTTGCGCCTCCTCGTTTTTCAGTGATGCTGGCTGGCACACGGTTAGGCCAGCGAGCTCTGCCATTTGCTTTACCGGGCTAGCGTGTAGCTTGCGCCCTCTTCCCGCGGGCCGGTCCGGCTGCGTGTACACGGCAAGAATGTGGTGTTTACTCGCGATAAGACGCTCTAGATGAGAGGCGGCAAAACCGGGAGTGCCGGCGAAGAGGATGCGCAAAGGGGAGGCTGACATAGTGTTCAGACGCGCTGGCGCTGGTCTTTTTCCAGCTTCTTACGAATACGTTGTCGTTTCAAGGGCGATAGATAATCGACAAACAACTTTCCGTTCAGGTGGTCAATTTCGTGTTGCAGGCAGACTGCTGCGAGGCCTTCCAGTTCGCAGGTGAAAGATTCGCCGTCACGACCCAGCGCGGTGACAGTC
The DNA here is from genome assembly GCA_913061115.1 of uncultured Haliea sp. Lineage (GTDB taxonomy): Bacteria > Pseudomonadota > Gammaproteobacteria > Pseudomonadales > Halieaceae > Marimicrobium. The sequence continues at coordinate 16,141 of CAJXTK010000024.1, forward strand.
ACTTTTTGGGGGCGACTAACCGTTTCATAAAATCCGGGAACAGACAGGCAGCCTTCGTCATATTCATCCAGCTCGGTGTCCAACACGGACAGCTCAGGGTTGAGAAACACCATTGGTGCTGTTTTATCTTCGGAGACATCCATCACCAGCAACCGCTGGTGGATATTCACTTGCGTCGCTGCCAGACCGATACCGGGGGCGGCATACATCGTCTCGAGCATATCGTCGATAAGCTTGCGAGTGACGCTAGTCACGCGCTCAACGGGAGCGGCCTTTGTGCGGAGGCGAGGGTCGGGGAATTCGAGTATTTCCAGTACTGCCATGAGTTTGAATGTCCATCTGGTCGTCAGAAGTGGCTTAAATTGGCTGCGTGAATTAATAACATTTGGGCTTGCCAGCTCTAAAACGCGGCAGCAAACTGTTCTTATTATACAGCTTGTCATTAAAGGCCGGCTAGCACCGCAGTGACGCAACATATCATACCTGTGGGTAAAGTCCGCGGAGGCAGAACGCTGTTGGGGCGTATCGCAGGGCGACAGTGGCGCAATAACACTGCTGTGCAGACAAGGCCGGCGCGATGACAGCGGCGATTATTTCAAATGGGTCAATAATAACTAGGCCAGACAGGGACGCAAAACAATGAAAATAAAGCCACTATCGGTTTGTTTGCTTCTGGCGTCACTGCTGTTTAGCAGTTGGATGCAGGCGGCGGTAGAGCTCAACGACGACGTGCCAGAAACGTATAGTGTTAAAAAGGGCGACACCCTCTGGGGTATTTCTGGCCTGTATCTGAAGGAGCCTTGGCTTTGGCCTGAGTTGTGGGACGCCAACCCACAGATCGATAATCCGCACCTGATTTATCCCGGGGATGAACTCTACTTGGTGTGGGTTGATGGCCATCCTCGCCTGCGGTTGCGTCGGGGCCGAGAGGTCAAGCTCAGCCCTAATATGCGTGTGAGCCCTCTGAACCTAGCGATTCCTGCGATCCCTCTTGACCAAATCGGTCCTTGGTTAAGGCGCAATCGGGTTATGGACGAACAGGAGATTAAAAACTCAGCGTATATCGTCGCCGCTGGCGATCGGGCCTTGCTTGCGGGGCCTGGCGACACGATTTTTGGTCGTGGCCCCTTTCCTGATGGCGAGCGTTCTTACGCGATATACCGCGCAGGTCAGAGTTACATCGATCCGGTGACCAAAGAATTTTTGGGTTACGAGGTTATTGATATTGGCAACGCCAAATTGCTCAGCAGTAACCGGGATGAGGTCACTGAGCTGCAGGTCACCCGCATCGAAGAAGAGGTCCGCATTGGCGACCGATTGTTCCCGATAGAGGAGCGCATATTGGACGCGAGCTACCACCCACAGGCACCGGAGCAAGATATTGTCGGTGGTGTCATGATTGCCGTTGAAGGGGGCTTAACCCAGATCGGTGATATGAGTATCGTTGTGATCAATAAGGGTAAGCGGGACGGCCTACAAATTGGCAATGTAGTAGCAGTCTATCAAGCCGGGAAGCATTTATTCGATAAGATATCGCAAACGAATGTGGTGTTACCGGATACGCGTGCGGGCCTAGCAATGATATTTGAGTCCTATGAAAAAGTCAGTTTCGCTATCGTACTCAAGGCGACCCGGCCGCTGTCTATTTTTGACCTGATTAAACAGCCGTGATGCACCAGCGATAGACCTAAAGCACGGCAATTAGCGGCTTCGTGTCCCGCATAAACCTCGCCGACATAACATCAAGGATGATGTATGAACGTTACCAAAGCAAAAGCCGCAGCTGAAGCTGTTGGTGCAATAGCGTTAGACATTGATGATAAGCGCTATCCTGCGCTGTTGAGAGCGATTCACGACCCCCCTCCATTATTGTACGTTCGTGGTGACCCCGCGGTGCTGCTAGACGCACAATTGGCGGTGGTAGGGAGTCGTCGCGCCAGCGCCGCTGGCCTGCGGCTGGCTCAAACTTTGAGCGGCCAATTGGTGGGGACGGGGTTGCACATCTGCTCTGGCTTGGCACTTGGTGTTGATGGCGCGGCGCATTTGGGCGCGCTTGAAGCCGGCGGCAAAAGCGTTGCAGTGATGGCCACAGGCATCGATGCGGTTTATCCTCGGGGTCATCAGGCGCTGGCGCGGCAGCTGGAGCAGGCAGGCTGCCTCGTGACGGAGTTTCCTCCTGGTACACCTCCGCTGCGGCAAAATTTCCCCAAACGCAATCGTATTATCAGCGGTCTATCCTTGGGGGTGCTGGTTATTGAGGCGGCGTTGCCCAGTGGCTCTCTGATAACCGCGGGAACCGCGATGGAGCAAGGCCGTGAAGTTTTTGCCCTGCCTTGGTCCATCCTCCATGATGGCGGGCGGGGTTGTCTCAAGCTCATTCGAGACGGCGCGAAGATGGTGCAGGAGGTCAATGATATCCTCGAAGAGCTTGGCCCCTTGTATGCTTTGCAGCAGGCCAGTTATGCTGCAGCTTCTCCCGGCAATCGCCATGCGCCGTCCAGTCGGTCCTGGCTGCTGACACTAGTGGGCTTTGAGGCGGTTGCGTTGGATGCATTGGTAAAATATAGCGGCCGACCCGCGGCGCAGGTGTTGGCAGAGCTATCTGCTCTGGAGTTGTCGGGGCTGGTGGTGCGGACGGCCGGAGGATTTATTCGATGTTAGTCGCATGGGGACTTGCTAAGTCTGCATCAGTTGGTAAGATCTGGCGTTTTTCATCTGCGGCGTTGCCGTAATAGTTAATTGGAGACAATCAATGAGTAAACCTTTTGTTGCCATTGTGATGGGATCAGACTCAGACCTACCTGTTCTAGAGGCCAGTTTTGATGTGCTGCGCACGTTTGAAATCCCCTTTGAGGCGCGTATAACGTCCGCCCATCGCACGCCTGAAGTCACCAAAACGTATGTAGAAGATGCCGAAAAGCGTGGCTGCGCAGTTTTTATCGCCGCTGCCGGCATGGCCGCCCACCTTGCTGGCGCAGTCGCCGCGGCGACGGTTAAGCCGGTTATCGGGGTTCCAATGAACGCTTCTTTGGATGGGATGGATGCCTTGTTATCCACGGTGCAAATGCCCGCAGGCATTCCTGTTGCAACCGTCGCGATCGGAAAGGCCGGCGCCAAGAATGCGGCCTATCTGGCGGTTCAAATGATGTCACTGGCAAATCCACAGCTGTCACAAAAGCTGCGCGATGAGCGTGCTGCGAATGCCGACGTGATCTACGCGAAAGATGCGGCATTGCAGGAAAAGCTCAAAGGCTAATTTATTATGCGTCCCCCGTCCGGGTTTCTGCGTGTGGAGGCGGCAGTCTGCGCCTTACGCGCCGGCGGCGTGATTGCTTGTCCGACGGAGGCAGTGTGGGGTCTTAGCTGCGATCCTAACAATGTGGACGCGGTGGCACACCTGCTGGCGCTCAAGCGCCGACCGGTGACCAAGGGTCTAATTTTGGTGGCGGCGACCGAGGACCAGATAGGTTTTTTGTTAGCGGGCCTTACAAGACAGCAGCGAGCAACATTGGCCGATAGCTGGCCGGGGCCGGCGACCTGGTTGTTGCCGCACCTAGGCCAAGTACCCGGCTGGATTTGTGGTGAACACGCCTCGGTGGCGGTGCGCGTGAGCGACCACCCTGTAGTCAGTGCGCTTTGCTCGGCTTGGGGCGGTCCTCTGGTCTCCACGTCGGCCAACCGGACGGGTGCGCGTCCAGCGCGGGAGGCCTTTCAGGTTAGGCGCTATTTTGGCGACGGCTTGGACTACCTATTGCCGGGCAGGATTGGCGTCTCAGGGCGGCCGACGCCTATTCGGGACATTACTAATGGTCGAATCATCCGCGGTTAGTAGGGCTTGTCGGTGAGGGCGCCTATAATGTCCTACGGCGTATTTTGTAGGAATTCCACGTATGGAAGTTGAGCAGGTCAAAACGTATCTTTTGCAGTTGCAGGACACCATTTGTGATGTCTTGGCAGCGGAAGATGGTGAGGCCGTCTTTACGGACGATCAGTGGCATCGATCCGAAGGCGGCGGCGGGCGCACTCGTGTTATGGCGGAAGGTGCGGTCTTTGAGAAGGCAGGCGTTAACTTTTCTCACGTGCAGGGGTCGGCCCTGCCCCCGTCTGCCAGCGCATCCCGGCCGGAGTTAGCCGGGCGCAGCTATGAAGCCTTGGGCGTGTCGTTGGTCATTCATCCGCATAACCCTTACGTTCCCACCGCGCATGCCAATGTGCGCTTTTTTGTTGCGAGCAAGCCCGGCGAAGCGTCCATTTGGTGGTTCGGCGGAGGTTACGACCTCACGCCTTACTATGGCAATGAGGCGGATTGTGTCAGCTGGCATCGTGTGGCGGCGGAGGCTTGCCAGCCTTTTGGCGACGATGTCTACCCGCGCTTCAAGACGTGGTGTGATGAGTATTTTTACCTTAAACACCGCGACGAACCACGTGGCGTCGGCGGGCTGTTTTTTGACGACTTAAATGAATGGGGCTTCGATACTAGTTTCGCTTTTATGCGTGCTATTGGGGACTCCTTCCTTCGAGCGTATCGCCCGTTGGTGCAGCGCAACAAGAATCGAGCGTACGGTGAGCGGGAGCGGCGGTTCCAGCTTTATCGGCGCGGTCGCTACGTGGAGTTCAACTTAGTATTTGATCGGGGCACCTTGTTTGGTTTGCAGTCCGGTGGTCGAACGGAGGCCATTCTGATGTCGTTGCCTCCCCTGGCGCGGTGGGATTATGACTACAGTGCGCTGCCCGGTTCGCCTGAGGCAGAGCTAACAGATTATTATCTCCAGAATAGGGACTGGTTGGCGGAAGCAGCCCATGGCGGGAGCAAGATATGATGGGAAAAGACAAGTTCGCGGTGTTTGGCAATCCGATTAAGCAGAGCAAGTCGCCCATTATCCATACCTTGTTTGCGCAGCAATACGCGCAGCACATCGAGTATCGTGCCGTGCGCGTGGAGCTTGATGACTTTGTTCAGGCCACAAGTCGCTTTTTTGAAGGTGGCGGAGCGGGACTGAACATCACTGTGCCGTTCAAGCATGAGGCATTTGCGCTGGCTCACCGTAACAGTGAGCGCTCACTTCGTGCTGGCGCAGTAAATGTGTTGACCCTTGCCGATGATGGTCTTATCGATGGCGATAATACGGACGGCATCGGCCTGATACGCGACTTGATCGCCAATCTTGGCTGGACCGTGCAAGGCTTGCGTGTGTTGTTGGTGGGCGCCGGCGGCGCCGCTCGGGGCGTATTGGAGCCCCTGTTGCGGGAGCGCCCACGAGAACTTTTAGTCGTCAACCGGACCGCTGCTCGCGCGGCGGAGTTGGCGCTGGAGTTTGCGGGTATTGGTCCATTGGAGGGCGGCGCATTCGATTTGATCGGCACGCGCCAATTTGATTTGATTATCAATGCCACAAGTGCCGGGTTGTCGGGGGCGGTGCCCGAGTTGCCAAGCTCAATGCTGACAGAACGTAGCTGCTGTTACGATATGGTCTATGGCGCGGAGCCGACGCCGTTCCTGCGCTGGTCAGCTGACCATGCCGCTGGAGCTGTGTCCGACGGCCTTGGTATGTTGGTGGAGCAGGCCGCAGAGGCGTTCTATATTTGGCGACAATTGCGTCCTGAGACGCGCTCGGTAATCGACCAGTTACGCGAGGCGATGGAAGCCGCCTGAATCGGTTGGTTGCGGCACGACAGGTTTCAGTTCCCCAATGGCGGCGTTCTACCCTAAACCCACGGAAGTCGTCATGGCTGCAGTGCCCAAGCAGGGGCACGAAACTGTTATAATAAGTCCCCTGTCACGATGCGAGCCTATTTTGGCCGCGATTCGGAGTACGATCATGGACACTGACCAAACTCGTAGGCGCTTCATTGCGGGCGCTGTTTGCCCCCGTTGTGCGCTGATGGACAAGATTTTGGTCGACATGGATACGGATCAAAGGCTTTGTGTGAGCTGCGGTTTCAGTGAAGAACGCCCAGGTTTGCCGGAAGAGAGTCCCGTTGTAGCGATGGCCCCGAAAGTGGCAGAACTCCCCACGCGGGTAAGTCGTGCCGCGGCTCGAAGAGTAGAAACGCCGGCAGAGCGAGTGACGCTTATTGACCTTCAGCCATCAGGCGACACGCCACAGGGCGAGTAATGTGTGTTCCCCAGAGGCTGAAGCGATAATCGATCGGGCGTACAGCGCGCCCTTGACACAAAGGGTGTACTTTCTGCACAGTGCGCACCTGTCGATTCTCGACACGATTTGGTGTATCGCGCAGCAGGCTGTCACTTGTCAGAGTGAAAAATACCAAAGCTTCATAAAGCGATTAACAAAGTAGGATTTACAATCCGCATCCGCTATAATTCGCGCGTTTTTGTCGATGCGATACTATTACCGCGCTCAAAAACGCACAGTAACGGGCAACTTTCAGCAAACCGTACGTTCGAGTCCCCCTCATAATTTAGGCGCCGGCTCCGAGTAATTGCTATTAGTCCTAGTCAAGGGGCGAGGGTCTGCAGGATTGCTGGTTAGCACATCACATTTTTTACTACATGGAGACACGGGAAATGGGTTTTAAGGCGAAGCAGCTGTGTAAGCTCGCGCTGGGTCCTGTGCTGTTGTTCATGAGCGTCAGTGCCATGGCAGCCGGCGGCGAGGCTAGCAGTATCAATATGACGCCCGGAGTCACCGAGCTCGGCCGGGAAGTTTATGATTTGCACATGATCATTCTTTGGATCTGTGTGGCCATTGGTGTTGCTGTATTCGGGGTGATGTTCTACTCCATCATCTTCCATCGCAAATCACGCGGCGTCATACCGGCAACGTTCCATGAGAGTACGACGGTGGAAATTGCTTGGACGGTGGTGCCGTTCTTTATTCTGATTGCCATGGCGGTGCCGGCCACGACGACTTTGCTCACACTCTATGATACGGATAATTCTGAGTTGGACATCTTGATAACCGGCTATCAGTGGAAGTGGAAGTATGAATATTTAAATGAAGAAGGTGAAAATGTTAGCTTCTTCAGTAATTTGCGCACCCCCCAGGCCGAGATTTACAACGATGAGGCCAAGGGTGAGTACTATCTGCTGGAGGTAGACGAGCCCCTAGTCCTGCCGGTTGACACTAAAGTGCGTTTTTTGGTGACGGCAAATGATGTCATTCATTCTTGGTGGGTGCCTGCGCTGGCCGTTAAGAGAGACGCAATCCCAGGGTTTATTAACGAGACTTGGGCGCGGCCGACTGAGCAGGGCATTTATCGCGGTCAGTGCTCGGAGCTGTGCGGCAAGTCACACGGTTTTATGCCTATCGTCGTTAATGTGGTCAGCAAGGAAGAATATGGCGAGTGGATTGCGGCAAAACAGAGCGAAGCCACTGAGGTTAAGCAGTTGACGTCCCAAGACTTTACGCTAGATGAGTTGATGGTGCGCGGCGAATCGGTTTACGACACAAGTTGTCTAGCCTGTCATGGCGCGAACGGGGAAGGTGGCGTGGGCAATGCCATTGCAGGCAGTGCAGTGGCTACCGGCGATATCAACGCACACCTCGAAATAGGCATCAACGGCGTTCCTGGCACGTCTATGCAGGCTTTCGGCGGGCAACTGAGCGACGTTGATATGGCGGCGGTGATTACGTATCAGCGCAACGCATTTGGCAACAATATGGGCGACAGTTTGCAGCCCGTTGATGTCTACAACTACAAAGAACGCTAACTGGAGAAGTTAACGATGGGCGATCATCATCACGGTCCTGCCAAGGGCCTTAGTCGGTGGCTTTTTACCACTAATCACAAAGATATTGGGACCATGTACTTGTGGTTTTCGTTTTCGATGTTTTTGCTGGGTGGCTTTTTTGCCATGATCATTCGTGCCGAGCTGTTTCAGCCCGGCATGCAGTTGATCGAGCCCGCGTTCTTCAACCAGATGACCACCCTGCACGGGCTCATCATGGTATTTGGGGCGATCATGCCCTCCTTTGTCGGCCTGGCGAATTGGTTGATTCCGCTGATGATCGGCGCGCCAGATATGGCCCTCCCGAGGATGAACAACTGGAGCTTCTGGATTCTTCCTCCGGCCTTTTTGTTGTTAGCGTCTACGTTGTTTATGGAAGGCGGTGCGCCCGCAGCGGGCTGGACTTTCTATGCCCCCCTGTCGACAACTTATGCCGGTCCATCGGTGACGTACTTTATTTTTTGTATCCATGTATTGGGGCTTTCTTCCATTATGGGCTCAATCAATATCATCGCGACGGTAATGAATATGCGTGCTCCTGGCATGACCTATATGAAAATGCCGTTATTTGTGTGGACCTGGCTGATAACAGCATTCCTGTTAGTCGCTGTAATGCCGGTGCTCGCGGGCGCGGTGACCATGATGTTAATGGACGTACACTTTGGTACTAGCTTCTTTTCCGCTGCGGGCGGCGGTGACCCGGTACTGTTCCAGCACATATTCTGGTTCTTTGGGCACCCCGAGGTATATATCATTATCCTGCCAGCATTCGGTGTGGTGTCGCAGATTATTCCTGCGTTTTCCCGCAAGCCGTTATTTGGCTACGACTCAATGGTCTATGCCACCGCGTCTATCGCCTTTCTTTCATTCATTGTTTGGGCGCACCACATGTATACGGTCGGAATGCCCGTTGCGGGTGAACTGTTCTTTATGTACGCGACCATGTTGATTGCTGTGCCAACTGGGGTAAAGGTGTTTAACTGGATTTCTACCATGTGGCGCGGAGCACTGTCTTTTGAGACACCAATGCTGTTTTCCATTGGCTTTATAATTCTGTTTACCATTGGCGGATTTACGGGTCTGATGCTTTCTATTGCACCTGCTGACTTCCAATATCACGATTCTTATTTCGTCGTTGCCCATTTTCATTATGTCATGGTGGCCGGCGCGGTATTCAGCATGACGGCAGCCATTTATTTCTGGCTGCCCAAATGGTGTGGTCGTATGTACAACGAGACAATGGGCAAAACCCATTTCTGGATTTCATTCATTGGTTTCAATTTGGCGTTCTTTCCCCAGCACTTCGTGGGCTTGGCGGGCATGCCGCGTAGGATTCCCGATTACGCCCTGCAGTTCGCTGATTTCAATATGATGTCCAGTATTGGCGCATTTATTTATGGCGCTTCACAGATCCTGTTCCTGTACAACGTGATCGCAACCATTGTGGCCGGCGACCCGGTCAGTGATGAAAAAGTGTGGGACGGCGCGGAAGGCCTGGAGTGGACACTTCCCACGCCTGTGCCCTACCACACCTTTGAAACTCCGCCACTGGTTAAGTAGAAAGCATAACGATGTTGAAATTGAGCAACAATCCCATCGTCAACACCTCGGCCAAGTTGGCCGTGACTGCGGTGATCATGTTTGCGTTTGTTTTTGTGGTGATGGTGCCGCTGTATAACGTGCTATGTGATGTGCTGGGCATTAACGGCAAAACGAATGGGCAAGCCTACACCGCCGTCGAAGCGAGGGTCGATGAAAGCCGCACGATAACGATACAATTTATTGCGACTAACAACGCGGGTATGCCTTGGGAGTTCTCGCCGACAAAAACGGCGATGAAGGTGCATCCGGGCGCAGTGAATGATACGGTGTTTTTTGCGCACAACCCTAGGCCAGATGCGATGATTGCTCAGGCGATACCCAGCATTTCACCGTCAAGAGCGGCGAAGTATTTCCATAAAACAGAGTGTTTCTGTTTTAATCAGCAGCCCCTCGATGGCGGGAGCTCGGCAGAAATGCCGCTGCAGTTTATTGTCGACCAAGACCTGCCGCGCGACATCGGCACCATCACCCTGTCGTACACCATTTTTGATGTAACAGATATGGCGAGCGGCGCCTTGGCCGCACGCTGATGTGCGGGCTGGGGTGCCGGCACGCTATAAACGGAGAAACACTATGACAGGTCAGACTTCCACGGAGTACGAGAAGTATTACGTACCAGAGAAGAGCAGGCTGGCATTATGCGCCACTACAGGCCTGATCCTGAGCATCTATGGCGCTTCGGGCATCATGAATGATATGACGTTCGGGGATCCGGATGAGGCCACCAATTCGTGGTCTATTTTCTTATTCGGGATGTTTTTCTTTGCCGCTACGCTTTTTAGCTGGTTTCGAACTGCCATCAGGGAAAACATTGCGGGCCTCAATCTGTCTCTTATACACATCTCCGAGCCCACG
>CAJXTK010000025.1 GCA_913061115.1 uncultured Haliea sp.
CTGCTGCTAAGAAGAAGCCTGCTGCTAAGAAGAAGCCTGCTGCTAAGAAGAAGCCCGCTGCCAAGAAGAAAGCGCCAGCCAAGCCAAAAGCCGCCTGATAGATCGGTGTTTGCGGCGTCCAACTTAAACCGGCGCCGCCTTTTGGTCAGAGCGTAAAACTCCGGCTAAAGTGGCGTTACTCCGCTTTAGCCGCCTGCTTCGTACCTCTATCCTCGTCCTGACCTCTCGTCGTTCTAGGCATGCCTATTTTGGCGCTGGACTGTTTGACACTGTTGGCTGCAGGCAGTGAGACAAGGTATCCCACCGGGAAGTTCAGGTCTGTTAAATTACTGTCCAGTTCGATCTGAATCGGCTGATCCGTTGTTAGCCACGCGCCGCAGGCTTCGCCGGCGTCGCAAATGAAGAGGTCGTTGTCGGTATCTGTGCCGGCTATAATCTGATATTCCCCGGCGGGAATATCAGAAAACCGGAATGGATAATCGGCTTCGTTACTCCGAGCACTGACCTGTTCGATCACCTCATCCAGCACTGGATCGTAGAGGAGAATATAGATCACACCGACATCTGCTCCAGTGTTTTCTCCTCCTTCTGTGACTAAGACCCGCACTGCCAAGTTGTTTTCTGAGGATTGGGCGAAGATATCGGCCGCATAGATTCCCGGAGGGAGATTGGCTCGATTCACGGTCACCTTGTATTCACCCAGTCCAGCGTTATCCACCTCCACTGCGACAATTTGCAGCCAAGACGCAGAAACAGACAGGGGTTCTAATTCTAACTCGCCCTTTCCACCGTTGCGCAAAAGCAGATTCAGTGTCGTGGTGGTGCTCCCAAAGTTCAGGGTATTGGTCGAGGCTGTTAGAAGAGGGCGATCAGCAGGGCTGGTGCCCGTCGCCTCGAGAGCCGCCAGTACCGAGCGTTGCGCATTAATGATGCCGTAGCCAAACAGATCATCTCTGCCCGGAGTGCCGAGATCGTCGGTGAGCGCCCCAGAGGCCAGCAGAGCGTCTATATCGCTAGGCGTCAGTTCTGGGTTGACACTTTTCATCAGCGCGACAACGCCCGCGACATGCGGCGCTGCCATTGAGGTGCCACTGAGGAAGGTGTACACATAATCGATACCGTTGTCGCTGACGCTGCCATCTGTACTTAATACCCCATCGGGGTAGCCGTCACCGTTAAGGTCGATACTGTTATCACCGCCGGGCGCGCTAACGTCAATGTCTGGACCGGTATTGGAGTAGGGTGCCAGTCGTCGCTGCCCATCCACCGCACTGACGGAGATGACACCGTCATAGCTTGCGGGGAAAAAGAGAGCGGAGCTGGCCTCGTTGCCTGCTGCAGCGACGACGACTACGCCGGCTGCGTTTACCGCGTCATAAAGTGCCTGAGTGCCCCGAGTGAAGGGCGCGCCTCCGAGGCTCAAATTAATAACATCAGCGCGTCTTTGTGGTACTGTCCCAGAGTCATTGGGCAGACCCGCGGCGTAACGTACTGCCTGATCAATATCATAGGATGTGCCTTCACCGTTGGCCCCCAGCGCACGCAACGGCATAACGCGTGAGCCATAGGCGGAACCCGCGACCCCTATTTGATTATTACCTCGGGCGGCGACTATTCCGGTGACATGGGTGCCATGAAAACTCGAGGAGCTTCCGCCTAAGGAGCTGCCAGGGTCTTGCGGGTCGGGATCGATGCCGTCACCGTCCATTGCGCTCTCAATGTTGCTGACAAAGTCATAGCCATCTACCAGTTGACCAGCCAAGTCGGGGTGATTCTTAAGGATACCGGTATCAATGACTGCGACCACGACCTCGGGGGCACCCGTAGTGACCTCCCAAGCGTCGGGCATTGCTATCAGAGGATAAGGCCATTGCAGTGGATAAGCCTCATCATTGGGCGCTGCTAGAGCGTTGACCTGGAAATTGGGCTCGGCATAGAGAACACGCGAGTCCTTCCGTAATGACTTTATCGCCATCAGTGTTTCTGTCCGCGCACGCAGATTAGTGTCATTTATGGTTCCGATATTTGAGGCCCAGCTAGCAGGTTGTAGATTAAACGGGGCTGAGCGCGACAGCGCTCTTTGCAGAGCCATCAGGCGCCCACGTCCGCGCCCACCGGCGCGCTGTTGTATGCCCAAGCCGCGGCTCATTTCTTCAGTCTCACTGCTCAACCGCTGGGCATCGTCTTTATAGGTCACCACGGCCTCCCATGGAATAACTGTATGCTCGCTCAGGTTGGCTTGGTTTGACGTATTCGCGCTGCCAATCGCAAGAATGTAGTTAGTTGCACCGTTATACGCATTAACAACTACAAAATAGCGCCCATCTTTTGGCACAAGTAAGGATTCTCTTTCTCCGCTATTGAGGGAGTTCTCCACCTGAACGCCCTGAGAATCAACTAGATAGAGATCGGCATCGGCTTGTTCAAAGTCAGCGACCAGCATAGTGACTCGCTGACCGGCAAGCAGGTCTACCTGGAAAAAATCGTCGATATCCCCCGCCGCCATAGAACGCCCTGTGGCCCCCGCGCCAGGAACATTAACGTAGCCGCCGAGAGTGACGGGATTGGGTATTGGCTGGGCCAGGCTGGGGTCATCATTACTAATGCCGAGTGTATTTGGATCGTTGGTATCGCTATCGACTAATTGACTCGTCGATGTCGAAATTGTGCCGGACATACTAAAGGTCTCAGCCGGAAGAGGGGGATCAATGGGATCAACAAATAATGGAGGCTCAGGAACATTTGGTGTGTTGTTGTCGCCCGCTCCTCCGCTACTGCCGCCGCCACCGCAAGCAACGGCGAGTAAAGAGATAATGACGCAAGCGATTAAGGTGTGTAGCTTTATGGGCATGACCTGACAAAACACCAATAGTGACTATAAAGATATCAAACGATAGCAGAGATATTGCATGGGCAGTACAGTTTTTGTGCCGGGTCGAGAATAGCTGGCAACAATACGGTAAGGTGTCGTTTGCCGATCTTGCAAGCCCGTTTAATGGTTAGTTTTTTGGATATTTCTATTCGCCCCGGTAAACCGTTCCTAACACTTTGATGTCCTTCAGTGTGATTGGTTCCATCTTAAGCGGATTTTCATCTAACAGGACGAAGTTTGCGTTTTTTCCAAGCTCAATAGACCCTATTTCATTTTCTAGGTTCAACACTCTCGCGGCGTTGATGGTGATCGCTTGTAAGGCAGTATATACATCGACTCGCTGATCTTGAGAGAATCTACTGCCTTGCGAGGTTACGCGATTGACCGCTGTCCAGGCCAGTGTCAGAGGTTCCATCGGAGCCATCGAGAAATCCGAGTGGAAGGATATCGGGACATTTTTATCGGCCAGAGAGTTAATGCGCACAAGATTCTCCCCGCGTTGCTTACCCAGACCAATTTCGGAGTATTTATCCGCTAAAGCCCAAAGGTAATAAGGGTTTACTGATGCCTCCATACCCAAGTCAGCGACCTGCTGTGCCTGCGCATCAGTAAAATACCCCATGTGATGCAATGTAAAACGGTGATCAGATCGCGGATTCCGCTTCTGATCAGCACTATTGAAATCCAAAACTTGTTGAATACCTAGGTCCCCATTGGAGTGCACATGAATCTTATAACCGTTATCCCAATACAGACTTAGCTGCTCTTTAAGCAGATCTGGGGGGGTCATCCACTCTCCAGCATGACCGTCTGTATAACCGTCCTGCATTTGCATCAACTGCGAATAAATGGCGCCATCCGAAAAAATCTTGATCTGGTTAGGTAGAAACTTAATATTATCGGTGTTGTATTTTCCATCTAGGGTTTTGGTGAACGCCAAGGTTTGTTCGTTGCCGCCTTTCATGCGGTAGAGCTGAGTCCCATTGGGGATCAGATAGACGCTATAGGGCGGCAGTTTATCCATCTCAATTTTCAACAAGGCATACTCCGCCTCAAAATTTGCACTGGGGAACCCGGGCTCTGCAATGGTGGTTATTCCATTCTGAACGACTAGCTGGCTCATAATGCTCAAGCCTTCTAGATAACGATTTATGTCCAGCAGGTTAGACGCCATTCTCGGCACTAAAGCTAACCAGCCCCCTTCATAGAAATGCCCAGCTTTCCAATCGACTTGTGGGTTGCCTAAAAAATCTGCTTCCTGAATTCCGATTGCGGCGATAGCGGCATCATTAAGGTAAATCTCGTGAAAAGAGCGATGTATGATGGCAACGGGCTGATCCGGCGCAATGTTGTTTAAAATATCGCGCGACAGTTCACCATGCCATAGCTGGTGATAGCCCCAAATAAAATAAACATTATCGCTTTGCGCGTTCTCTTCGATTGATGTGGTGATGCGATCTATGTAATTTTCATGGCCTTGTACGCCCCTTTTCGTTTCATCAGGTAACACCCAGTCATAGGGCGCGATAATTTCATTGGGCAACATAATCGCAGCGATTGATGGATGTAAGTGGGGCTCAATGAACCCGGGCATCATCGTATTCCCTTCCAAGTCGACCATCACGGTCTCGTCGCTTTGATGCAGCAGTGCCTGCTCTTTTTTGCCCACAAATAGAATTTTCCCGTTTAGAACAGCAACCGCCTGCGCATAATGAGCCGTGTCACTTGCCATTGTGAGGATGTCGCCCCCGTAATAAATTGAGTCGGCGATTATCCTTGTGGTCGGCACCACAGAAGCTTCCACGGTTAGTGGCGTGGGGTCTGCAACAGAACTAGACGCTAGCAGGAAGGCCAGCGGGAAAAATAGTACTGGAAACGTCATGGGAATCCCCTATTCTGTTGGAAACCAAAGCACGGCTCTATTAGCGTGCTAAAATTCATTTTTACACAGGTTGAAGTGATGAGCATGATAACGCAGTTAGCAGAATATCACCCGGCGCTACCGGATATCACCGTCGTTTTGATTTTACTATTGACGGCCCTTCTTGGCTACGTGATAGCGCACCGGTTGTTAGATATTGGTTTGCGTGCTGTAGCGAAATACTCGACATACACTTGGAGTGATGCCCTAATCAAAAATGGGGTGGGCAAACGATTGGCGCAGCTGTTGCCTGCGTTCACTATTCACATGGGTGTAAATTTCCTACCAAGTATTGATGCCGGGCTGGAATCGTTTGTGATGAATTTGACCAGCGCCTATATGATGGTGGTGGCGACGATTACCATCATTGCAGTTCTTAATGCGGCCAATGATATTTACGAGTCAAATCCCGAGGCCCGACAACGGCCGATCAAAGGGTTTATCCAGTTATTACAACTCGCAGTAGTGATTCTGGGGGGGCTGCTGTTCATTGCGGCATTGCTTGATCAATCACCAGTGCTGTTGCTGAGTGGTTTTGGTGCCATGACGGCAGTACTGTTACTAGTGTTCAAAGACACTTTGCTGTCTCTGGTGGCCAGTGTCCAATTGGCGGCCCAGGACATGGTGCGTGTAGGAGACTGGATCGAGGTGCCCCAGTTGGGCGCTGATGGAGACGTGGTGGATATGGAGCTATACACGGTTACGGTGCAAAACTTTGACAAGACTATCACCACTATCCCTACTCAGCGGCTGATCACTGACTCTTTCAAAAATTGGAGAGGCATGTCGAGTTCGGGTGGGCGCCGTATTAAGCGCGCTCTACACATTGATGCATCCTCTATACACTTTATAAGTGAGCAGGACGTGAATGACTATAGGCGGTTCTCGCTATTAGAGGATTACCTCACTGGCAAACACGATGAGCTTAAGAAATATAATCAGACAATGGTTGGGGCGACTGCTGATGAATCTGATGCTGCGGTCAATATGCGTCGATTGACTAACATCGGTACATTTCGAGCCTATGCCTGGCGGTACCTTAAAGAGCATCCGAGGATACGTAAGGATATGACTTTATTGGTTCGTCAATTAGCGCCGGATGACGGTATACCCATAGAGTTGTACTGCTTTACCAATACCGTGAAATGGACAGAATATGAAGATATTCAGGCGGACATTTTCGACCACTTACTCGCTATTATGCCAGAGTTTGGTTTGCAGCTATTCCAAAGGCCGGCGGGTAAAGAGTTTTCGATTAGACAGCTGCCGTGATCGCTTCTTCGCCGAAACAGTTACACCCCGGTGTGTCCAAAATTGACCGACGTTTTCTCATTATTTATCCTAGGTAATTTCGGATGGCAAGATAGTCGCGAATGACTGTATCCGGGCTGAATGTGTGATCACCGGAGCGATTAATCTCAGGTCGAAAAATTGCCTGTAATTGGCCTCTCGGGTTAATGAGAAATAGAGTGACGCCGTGATTGACCTGATACTCGTTGGCGGCGGGGTCAACATCAGTTCCTGTGGACGGCACTAGCTGTGCGACGATACCCAGACCCTGCTCAAATGGAAGATGAAGGTTGTCACTGTTATCGATGTGAGTCAGTCCGACAAAGTCCGCATCAAAAAACGGCACATAAGAAGCCATTTGCATAACGGTGTCGCGCCGATGATCAACCGTGTAGAACAACACCCGCAAGTCGGTGTGGCCTAGTCCCTTCAGATGTTGATTTACGGTAGCGAGCTGTGACAGTGTCGTCGGGCAAATGTCGGGACAGGTGGTGAAGCCATAAGAGATCAAGTGCCACTGCCCTTTCAGGCTTTCCTGACTGACGTCCTGGTTATTATGATCGAGCAGTTGAAATTCTGGTAACTGTCTGGCCTGGGGTAGGAGTACACCTTGAATCTGCGGCGGTGTATTAGGCTTGTTTAGCAAAATAATAGTGATTACGACCGCAATGACGGCATTGGCTATTAGGAAGCCAGTCAGCATCTTCATGCGAGGAGACAGTCTCAAAGTCTGTGTGTGCACCTATTGATCGAAAAAAATCTCTCTGGTCATAAAGGTGTAATCACCTTCCATCGCCATTAAAATAATGAGCACGGCTATTGCGATCAGTGGGGCGAATAGCAGGTACTTCAGCGCCAGGCGCTCCCACGTGACATGCATAAAGATAGTGACAATCAGCCCCGCTTTCAAAAACATAAAAATTAGAATCAGGGTCCAGCGTAAATAGCCTTCGACCTGTAGCAGGTCTACGGCATAAGAAAAGGCACTGAGGATGAATAGCAGTAGCCATACCTTTAGATAGATCCCGATAGGATGCTGTTGGCCGGCAGTTTCGCTCATAGATTTACCTCACCACAGGTAGAAAAATGCAAAAATAAATACCCATACCAGATCGACAAAGTGCCAGTAAAGGCCGGTTATTTCAACGATGGCATAGCCTTTTTTCTCATAGTCACCCCTGGCAACCTTACGAGCAATAATACTGAGATAAATCACGCCGGCAGTGACATGCAGTCCGTGAAAGCCCGTGATCATAAAGAAAATAGAACCAAACTGGGCGGCCCCCATGGGGTTCGACCAAGGCCGCACGCCTTCTTCGACGATCAGCTTGGTCCACTCAAACGCCTGCATACCAACGAAAGAAGCACCCAGTATCGCTGTTATTGTCATCAGTATGACTGTTTTTCGTTTGTTGCCAGCATAGGCAAAATTTACTGCCATCGCCATGGTGCCGCTGCTTGTGATCAAAGCAAATGTCATAATTGCGATCAGCAGCAGCGGTAGATGTTGACCCGCAATTTCTAATGCGAAGACTTCGCTTGGGTTGGGCCAATTGTCGGTTTGCGACAGCCGAACATTCATATAGCCAGTGAGGAATATACTAAAGATAAAAGTATCACTCAGTAAAAAGATCCACATCATCAACTTGCCCCAGGGCAGGTCGAACGTTTGTTTATCTGATGACCAGTCAGCAACTAAGCCTTCGATACCGGGCTCTGTATAGCTCGTACTCTTATCGGTTTGGATTGTCATGTAATAGCCCTCAAAATCCGCACATGGCTGCGAGTGCGTTAATGGTCTCTGGCCTGCTGGTAAGGAGTGCGAACAACACTAGCCAGACTCCGAGGAGGAAATGCCAATAGGTTGTACACAGTTTTAATGGCGCTTTTAAAGAGTCAATATTGTGGTTATACCAGACTCGAAAAACGACATTGGTTAGCACAACCAGCCCACCAATCAGATGCAGCCCATGTACCGCGGTGAGCAGATAGAAGTAGCTGTTCGCTGGGTTGCCGCTGAGGTAGAACCCCATGGATTGCAGGCGCATCCAGAGATCAAATTGCGCGACTAAAAAAAGGAGGGTAAAAAATACGGCAGCACTGATCCCTGCCACTGTTATATTTAATTTTCCTGAGCGAGAACCGCCCAAACCCCACTGTATCGCGAGGCTAGCGCAGGCAAGCAGCGCAGTGTTAAACCAGAGGCGAGAAGAGTCAGTGAAGGGTTGCCATGGCGAGCCCGCAAGCGCTTCAAAATCTGGATACTGGGATCGTGAAAGAAACGTAATGATAAAAAGAAAAAACAGCACACTAACAATCGCTAGCACAAATCGCAGCATGATCTGTGAGGCTGCTACTGGGTCCGGGCCACTGTATTGCTCAAGTGTGGCGCTTGCGGTTGAGTGTACCCAGGGTTTGTCACGCAACACTTTTAGAATATTCATAAACTACCGCTCCTCCGGTTCGCCGGCGGTTTGCTCGGATTCCGTTACTGGATGATTCTGGGGGATAAAGTCTTTTTCGGCACCTGGTACGCCATAGTCATAGGCCCAGCGGTAGACCGTTGGAAGCTCCGGGCCCCAGTTGCCATGATGAGGTGGCACATCCGGGGTTTGCCACTCAAGGCTTGTGGCTTCCCACGGATTATGGCCAGCTGGTTTTCCGGCCCGCAGGCTCCAGAACACGTTATAGATAAAAATAAGTTGGCTTAGCCCAACGATCAGGGCCGAAACGGTGATACTTGCGTTGAGGCTTTGGGCTGATTCAGGAATGAAATCGGTAGATCCCATCGCAAAGTAGCGCCGCGGTACACCCAGAAAACCAAGGTAGTGCATGGGTAGGTAAATGGCATAGGTGCCAAGGAATGTGAACCAGAAGTGAATTTTGCCCAGCTTCTCGTCGAACATCTTGCCTGTGATCAGCGGATACCAATGGTAGATGGCGGCGAACAGCACCATGATAGGGGAAACCCCCATTACCATATGAAAATGCGCGACCACAAAATAGGTATCAGAAAGAGGCAGGTCGATCACTACGTTGCCCAGAAATAAACCGGTTAGACCGCCGTGAGTAAACGTGAATATAAAGCCGATGGAAAACAGCATAGGAACCGTGAGGTGGATGTTTCCACGATACAGCGTGAGGACCCAGTTATAGACCTTTATGGCTGTTGGCACCGCGATAATTAGCGTAGTCGTTGCAAAGAAAAATCCGAACGCTGGAAGCATCCCACTGACATACATGTGGTGCGCCCACACAACGAAGCTGAGACCGCCAATCGCTACTATCGCCCAGACCATCATTCTGTAGCCGAAGATATTCTTGCGCGCGTGGGTAGCGAGCACGTCCGACACCATGCCAAAAGCTGGAAGCGCAACAATGTAGACTTCCGGGTGGCCAAAAAACCAAAATAAATGTTGAAATAGAACCGGGCTACCGCCGGAGTAATCGAGGCTCTCACCCAAGGACACTAGTGCTGGCATGAAAAAGCTGGTGCCAAGAGTCTTGTCCAGCATCATCATAATAGCGCTCACTAACAGCGCGGGGAATGCAAGCAGGCCCAGTACTGTTGCAGTAAAAATTCCCCACACTGTTAGGGGCATGCGCATCAGAGTCATGCCATGGGTGCGCGCCTGCAAGACAGTGGTGACATAGTTCAATCCACCCATGGTGAAAGCGATAATAAATATCACCAGAGAGACCAGCATCAAGATAATGCCCCAGTCATAACCAGGGGTGCCTGGCAAAATAGCCTGCGGCGGATAAAGTGTCCATCCTGCACCCGTCGGCCCACCGGGTACAAAAAAACTGGCGAGTAGAACGATGACCGAAAGGAGGTAAAACCAAAAGCTCAACATGTTCATAAAAGGGAAAACCATATCCCTGGCGCCAACCATGAGAGGGATCAGATAATTACCGAATCCGCCCAACAACAGAGCCGTCAGTAGATAGATCACCATAATCATGCCGTGCATGGTGACGA
Source organism: uncultured Haliea sp. (assembly GCA_913061115.1). Taxonomy (GTDB): domain Bacteria; phylum Pseudomonadota; class Gammaproteobacteria; order Pseudomonadales; family Halieaceae; genus Marimicrobium. The sequence continues at coordinate 10,066 of CAJXTK010000025.1, forward strand.
ATTGCAGGTAGCTACTGGGATCTATGAAGTCAAAGGCATCAGGAAAACCAAGTTGTAGGCGCATTAGTGCAGATAAGGCTAGTGCGACCAGGCCGACGAAAATTGCAGTAATCCCATACTGAATGGCAATAACCTTATGATCCTGGCTATAGACGTACTTGGTAATAAACGTCTGTGGATCATGTAGCTCGTCTGGCTGGTCGGCAATTGCCACGTTTTGCATATTATCTTTCCTTAGTTGCTTGAGCCTGCACGTTGTTTCGGCGCCGGATTAAAGCGCATTGACGTAGGCCAGCAAATCATTGATTGATTGGTCGTTTTGAATGGAGCGGGCCATTAAAACCATCTGGTGGCCGTATGTGTCACCTTCATTTGCACCGCGCACTCCTAGGCGAAAATTCTTCAACTGGCGCTTCAGATACCAGTCATCCTGCCCCGCAAGGCGCGGCGCTTGTAATGCATAATTGCCCTGCGCTTTTGCGCCATGACAAGCGCCGCAGCTGTTATAAAAGTAGGCGCCTTTCTCGACATCACCATCGAGAGTGCTGACGGTAGCTGGGGGGTCCAGTGTGCCGATGTAGGCGGCTACATTTCGGATGGCGCTTTCGTCCATTAACATATTGGCCATTGGGGCCATTTGCCGACCAAATTCGTCAGCTTCATTCGCGCCGCGAATGCCGTCTTTAAAATGGTTGATTTGCCGAGTGATATACCAAGGCTGAAGGATAGCTAAGTTGGGCGAGTTCATTGCCAGATTACCCTCGCCCTGCTGGCCGTGGCAGGCAGCGCAGGTAGCATAGCTTGCTTTTCCAGCAATGGGGTCGCCAGACGGTATAGACTGTATCTCGTTCCAGGTCGGTTGTTGCGACATCCATTGATCAAAATCTTCTTGCTCATCAACGACGACATGACCGCGCATGGTGTAATGCGCGATACCGCATAATTCCATACACAGTATGTCGAACTTTCCAGTGCGGGTGGGTGTGAGCCAGACATAAGTGACCATGCCGGGTACGAGGTCCATTTTCACGCGGAACTGCGGTACGGCAAAATCGTGGAGCACATCGTTGGAGCGCAGTAACAGTTTGACCGGGCGATCTATGGGCAGATGTAATTCGTTGCTGCTAATAAGAACGTCGTCATTGCCAGCCTCATCATTGGGACTCATGCCAAACGGATTGTCCGAGCTTATGAAGCGAGAATCGACTTGGCCAAGAATGCCATCAGCACCGGGAAACCTGTAGCTCCACTGCCACTGTGCGCCCACGACTTCTACCTCATCGGCGTCTTCAGGCACATTAACAAAGTCAGCCCATACTATTAGTCCAGGTGCCAGCATTACTGCTACGCCTACTGAGGTAATAACGGTTAGCCAGATTTCAAGTTTTTTGTTTTCGGGCTCATAATGAGACCGTCGTGATGGGTCGAAGCGATAGCGAAAAATAGCCCATGCCATGAATAGATTTACTGCAACGAAAACGACGCCGGTGATATAAAGTGTAAGCTCAATGGTGTCGTCGATTGCGACCCAGTTGGACGCAATAGGTGTCATCCACCAAGGGCTCCACCAGTGGAACAATAAAGACCCTAGGACTAGTAACACCAGCGCAATCACTAGCTTCATATGCCTTCCTTATAATTGTTATTGGGCGGGCGTCAGTACGTTTTAAAAGCCTCTGCGTGTTTTACAGTGCAGTTATAAACTCAATCAGGGCGCAAGATGCATAAAGCGCGCGAACTTGTTCTGAGCAGTGACTACCCAGCGTGGCGTTGAAGCGCCCTCGCCGGCATCCTGTAATTTGGGATGAGCAGTGACGACATTTCTTAGTATGCTTTCTTGGTCAGGATCCGCATCTACAAAAAGGATATGCTTACCCTGGCGCAGATCTTCCTGAAATCTTTTGAAATCGGTATGCGGTTCCTGTATGCCAATCAACCCTCCCTCCCAGGTGCAAAAACCCAGAATGATAACGGAGAGAAATATTGCCGGCACCCAAGTGTAGGTGTCAGTAAGGCCCGTTTTCCAAGCCAAAGACAGGATTGCAACAGCGCCTATTGCACCCACCACGGCGCCCGTCTTGGTGCCCTTTACGACGTCTTTTTTAAGCACAGGCTCCACTTGATGCAGGTGGTGTTGTTGGACGCCTGAGTCATCTTTACTGAGCACGTGGATTTGAGGCGTTGAAACGCCGGCGGCTTCCAACTGTTGTTCGATAACTTCTAAATCATCAAGGTCGTCACTGATGTAGTAATGGCGTTTCATCGTAGCCTTCCTTATTGCTCTTATTTTAAATTTGAGTATAGCACTGGCGAAATTGGAATCTAGCAGGAGCAATTTTTAGTCCCTGTCTAAATAGGTTTTAAGCGTATAAAGGAATAACTACCATCTTTCGTTAGCATTAAAAGGAATAAAAATTAGGTATAACCGCAGTTTTTTTAGAAAGATGTTGATCTGACGGGCATCCAAATAGCGTTTTTAAGACTATTTGGTTACAAGTAGCGAGATTGATATGCGAATAATGACTAAAAAGGGCTATATTTTGATAATGATCTTACCCATGTGTTGTCCGCCTTCCATATGTCCGTGGGCCTGCTCAACCTGCTCGAGTGGATAAATACTATCGATGATTGGTTTGATCCTGCCGCTCTCTAGGTGAGGATAGATATGCTCCATGATCTCCTGCACCATCACCGCTTTTTGGGCAAAGGTCTGGGCGCGCAGCGTAGAACCAGTCATGGTGATGCGTTTCATCAGTAAGGGTGCGAAATTGACTTCGGCCTTGAATCCCTGCATGTAGGCGATGTTAACAATGCGAGCCTCCGGCGCAGCGATGTTGAGGTTCTTTTGGATGTAGTCGCCGCCGATCATGTCGAGAATGACGTTAATACGGTTATTCAATCCCATTTCTGTCAGAACAGCTTCAAAGTCTTCCGTCTTGTAGTTAATAGCGCGTGTCGCCCCGCGGGCTTCGAGCGCACGACACTTCTCATTGCTGCCGGCGGTGGTATAGACCTCGGCACCCAGTGTGGCGCAGATCATTACGCCCATTGTGCCCATGCCGCTGGCTCCGCCGTGGATGAGAACTTTTTCTCCAGGCTTCAGCTCAGCACGTTGGAATAAGTTGTGCCAATTGGTGAGTAGCGCTTCCGGCAGTGCCGCGGCCTCGCCTTTGCTAAAACCATTTGGAATCGGCATGCACTGGCTCATGGGAGCCACCGCGTAGTCGGCATAACCACCGCCGTGTGTTAGCGCACAGACGCTGTCACCCACCTGCCATGTGCGAACATTTTTACCAATAGCCTGTATGGTGCCTGCTACTTCCAGCCCCATGATGGGAGAGGCATCCGGTGGCGGCGGGTACAGTCCTTTGCGCTGCAGCAAATCGGCCCTGTTGATACCGGCGGAATGCACTTTTATTAAAATCTCTTCCGCGCCTGGCGTCGGGGTTGGTCCGGATTCTATACTGAGGTGATTTTCAGCACTAACAGCGATATGGCGGCACTGATCGGGAATCTGATTTGCTGCACTCATTGAGGTGTTTATCCTATCGCTATCACGGTGGCCCGGGTGCTGCCTTCGGGGTTATACGTACACGTCATTCTAGGCTGAATGACTGTGAATTGCGCCACTTTCAAGTCGTTTCTTAATGTCTTCATCACTAAAACCGAACTCTCGTAGAACCTCTTTTGTGTGTTCTCCGATAGTAGCGGCAGCGCAGCGTAGTTCGCCGTTTGTGCGGCTGAAGCGCGGGGTTGGTGCCGGTTGCCACACGTCACCGTCGTCAATAAAGGTGCCTCGAGCTTGATGATGAGGGTGGTGGCGAACTTCACTCATCGACAGTACCGGCGCATAACAGGCATCCGAGCCAGCGAAGACCGTATCCCAGTCATCTCGCGTTTTGCCTTTGATGATCTCGGTCATTTTGCCTTTCATCTGCGCCCAATTGCCCATGTCGAACTGGTTCTCAAAATGTTTGGCGTCGTCGCCCAATTTGTTTAATAGGGTCGCGTAAAACTGCGGTTCGATGGAGCCCAGAGAAATGTATTTACCGTCAGCGGTTTCGTACACCTCGTAAAAATGTGAACCCGAATCAAGCAAATTTGTACCCCGCTCATCAGACCAGAATCCGGCCTGGTTGGCGGCAAAGGTACTGGCCATTAGAGTGGCTGCACCGTCAATCATCGCGGCATCCACGACCTGGCCTTTGCCTGAGCCCTTCGCTTCCAGAAGCGCGCAGACCATGCCATAGGCTAGCATTAGGCCGCCGCCGCCGAAGTCCCCCACCAGATTGAGGGGAATGGCGGGTTTTTCTCCCGCGCGACCAATACCGTGAAGTGCCCCGCTGAGGGCGATATAGTTTATGTCGTGCCCCGCTTCTTTTGCCATCGGACCTTCCTGACCCCAGCCGGTCATGCGGCCATAAACCAGTGTTGGATTGCGCGCCAAGCAGATGTCAGGCCCCAGTCCTAGCCGCTCCATAACACCCGGGCGATTTCCCTCCAGCAGTGCGTCGGCTTTTTCCAGCAGGGTCAGCACGGTGTCAACGCCATCTTTTTCCTTCAGATTGACACTAATGCAGCGTTTGTTGCGGTTGAGAAAGTCCAACTTTGGATTGTGCGACGCAGTGAACATACTGCCTCCGGGTCGCTCTACACGAATCACCTCAGCGCCCATGTCAGCCAGTAGCATGGCGGCGAAGGGGCCCGGCCCGATACCCGAGATTTCAATAATGATCAGACCCTGAAGTGGTCCCATGGCGTATGCTCCGGATGGTGGGTGGCGAACAGGATATTGTCACTTGCTTCTTGCCGCGGCAATGGTGTTTAAGCTATTACAGGTTGTCCCTGCAAATCAGGTGTTCGAACATGACTCGCGCCTCCTCAAGCTTGGCAAAGATAGGGTAGTCACTGTTCATGGCCCAGCTGATGGTGAGCATATTGAGTGTACCCACCACCATCGCAGCAAGTATTTCCGGCGAGAAGTCGGCTTTAACGTCTCCCACTTCGATTCCGGCAGCGATCAGGTGAACAAAGCTCGCAATTGCGCTGTCACCTATTTCCCGCTGCCGCTCGGCATCTTCGGCGAAAGTGGACGGTGCAATCAGGATCAGTTGGCGATCAATGTCTTCATAGCCGGCAAAATTAGACTCGATATAGTCGATCATGGCTTTCAGTCGGTCTCGTGTTGCCTGGTGGTTGTTCATTAACAGGCGGAACATCGGTTCTGACTGATCATAGAGGCGGGAGATGCCCAGCCCTCCCAGAAGAGCGTGCTTGTTGGGGAAATGCCCATAAAAGGTGCGCCTGGCGACATCGGCTTCCACGCAGATCTGCTCGATGCTGGTGTCTTCGATGCCTTGCTCACGAAAAAGTCGGTAGGCCGCTTCCTCTATGCGGCTACGAATTTCTTGTTTGCGCTTTTCTCGGCGCCCGAGAGGCACCTCTGCCATGTCCATGAAATTTCCGTAATACTATTGCAATCGCTACTGCATTAAACTATTTTGTATACATATGTGCAAGTTTGCTCATATGAGAAGCGATACGCTACCTTTTACTGAGCTCAATGAAGAGAGAATACAATGTCCGACCATCTGATTGTGGTTTCTGCCGATTGCCACGCCGGCCTGCCGATCGCCGACTATAAACCCTACGTGGAGTCAAAGTACCACGAGATGATGGATATGGCGGTGCCCATCACGATCGACATGATGGATAAAGCCGAGTCCACCTTCCTGATTAAGGAAATCAATGACGCTTGGCGTGCGCCCATTAAAAAGCAGCTTACGGGCGCCTGGGATTATAATGAACGTCTGAATATGTTGGCCGGTGACGGGATTGCCGCTGAAGTTATTTTCCCTGACGGTATCACCGAGAAAAACACGCCGCCTTTCGGTGCTGGCCTCGGTTTGTCGCCGCGGGATATGGTGCCGGAATTGCAGTGGGCTGGAGCCATGGCTCACAATCGCTGGCTGGCCGAATGGTGCGCTAACGATTCCGCCCGTCATATAGGCGTGGCCTCGATTCCGCTGTTGTGGGATGTGCAACAGGCCGTGGAGGCGGTGCAATGGTGTGTGGACAATGGCCTCAGAGCGGTCATGATTCCGACGCTGTGGGGCGAGCATGACCCCTATCATCACGTCAAATATGATCCCTTTTGGGCGATCTGTGAAGACCTTGAAGTGATTGTTCACTTTCACTCTGGGCCAGCCCCTCACTTGGAATATTTTGGAGCAGGGTTTCCTGTGGAGGATAGGCGTGACGAGCTGCCGGGTGCCATGGGTATTTATGTGTCTGAGGTAATGTGGTGGCTGTATCGACCGCTGACATTCATGATTTGGGGCGGAGTCTTCGAACGTTTCCCCAAGCTCAAGACTATGATTGTTGAAGGCGGCACGATGTTCATGTTGCCTTCTTGGCTGCGTCTGATGGACTTCCATTACACCGAAGGACAAATTTCTGCCAAGCTGGGAAACTTCCGCAAGCATTTGTCGCTGCGACCCAGCGAGTATTTTGCGCGTAATATCGGTGTTGGCGCATCCTGTGTGTTGCGTCCCGACTTGGATGTGCGCGATGAAGTAGGCCTGGACAAGGTCATGTGGGGGAATGATTTTCCACACCCCGAGGGCAGCTGGCCCAACACCGCGCAGTATTTTAAGGACAACTTCAGTAATTTTCCCGAGCGCGATGGTCGCAAGATTCTAGGCGAGAACGCCGTGAACTTTTACGGGTTGGATCGTCAGCGACTGCAAGTGATCGCCGATGAGATAGGACCCACGGCCGCACTCTTCAATTAAGGTTAAGCAATTGGCAGCAGGCAAGGCAGTAGGCATTTATAGAGGCATATATGACCATCGTAGAAGCATGTGAATCCAAGACCAATACGACTCCTGAATTCCCCATGGGTTGGTATTCCGTCGCGCGTTCTAACGAACTGCTGGTGGGTGAAGTAAAGTCAGTCCAGGCCTTCGATCGAGAATTGGTGCTATACCGCACCCGGTCTGGGGTGCCGGTGATACAGGACGCATACTGTCCGCACTTGGGCGCGCATTTAGGCGTGAAGGGCAGAGTGGTGGGGGAGTCTATCCGTTGTCCGTTCCACGGCTGGCGCTATGGCACGGACGGTATGTGTGAACATATCCCCTATAGCGATGAAATTCCCGATCGCGCACGTTTGCGTACCTGGCATTGTGAGGAGAAGAACGGAGAGGTCTATATCTGGTTCCATCGGGAAAATACGGGACCGCAGTGGGAACTGCCGTCTCTTCCGGAGCTCGGTCACCCCGATTGGACGAGTCCGCGCTACACCGAGTTTCTGGTGCCCGCCCATGTTCAGGACATTGCTGAAAATTCTTGTGACCCGGTACATTTCCAGTTTGTACACAAAATGGAGGATGTGCCGCCATCAGTGGTCACAATTGATGCGGACGGTCGCACCCTGCATCTGCATTCTGATGCGGAACAAGCGGGAGTCAGCACTCATTTGCATGCCACGGTCTACAGCCCTGGTTTTGCTATGGTGCGCAACACTTATGGGCCCGGTGCCGAAATGGTGATGTATAACAGCGCCCAGCCTATTAGCAAGCATCAGACTCTGATGCGTTGGACGCTGACAGTGAGCCGATCTATCGAGGATCTGGCGGGCGACGATGTTATGGAAGGCATTATTGCAGGGCTGGACGACGACTACCCGATCTGGGCCAATAAGGTTCACAAACACCGCCCTCTTTTTTGTAAAGAGGATAAGACTTTGGTGATGTTTCGCAAGTGGGTGCGCCAGTTCTACCTAACGTCAAACGACAAGCGTGAGATCGCCTAGGCTTGAATAGGGCGGCCATCATCACCGGCGGCATGAGCCTCAACCGACAGACACCAGCGTCTAGTGCAGTGGACGCTTAATCCAGCAACGACAATTCATAAGGAAAAGAATATGACCAGTGAATCAGGCGCACCTCAGGGAAACCCCGGAGATATAGTCAATTGGCCCATGCTGAAGATCGTGTATCGGACGGATCCGGACAAGATAGCGGCGTTGTTACCCCCCGGAATTTCTCCCGGAGCCAACCCTAACGTCAACCTCACTATTTACAACTTTCCGGTACCGGACGAGCCCGAGTACGGCATCGTTACCAGTGTAGATGCAGATTTCGATGGGGTCGCAGGCGAATTTACGCTGGGTTACGGCATTGATCAAGAGTCAGCAATTTTTGTCAGCCAGGAAACCAATGGCCAGCCGAAATACCCCTGCACCACTGAATTTTATCGTCTTGGCCCACAGGTCAAAGCACGTTGTATTCATCAGGGATACACCTTTGTGGAGTTTGAGGGTGTTTCCACCGGCCCTTCGGGACCGCGCGAGCCGCATCAGCAGAATGAGTGGTGGCTGAAGTACTCCCGCGCTGTCAGCGTGGGTGGACCTGCAACCGATTTTGATTTTCCGCCCCATGTTGTTCGAGTGCGCAGTGAGTACGGCACCGCATGGCGTGAGGAAGTTGAAGGCACACTAGTGCTGCGCGACAGCCCTTGGGACCCACTGACAAGCCTGCTGCCAATGCGTGAGCAGCTCGAGTCCTACCTCTGGTGGCCGACTTTCCTTGATCGTGAAATGACGCTGGCCGGAAAGCTCGATCCGCAGGCGTTCTTGCCGTTTACCGATACGATCTCTGGTTCACGTTGGCCTGGCACAAACGGCGGTCCAAAGCGCGGTTGATTTTTTGTTGGATCTGCGGGGAGATAGTCTCTGCAGAGCCAATGGCTCCCTCAGCCGAACAGTAACGGACGGTCTCATTAGCACGAAAAAAGCATGGAATTTTTAAAGCCGTTACGTCCCGTATTGACCGGCATGTGCTGTTTGGCGCTAGGCCCGGGAATCATGGGGATCTACGGCTTCTTCGTTGAGCCATTGTCGAGCGAGTTCGGTGTTGGTGTGGCGATTCTCAATGTGGGTCCGGTGGCATTACTGTTCGTTCCGGCGATCTTGGGCGCCTGGATCGGCAAAATGGCGGATCAGCTGCCGATTCGAAACATCCTTCTTGTCGGCGTTACTCTGGGGATGCTATCTCTGATGGCTATCAGCCATGCGCCAACGCTGTGGTTAGTCGCCTTGGGGTTTTTGTCATTTTCACTTGGGCTGACGTTGTATGGGCCGGTTGTCGTCAATGGCCTGATGGTAAAGCTTTATCCTGGCCGTGAGGCGCGAGCCCTCGCGGTAGTCGCTATGGGCATGAGTCTGGCCGCGGGCACTTTGCCGCCTCTGGTGGGGACCCTGCTGGAATATTATAGTTGGCGCGCGGCTCTGCAAAGTCTAGCAGCAGGGGCACTGGTAGTGCTGTGGCTAGCGATCCTGATAGGGATACCAAAGGGCGTTGTACTGACGCCGTCCACTGCCGATGCGCCTGTCGCAAAAGGATTTGCTAGTAACAAGGCTTTCTGGTTGATTGGATTGTGTGTAGCCTTGGCAATGAATGTGGCCATCGTGCTGGCGGTTTGCTATCCGCCTTTGTTTGCCAGCAAAGGGTACACTATGGCAGATGCTGGCTGGTTCTTGGCACTTGCTGGCATGACCGGATTAGTGGGTAAGAGCTTTCTCGCATGGCAGGGAGATGACGTTCGGCATTATGTGAAATGGCTCGCAGCCGCTATGTTGATCCTCCAAAGTGCAGGCTTGGGTCTACTTTTTACCGCGACTAATGTGTCTGAAATGATTCCGGCGATGTGCCTACTCGGTTTTAGTGGCGGCGCCTTTCTGCCGATGCACCCCTATCTCAACAGTCGATATTTTGATGCGTCCATTATCAGTCAGGTGACCGGTGCACAAATGCCGCTGTTTTTGCCCTTCGGTTTGGTGGGAGCGCCACTCGCAGGCTATGCCTTTGATCAGACGGGCAATTATGATGTGGTGTTAATAGCGCTTGCAGCGACACTTTGCCTAGCGGCTCTGCTGGCGCTGGGGTTACCTAAACAGGCGAAGTAGGCAAGCCCCCTTCTGCGCTGCCGCCCGTCATCGATTCTCATTGATTAACGTCCTTGTATTAAACAGGCTTATACTCGCTTGAGTTGATGCAGATTTTTGCTGATGCCCTACAATAGAAAGCGAGTGCAAAAATCTAACCCGTCAGTGGAGTGCTTTATGCCAATGTTTATTCGAAAGATGTTACACGCCGCGTACCTAAAGATAATGACCGTGGTGGTTTTTTTCGCGCCTTCTTTGCGGCATACGGTGTTTGCCGGCACCGGGAGTTCAGGGCAGCTGTGTGAACACATTATTCGTACCGGCGCTAAAAAAGTGATCGTCGTCACCGATAAGCCTCTGCGTGAACTCGGCGTTGTCGAGAGTGCGATAGCAGTACTTCTGGCGGCGGATGTCGATGTCGCCTATTACGATGGTGTATTACCTGACCCCACCTTCGCTCAGGTTGTTGAGGGCGCCGCGGTGGCCAAGGCCCATGGCAGTGAGGTGGTGTTGGCCATCGGTGGCGGCTCGTCCATCGATGCCGCGAAGGTCATTGCTGCGGCGGCGACCAGTGATGCATCCCCAGTAGACTGGGTAGGCATTGGTAAAATAAAGCATCCTATTCTAAAGCTTTACGCCATTCCTACAACGTCGGGAACGGGCTCAGAGGCGACCATAGGGGCGGTGATTTCTGATGCAGCTACCCATGAGAAAGCCATTATTATGGGCGACTGTTTACTGCCACTTGCTGCCGCATTAGATGCAGACCTCATGTTAGGCCTGCCGCCGCACATCACAGCAGCAACGGGTATGGATGCGCTAACCCACGGCATTGAAGCCTATATCGGTGTGTGGGAGCGTGGCACACGGTTAGAGGATGCGCGCCTGGCGATCAAGTTGGTTTTTGATAACTTGGCAACTGCCTATCATGACGGCAAGAATTTGGATGCGCGTAACGGTATGGCTATGGGGGCCTACTATGCCGGTCTTGCGATCAATCAGGTCAATGTCGGTAATGTGCACGCTATTGCGCACCAACTTGGCGGTAAGTATGGGATTCCACACGGACTGGCAAACGCGCTGGTGTTGCCGCACGTGCTTGAGTTTTGTTGTCAGGAAGCACAACAAAGCCTTGCTGAGTTGAGCCTACTGGTCGGTGTCGGCAACGAAGGTGAGGCCCCGGCTGTTCTCGCGCGGAAGTTTATCGACGCGGTGCGAGAACTGCGCACAGAAGTGGGGATTCCAGAACAGATGGATGTGATTAAACGCGTAGATTTTGAAGCCATCACGCAGCAGGCGATTCAAGAGGGCGCGACGTATCCAGTGCCACGCTTATTGGACAGTAAAAACGTGATGCAAATCCTGACGAACATCGCAAAACCAGCGTAGGTATTCTATTGCTGCTGGTACCAGATCGCTGAAGTAACAGCGCGTTCCTGCAGGCTGATAGGCTTGGGCGCCGGGACGCCGAGTGTCACCGCATCGTAGGTAGACCAGCGCGGTGTTGGGATTTCTATGACTCTGGCATAGTAGAACACCTCTTGGAGTGGATCAAACTCAGGATCTGTCCAGACTGCAGATAATTGGCCGCTGCCAATACTATTGGTATAAGTGGCCGTTGTTGCATCGACCGTGTTGCCGACTGGGGATAAGTTGCCTGCAGTGTCTAGACTCCGCGGCCCCGACCATGCGACATTAAATAGCTTTTCATGAGACTTACCAGCGTCGTCTACCCAGCCTTTGATGATTTGTATTCTGTCCAGATTGCCACTGAGGGGATCACGCATGGCCCACACGGCAAAAGCGGGTGCTGCGGCATCACCGGCAGGCAATGTTTGCCCCATAGCGACGCCGTGTTGTTCTGCTTGTGCTACCCAGTTCTGCTGCTTAAACAAGTCTTTGGGATAATTCCAACCACCAAAAAAACGTACGACTATGCGTGGTCCAGATGTGGCGTAGGTTTCCTTGCGCAGCATCGCATCGTAAAGGGATCCCCGTGTGTTCTCCTGAGCCCAGACCGCCGCCAGTCCGGCGCTACTCCAGCGTTGGCCACCCGGCATGCTGGCGGGGTAGAAGTTGGCTTCTCCCATGCGCAGTCCGGCGCTGCCATCGAGAATAGGCAATTTGCCATGGTAGTTGTTTTCGTCCACTGGCGAGCTGGCATTGTGTCCGTCGGAACTTCCGATTACACCAAAGCGGTAGGGATTGAAGCCCTCGTTGTGTGACATTTCCAGCCCGGTGCGCAGCGCATCCCGGATATAACTGCCCTTGGCGCGCGAGTCTTCCTGACTCTGTGACAGCAGGGTGTCATAAATTTCAAACCCTGCGAACTCGTCTTCATTGGAAAGCAGTGGATGTGTTTCCGACGAGCCTTTCACCTGAAATATTTCGCTCAGAGGTTCGTTTTCCATCCGTCTGCGCGCATAGCTGGCATCCATCATTTTCCCGTCGAACATCACCTCGTCGTACATGCGCCCGTCACTGACATTGCCATTGTGAGGAATCGCAAAAGACGTCATGCCCTGTTTGCGTTGTTGTTCCAGGGCGGTCCACAAATCTCGGGGATCTTCAGAATCCACTGAACTGAACGGTAGTTCCGGTACGTGAGCACTGCGGTAAATGACATTGCGATGCAGGTTGCGCTCTCCCGGCATGGAACTCCATTCGTAGCCGATGAACGCTGTAAAGCGACCGGGATCATTGTGTTTCTCTGCCGTTGCTACAATGTCACGCCATGCGGCTCGACTGAAATCTTTCCAGCCGGGGACTAGTGCGTTTTCCAGGTCGAAGCCCAACATCGTCTGGGCCATCAGCAAGGTGTTACTGATGCGGCCGTCTTTGAGTAGTCGTTCGCGCAGCCCGCGGTTTTTAAGTGGCAGATCAGGATCAGTGGCACGCAGCACACCGATGTACTCTGAGTGGTCGGTGACTGCGGCGAAGTCCAGCGGCCTGCTCATGCGAATGCCGTAGCCGCCGGCATGCTTGATTTCCCCGCCTTTTACAAAGGTGTAGGCGTCGTTCGGTGTCGCTTTTACGCCGCTGATATAGGCGTCGGTGGAGTAGCTGGTGTGAATGTGCAGGTCGCCCCAGTAGAGGTTGCGCTCAGGGTTGAACGCAGTGTTTTCTTTGGTTGGGGGTGGTATTGCGCTTGCCGCATTGAACTCAGGGAATAGACTAGGGTCTTCTACCGGGCTGCAGGCTGCAACAACGATGAGGGCAGCTATTACTGCCGTTGCCAGCACCGTCGCGAGTCCAGATAGTATGCTGCCTGAATTCACGACGGCCCCTCAACCGAGGAAAAAAATGGATAGCGCTTAGCCAACACCACGATCACTATCCACCCAATATTGTGCCCGCACCGTTTTCTTGTCAGGCTTACCCACCGGCGTTAGCGGGATAGCCGCTACGAAATCGATTGACTTGGGTGACTGCACCGACCCCTTGGCTTTTTTCACCAGTGCCTGCATAGACGATATGAGTTCGTCGCTGGCCTCAAAGTCGGGTTTGAGCACGATAACGGCTTTTACGGCTTCGCCCCACTGCTCATCGGGGACGCCGATGACGACAACCTGCCCGACTGCTTCGTGTGTACCCAGGACATCCTCGACTTCGCGTGGGAATACATTGAAGCCGCCGGTAACGATCATGTCCTTGGTGCGATCTACGATATAGAGAAAGCCATCGTCGTCCAACTTGCCGACATCCCCGGTGTGTAGCCATCCACCCGCAAACGCTTCGGCAGTTTGTTCTGGCATATCCTTGTAGCCTTTCATAATCAGAGGACCGCGAATACAGATTTCGCCAGGCTCTCCGCGTGGCACCTCGTTGCCCTCGGGATCGCGCAGGCTCAAGTGAATCCACGGGCTGGGACGACCGCAGGAGGATAAGCGCTCGGGCTTGGACAGGTCGTGCTCCTTTCTGGTCATGTTTGAGATCACCATCGGGCACTCTGACTGGCCGAAAAACTGGTAGAAAATCTGGCCCCACTTGTTAATGCCTTCCACCAGGCGAGTCGGGTTCATCGCGGAGGCGCCGTAGAAAATGGTTTCCATGCTGGACATGTTGGCGGTTGCAGACCGCGGCGAGTCCAGCAGGAAATACAGCATTACCGGGACCAACATAGTGCAGGTGATGTTGTGTTGTTCTACCATGTCGAAGAACTCATCGGGGCTGAAGCCCTGCATTACATAGAACGCACCGCCTTTTTGCAGTACTGGGACGAAGAAGGCCGCGGCTGCATGCGACAGCGGCGTCGCCATAAGCATGCGCAGTTCCTCGGGGAATTCCCATTCGGCCATCTGGATTTGCGTCATATAGGAGGTCACGCTGTAGGTGCTCATCACGCCTTTGGGCTTACCCGTAGTGCCGCCGGTGAAATTGACTGAGGCGATATCGTCCGGCGAGACGTCTGGAGCGACTAAGGGTTTTGGCTCAAAACTTGCCGCCAACGCCAGATAATCGTCACCTACCTCACTTGGGCCAAAGCCCAGCAGATTTTTCAATGTCGGCACGCGTTGCTTTAGCGCCTCCGCTAATTCTGTAAACACGGAAGTATCAAAGATGAGCGTTTCGATTTCGGCGGCTTCCAGTACGTACGCATGATCATCGACTGACCCCAGCGGGTGCAGAGGCGTACCGATACACCCGTTGAGTTGCATCGCGGCGATATTTGATAGCACTTCTGGACGGTTGGTGGAAATGATGGCAATTCTGCTTCCTACGCCCAAGCCTTTGGATTGAAGGGCCTGCACCATCTGGCTGGCACTCTCGCGCACATCCTTGTAAGTGGCGACTTTGTCACCGAGGAACAAGCACGGCTCGTCGTTATAGCGATTGAGGCCATCGATAAGCAGATCAGGCATAAGGGGCTGGTGGTGTAATGCGTCGGCGGTCATGGTGTCTCCAAGTATCAGGGGTTATGGTTACGTTTTTTCAGTGCTCAATGTGCAATGCGCGCCGCAGAACGGCAAACATTTCTGCTGACTCGCGCTGACTCACCTGGGCTGTAGAGAAAAGCGCGGAGCCGTGGAAGGTCCCAGGAAAGCTGTGTAATTCAGTGGCGACGCCTGCTTGCATCAAGTTGAGAGCGTACTGTACACCTTCATCGCGCAGCGGATCGAATTCCATCGTACTGATGTAGGCTGGCGGCAGGCCCGTAAGATCCTCCGCGCGAGCCGGCGCAGCATGGTAGGGCACATCATCTGCACCACGCTGGTACTGATCGCCCAGGTAAAAGTCCCAGCTTAGCTCAGCGTTCGGCCGATTCCACATGGGAGTATCAACAAAGCGCTGCATGCTGGGCGTTTGCAAACGGTCATCCAACTCTGGGATGCCCAAATACTGAAAGCAGATAGCCGGACCGTCGCGATCTTTGGCCAAGAGGCAGGTTGCGGCGGCAAGTCCGCCGCCCGCGCTCTGTCCGAAAACGGCTATTCGTGTGGGGTCTGTACTCAGTTGCGCGCTGTTGCTACTCACCCATTCAAGGGCGGCATAACAATCCTCTAGCGGTCCAGGATACGGTGTCTCTGGCGCGAGTCGGTAGTCGACTGAGACTACGACAACGCCTAGGTGGCGGCACAGCGCGACACAAGATCCCAGTTCACTGTCTAGGTCGCCTATGACAAAGCCGCCGCCATGAATGTGCAGTATTGCCGGCACTGCCTGCTCCAGTCCCTCAGGCGAGTATAGACGTATCGCCACATCCGGCGCACCCGTCGGCCCGGGAATACTGCGGTTATGAATGGCAACGCCGTGTTGGTCGATATCCGCATTAAGCTGTGCGACCAATTCCAGAAAACCGGCACGTGCTTTAACGGGCTCGCTGATGCCCAATGAGACATCGGGTAAAAATTCCAGCAGGGATGCCAATTCAGGATCGTAGTTATAGTTCATTAGCGCGTCTTCTCCAAAGAGAAATAGTGTGGCCGAGTTGCGCCTTTAATCGATGGCGAAAAGGGTCAGAATACGTTGCAAATGCCATCAAACCGAAGGCTGGAAGACAGCGTATACTGTCCAAGTAAAAGTTGTCTCTTAAGAGTATAATAATGGATACTTTTGGGTACTGTATTGCGGCAATCAACTACGGCCAAGAGTATTCCTTAAAAGCTGTCTCTTATACACATCTCCGAGCCCACGAGACTAGGCATGATCT